>NZ_CP107841.1:1800000-2100000 GCF_036346855.1 Streptomyces europaeiscabiei
GGTCGAGGGCCTGACGGACCGTCTCGGCGGGGTAACGTGCGGCGTCGTCGAAGCAGTTGACACCGATCACGAAGGGTATGGAGCGCCGCTCGAAGTAGTCGACGGCGGCGAAGCAGTCCTCCAGACGACGCGTGTCCACCAGCACCACCGCGCCCAGGGCACCGGAGGCCAGTTCGTCCCAGAGGAACCAGAAGCGGTCCTGGCCGGGGGTCCCGAACAGGTAAAGGACCAGGTCCTCGCGGAGGGTGATGCGCCCGAAGTCCATGGCGACGGTGGTGGTCGTCTTGCTCTCCACACCGCTGGTGTCGTCGACCGGGCGGCCCGCCTCGGTGAGCACCTCCTCGGTGCGCAGCGGCTTGATCTCGCTGACCGCGCCGACGCAGGTCGTCTTGCCCACGCCGAAACCGCCGGCCACGAGGATCTTGAGCGTGACGGGCTCGACCGGAGGTGTGCCGCGCTCAGTGCGCCCGAGGATCATCGGTCTTTCTCCTGCTGGATGGTTGGCTGTCACGTATCCACTCCGTTTCCACGCTGCTCAGAGCGCCCGGAGGCCGTTGATCACGTCGCGCAGAATGCTCTCGTCCACCAGCTCTGCCGGTGGGACGGGGCGGGTCACGTGGACGAGTTCCTCGTCCACGAGGTCTCCGACGAGTACGCGGACGACTCCGACGGGGAGGTCCAGGTCGGCGGCCAGTTCGGCCACCGACTGGGGGGTGTCACGGCAGAGCTCGACGATACGGACGTGTTCAGGGGAGAGGGAGTGGTCCTCCTCCGGGTCGTCGACGTGCGGTTCCGTGACGACCACGGCGATCAGGTCGAGGCGGTGCTGGATCGCGTGGTTGGTCCGGCCGCGTGTCATCGCGTACGGACGCACCACTGGCCCGGCCTCGTCGTCGAACCAGTGGCTTCTTCCCTGACCGTCTCGGCTCATGCCATCCCACTACCCGCCCTGGGGCACATCGGTGCGCGGGGCCGAGCCCAGGTGCACGCCGACCCGCTTGACGAGAAGGGTCATCTCGTAGGCGACCTGGCCGATGTCCGCGTCGGCGTCGGCGAGGACCGCGAGACAACTGCCGTCGCCGGCGGCCGTGACGAAGAGGAAGGCCTCGTCGAGTTCGACGACGGTCTGCCGGACGCTGCCCGCGTCGAAGTGACGGCCGACGCCCTTGGCGAGGCTGTGGAAGCCGGAGGAGACGGCGGCCAGGTGCTCGCTGTCCTCTCGGGTGAGGTCCTCGGAGACGCCCGTGGGCAGTCCGTCGCTGGAGAGCACCAGCGCCTTGCGGATGTTGGCGACACGCTGGACCAGGTCGTCCAGGAGCCAGTTCAGCTCCCCGGACGTGCCGGACGCGGTGTGCACTTCGGCCTTCGGTGCGGTCATCGACCGTCCCCCTTAGTCGTTCCTCTTGGTGCTGAGACGTCCTGGGCGTCGTCGCCCTCGGAGTTCTCCTCGCGGCCTTGCCGCCAGCCCCGTTGGAGCGAGGCCATACGGTTGCGTACCTCGTCGGCGTCGCGTTCGGAGGGATCCGAGCGCCGCTCCGGACGGGCACCCTCGCGTTCGGCACGCCGGTCGGGGCCTGCCTTCAACTGCGGTGCCAGGTTGGCCTGTCGGACGCGACGGGGCAGCGGGCCCGGAGCTGATTCTGCCTGGTCGTCCGTCGTGTCCGCACGCGGGGTCGGCGCGCCCACACCGTACTGCGAGGTCGTCGGGACCGCGCCACCCGCAGAGGTCGTACGGCGGCGCTGGGGCAGGGCGGGGCCCTCGTACCCGGCCGGGGGGAGGGTGCCGGCGCGGTGTGTCCCGGGGAGCGCGGCGGGGCCCGGGCGGTCGGTTCCGAGGTGGGCCGGCGGTTCGGTACGGTCGCCGCGCAGGGCGGTGAACGGCCGTGTGTCGGCGCTCCCCTCGGGGCCCGCCGTACGGCCCTGCTCGGGCTCGTCCTCCGCGTGCCTCGCCCTGGATCCGCTCACGGCGCGGCCGTGCGAGCTGACGAGGTGCGGGGTCCGGCGCTGCGGCAGCGGTACGGGGCCGAGCGTCGGGTCGGGGTCGGTGAGGGGCGACTGCTGCCCATCGCGGTCGCGTGCCGGCTGCTGCTGTTCTTCGGCGACGCCCGTGAGGGAACGGCGGGGCCCGAACAGTCCGCCCCGCCCGGCGTTCTCGTCGCCGAGGGCGCCCGGGAACCCGCCCGGGGACTCCAGGTCGACCGGTGCCTCCAGCTCGACCGGGCCGTCCAGGATGGCGGCGGAGAGCCCCGGAAGCCGGACCGGTACCTGGGAGAGTGCCGCGTTGCGCTCCTCCTCCAGCTCGGCCTCCCGGGTGGGGAGGGCGCGGTCGAGGCGGAAGCCGATGCCGTTGGTGTCGGGGACGTCGTCGGTGAGCAGGGCGTCGGGGATGAACAGGACGGCCGTGGTGCCGCCGTACGGGGAGGGCTGGAGGGAGACGCGGACCTTCTGCCGCTGGGCGAGCCGGCTGACCACGAAGAGACCGAGCCGGTCGGTGTCGGAGAGTTCGAAGTCGGGGGTCTCGGCGAGCTTGAGGTTGGCGTCGAGCAGAGCCTCGGCCGACATGCCGAGGCCCCGGTCGTGGATCTCCAGGGTGAAGCCGTTGGCGACGCGCTCGCCGAGCACCTGCACCGCGGTGTGCGGGGGCGAGAACACCGTGGCGTTCTCCAGGAGTTCGGCCACGAGATGGGTGAGGTCGGCGACGGCGGGGCCGGTCACGGCGACCCGGGGCAGCCGGCGGACCTCGATCCGCTCGTAGTCCTCGACCTCGGCGACGGCCGCACGGACGACGTCCATGAGCTGGATGGGCTTGCGCCACTGCCTGGACGGGGCGGCACCGGAGAGGATGACCAGGCCCTCGGCGTGCCGCCGCATACGGGTTGTCAGGTGGTCCAGGCGGAACAGGTCGGCGAGTTCGTCGGTGTCCTCGGTCCTGCGTTCCATGGTGTCGAGGAGGGTGAGCTGCTTGTGCAGCAGGACCTGGCTGCGGCGGGCGAGGTTGACGAAGACCTCGGAGATGCCGCTGCGGAGTTCGGACTGCTTGACGGCGGCCTCGACTGCTGCCCGCTGCAGGGTGTTGAGGGCCTGGCTGACCTCGCCGATCTCGTTCTTGTCGTACTCCAGGAGCGGCACCTCGGTCTCCACGTCGACCTGTTCGCCCGCGGCGAGCCGGCGCATCACGCTGGGCAGCCGCACCCCGGCGGTGTCGTGGGCCTCCTGGCGGAGCCTGCGCAGGTCGCGGATGAGGACCCGGCCGATGCGGACGGACATGAAGAGCGAGACGAGCAGGGCGAAGAGGCCGAGGACACCGGCGACGGCGGCCCTGAGGATGACGTTGGTGGCCAGCGGGCGGACGCGGTCCTGGTAACGGTCGCCCGCCTCGACGCTGAGGTCGCGGAGGTCCGCGAGCACGGGCTCGACCGCGGTGTCCCAGCTCTTCGCGGTGACACCGCGGGGCTTGCCCGGGTCGGAGGCGATGACGGCCTGTTCGACCGAGCGCAGAGGCGCGGTGCCGGCGTTCTTCCAGTAGCCGCCGATGCGGGCGCGCTCGGAGGAGGGCAGCTGCGCCAGGCTGATGTCGTACAGCAGGGTGCGCTGGGCGACAAGGTCGGAGAAGTCCCGGATCTCGTCCTTCGTGATCCGGCCCGTGACGAGCACGGAGCTGATGAGGGCGTCCTCACGGGAGAGGAGTTCACGGGCGCGGCCGACGTTGACCAGGGCGCGTCCCTGCTTGTCCATCTCCACGCTGTCTAGGGCGGGGAGGTTGGACAACAGCGCGAAGCACGGATCCACGAGGTTGTTGTAGTGGCCGAGGGCATCGGGGACGGTGACGGTGCCGCTCTCGACCGTGGTGCGCAGGGACGGCAGGCCGTCGAGGGCGTCCAGGATCGTCGTGAGCCGCAGTGAGGTGGCCTCGCCCATCTCGTCCCGCAGCTCGGAGTTCTGGGCGTGCTTACGGAACTCCTCCACGGCGGCGTCCGTGGCGGACCGGCTGCGGTCGAGTGCGTCGAGCGCCCCGGAGGCCCGGGGGGCGGCGAGGTAGACGAGGGTCTGGCGGCGTTCCTGTTGGAGAACACGGATGGTGTCCTCGATGGGGAAGCCGACTTCCTCGACGATGTCCGCCACCCTGAAGAGATCGCTCGCCTCACGGCCCGTCAGCACCGTGGCGAACGTCCAGACACCGGTCAGTGCCACCAGGGGCACGAGCAACAGCGCCACGATCTTCCGGCGGATCGATTTCCCGCGAAAGCGCATGGCCTCCCCCAGCTCGACCCCCGCCAGGCCCGGGGGCACACATGTGCGTCAACAAACGGCGTGAGCCTACTACCGACTCACACGTATCTCGAAGGGCCGGTCGGGTGCGCTGCGCACCCGAGGCGAACCAGACATGGGGAGTTGTCCGTCCATTGGGGGAGATTGCCTCCCCCTGTCGGGTACTTGAACCCATGGCATCCCGTCGGGGAAGTTGGCCGGTTGGCCGGATTTTTTCGTTCCGTGGGAATCTTCGGCGTACGTCGATCGTCTTTCTGTACGGGAATTGGGGGCGGAATGGGCCACAGGCCCCGCATGCCGCTCCCAGGCGGCGTAAACCAGAGGAAGTCGGGCACCAGTGGGGGGCCGGGTCTCGGGATCCGGATCTGTTGGTCCACCGGCGGTGGGGAGTGACGAGTTGATGGGCACGGCGGAGCGGCGCGCGGCGCCCGGGGACGGAGCGGCGGCGCCCGAGGTGGCGGCGCGAAGCGCTCGGGAACCGGAGCGCGGCCTCCTGACGGGGAAGAGCGCCGCGGTGGAAGTACGGGGGATATCCGCCCGTGGTGACGAAGAGCGGGTGCATTACCGGCCGTTGTGGATCGAGGAACCGGCGCGCAAGCGGCGGCTGCCCGACCCGGTGCGGACGGCGGCGGTGCGAGCCGTCCTCATCATCGCGGTGACACTGATGCAGGCGATGGTGGCGTTCCTGTGCACCCTGGCGGGTTCCTGGTTGGCGTTCCCCATGGTGCTGAGCAGCGTGGCGAGCACGATCGCGGCGACGTGGGGCGTCCTGGACGTCTGGGTGACCCGCCAGGTGTGGTGCCAGCGCAACGGCGTGATCTCGGCCCCCAGCAGCACGGCGCGCTCGCTGCGCCGTGAGCGGCGGCGGATCCGCCGCGAGGCACGGGCCATGGAGCGCGCGCAGGAGCGGATACGCCGACGGGGTGGTGCCGGGCAGCTGTCGCACCCGTAGGGCATCGGGGGTGGGCCCATGCGACCCATGGGCCCACCCTCCGGACAGGCCGTCGGCGCGCCACGGGTTCCGGCTCGTCGGCCGCGCGAGGCGGTTCCCGTCCGGACCGGGACGGTGACGGGTCGGCCAAGAGCCCTTCGGAGCGCGATCCGGCAACCTCGCACCGGCCCACGTGGTGCCGCGCGTGTGACCTCTCACCTCGAAACCTGTGAACGTACGCATTCGGCCATGTCGTCGCGGGGGTGCCCGAAGGGTGGTGTGCTTGGTGTCACCGGCGCCACCTCAGGACCTTTCGGACGTGTTGCCGGAGAAGGTGAGGGCGGTTCCCTCGGATGTCCAGGCTTTCTGACCAAGCGTGTCGACCGTCACATTCGGCCTCCTTTTTGGCATAGAACGCGGCCTTCCGGTTAGGCGCCCAGCCGTGAGGGCGCCTGCCCGTACGGCGCTGACCAGGAGGAACGAGAGACATGCCCGAACTTTTCATCGGCGGAGCATGGCGGTCCGCGCTCGACGGGCGGACACGTGAGATCCGCTGTCCCGCCGACGGCAGCCTGGTCGCGGTCGTGGACGAGGCCGGCGGCAAGGACACCGTGGAGGCGATCACGGCCGCACGCCGCGCCTTCGACGAGGGCCCCTGGCCCACCACTTCGCCCGCCGACCGCGGTGATCTGCTGCTTCGTGTGGCCGACCTTCTCGTACGCGACAAGGACGCGCTCGCCCGCGCCGAGTCCCTCGACACCGGCAAGAGGCTGGTGGAGAGCGAGTACGACATCGACGACATCGCGAACTGCTTCCGCTACTTCGGACGGGCGGCCACCGCCGAGACGGGCCGGGTCGTCGACACCGGCCAGGCGGGCGTCGACAGCCGGGTCGTGTACGAGCCGGTCGGGGTGTGCGCGCTGATCACCCCATGGAACTACCCCCTCCTCCAGACGGCCTGGAAGGTGGCCCCGGCGCTCGCGGCCGGCAACACCTTCGTGCTCAAGCCGAGCGAGCTGACCCCGCACACCGCGATCCATCTGATGCGCCTCCTGGAGGAGGCAGGGGTGCCTGCGGGCGTGGCCAACCTGGTCCTCGGCGCGGGGCCCGAGGCGGGCGCCCCGCTCTCCGACCACCCGGACGTGGACCTGGTCTCCTTCACCGGCGGTCTGCAGACCGGGCGCCGGCTCATGGCCAACGCCGCCGCGAGCGTGAAGAAGGTCGCCCTGGAGCTCGGCGGCAAGAACCCGAACATCGTCTTCGCCGACGCCGATTTCGACACGGCCGTCGACATGGCGCTGACCGCGGTCTTCCTTCACTCGGGGCAGGTGTGCTCGGCGGGCGCCCGCCTGCTGGTGGAGGATTCGCTGCACGACCGGTTCGTCGACGAGGTCGTCCGCCGGGCGCGGGAGATCCGGCTCGGTGGCCCCTTCGACGAGCGGGCGCAGACCGGCCCGCTGATCTCGGCGGCACATCGCTCGAAGGTCGAGGAGTACGTCGCCCAGGGCATGGCCGAGGGCGCCGTGCTGCGCTGCGGTGGCGAGCGGCCGAGCGGCGCCGCGTACGACGAGGGCTTCTACTACCTGCCGACGGTCCTGGACGAGTGCACGAGCACGATGTCCGTGGTCCGGGACGAGTCGTTCGGGCCGGTGCTGACGGTGGAACGGTTCAGCACCGAGGACGAGGCGGTACGGCTGGCCAACGACACGATCTACGGTCTGGCCGGTGCCGTATGGACGACGGACGAGGCCAGGGCCCAGCGGGTCGCGGCCCGGCTGCGGATCGGCACGGTGTGGATCAACGACTACCACCCGTATGTGCCGCAGGCCGAATGGGGCGGTGTCAAGCAGTCCGGCTTCGGCCGCGAACTCGGGCCCGCGGGGCTCGCCGAGTATCGCGAGGCGAAGCACATCTGGCGCAACACGGACCCTTCACCGCAAGGTTGGTTCGCCTAGCTTTTCCCTCCCCACGCGCCACCCTCCCGCACCGTCCTCCGTGCCCCACCCCCTCCCGCACCGTCCTCGGCACGCGCAAGAGCCACTCCCCCTCCTCCCCAAGGCCCACCAGGAGTCCGCTCATGACGACCATCGAGCAACCCACCGGACCGAAGAACCCATCCGACGACACCGAACTGACCGAGTTCGGCTACAGACCCGAGCTCAAGCGCACCCTCGGGAACTTCCACACCTTCGCCGCCGGGATCAGCTACATCTCGATCCTGACCGGCACCTTCCAGTTGTTCTACTTCGGCTTCGCCAGCGGCGGCCCCGCCTACTGGTGGTCGTGGCCGATGGTGTTCGTCGGCCAGTTCATGGTCGCCCTCTGTTTCGCCGAGTTGGCGGCCCGCTACCCGGTCGCGGGCTCGGTCTACAACTGGTCGAAGAAGATAGGCAACCCGCACCTGGGCTGGCTCGCCGGTTGGATGATGCTGACCGCTTCCATCGTGTCGATCGCGGCGGTCGCGCTGGCCTACCAGCTGACGCTGCCCCAGATCTCCGACGTGTTCCAGTTCGTCGGGGACGGCACCGGTAAGTACGACGTGGCGACCAACGCGGTCATCCTGGCCGCAGTGTTGATCCTGTTCACCACTGTGGTGAACGCCTTCGGCGTCAAGCTGATGGCCCGGATCAACACGGCGGGCGTGTTCATCGAGCTGATCGCCACCGTCGTGCTGATCGTGCTGTTCGCCGTGCACATCACCCGTGGCCCGCAGGTGGTCCTGGAGACCAACGGCACCGGGGACGCCTACGGCAACGGCTACCTGGGGGCGTTCCTCGTGGCCTCACTGGCGTCGGCGTACGTCATGTACGGCTTCGACACGGCCGCCTCCCTCGGCGAGGAGTCGCTGGACCCGACCCGCAACGCGCCGCGCGCCATCATCCGGGCGATCGTCGCCTCGTTCCTCCTCGGCGGTCTGATCCTGCTGCTGGCGCTGATGAGCGTCTCCAGCCTGAAGGGCGAGCAGCTGTCCACGGACGGTCTGCAGTACGTCGTGCTCAACGTGCTCGGCCCGACAGCCGGCAAGGCGATGCTGTGGTGCGTCCTGATCGCGGTCACCGTCTGCGCCCTGGCCGTCCACACCGCCGCTGTCCGGCTGGCGTTCGCGATGGCCCGCGACAACAACCTGCCCGCCTCCTCGAAGCTGGCCAAGTGCCACCCGAAGTTCCAGACACCGGTGCTGCCGACCGTGATCATCGGGGTCCTCGCGCTGGCGATCCTCGTGGTCAACATCCGTCAGCCGCAGATCTTCACCGTGGTGACCAGCATCGGCATCATCATGATCTACCTGGCCTATCTGGGCGTCACCGTCCCGATGCTGGTGGCGCGGCTGCGCGGCAAGTGGCAGCCCGCCGGGGACGGCCGGTTCTCGCTGGGCCGCTGGGGCGTCCTCGTGAACATCCTCGCCGTGGTGTGGGGCACGGGCATGACGCTCAACCTGATCTGGCCGCGGGCCGCGGTCTACAACGCGGCCGCCCCGTTCCACTGGTACCTGCAGTGGGGCGCGGTCCTCTTCGTCGGGATCATCGCCGGCGGCGGCTTCGCCTACTACTGGTTCGTCCAGCGGCACAAGACCGGCGTGCTCGCCGAGCACCGCGTGGTCGTGGAGGCCGGCCCCACATCGCCGCCCGCGTCGCCCGCCGCCCCCGTCGGCTCCCCGGCCGCCGACTGAAGGCCGGGTCAACCTCACAGTCCGACTCAGCACAACGGCACGGCAGCACAGCAACGCAGGAGGTCGAAACCCCCATGAAGGCAGACGAATTCGACTACGTCGTGGTCGGCGGCGGCACCGCGGGAAACGTCGTCGCGGCCCGGCTCTCCGAGGATCCGTCGGTCACGGTGTGCGTCCTGGAGGCGGGACCCAGTGACGTCGGCGACGACAACGTCCTGAAACTGGAACGCTGGATGGGCCTGCTGGACTCCGGCTACGACTGGGACTACCCGGTCGAGCCGCAGGCCAGCGGCAACAGCTTCATGCGGCACGCGAGAGCGAAGGTCCTCGGCGGCTGTTCGTCCCACAACTCCTGCATCGCCTTCTGGGCGCCGGCGGAAGACCTCGACGACTGGGCGGCCGCGGGCTGCACGGGCTGGTCCGCGGCCGACCTCTTCCCGCTCTACCGGCGCCTGGAGACCAACGACGGGCCCGGCGACCACCACGGCCGCAGCGGCCCGGTGAAGCTCCGCACCATCAAGAGCGAGGACCCGTGCGGCAACGCCCTGCTGGAGGCCTGCGTCCAGGCGGGTATCCCGACGACGCCCTTCAACACGGGCACGACGGTCATCCGGGGCGCCAACTGGTTCCAGATCAACTCCGACGAGGACAACATCCGGCAGTCCTCCTCCGTGGCGTACCTCCACCCGATCATGGGCAGGCGCCCGAACCTGGAGGTACGCACCGGGGTCCACGCCAAGAAGCTGGTGCTGGAGGGGCGGCGCTGTGTCGGCGCCGAGTATCTGGACCCGGACCTCATCCACACCCGCACGGTGCGCGCCCGGCGTGAGGTCATCGTCTCCTGCGGCGCCATCGACACCCCGAAGATCCTGATGCTCTCGGGCATCGGCCCCGCCGAACAGCTGCGCGAGGTCGGCGTGGACGTGGTCGTGGACTCGGCGGGCGTCGGCGAGAACCTCCAGGACCACCCCGAGGGCGTCATCATGTGGGAGGCCGCGCAGCCGATGCCCACCGAGTCCAACCAGTGGTGGGAGGCGGGCATCTTCTACGACACCGAACCGGGTCTGGACCGGCCGGACCTGATGTTCCACTACGGGTCCGTGCCGTTCGACATGAACACGGCCCGGCACGGCTACCCCACCTCCGAGAACGCGTTCTGCCTGACGCCGAACGTGACGCGGGCGAAGTCCCGGGGCACCGTGCGGCTGCGCACGCGGGACTACCGGGACAAGCCGAAGGTCGACCCGCGCTACTTCACGCACGAGCACGATGCGCGCGTGATGACGTACGGCCTTCGTCTCGCCCGGCAGATCGCGGCGCAGCCGGCGCTGAGCGGCTGGGCCGGGGCCGAGCTGGCGCCGGGTCCGGACGTCCGGACCGACGACGAGCTGCTCGACTACATCCACAAGACCCACAACACCGTCTACCACCCGGCCTGCACCGTGAAGATGGGCGCGGACGACGACGCCTCGGCCCCGCTCGACGCGCGGCTGCGGGTGAAGGGGGTCGAGGGGCTGCGGGTGGCGGACGGGTCGGTGATGCCGGATCTGGTGACCGTGAATCCGTGCATCACGACGATGATGATCGGTGAGAAGTGTGCGGACCTGTTGAAGGCCGACGCCTGAGGCGCGGCGCCTTGGGGCGTGGGGTGGCTGCGGGTCCGTTCGGGCTGGTCGCGCGGTCCCCCGCGCCCCTCAGGGGGCGGCTGTGGTGGGCCTCTTGTACATGCGTGTCGCGGTGATCTCCGTGTGTGCCGTCTCCCCCGCCCGGGGCTGCTGGGGCAGTCCCGGGCGGAGGTGTTCCTCCACACTGATGTACTTCAGACCCGCTCGTAGGTCGGCGTCGTTGCGTAGGCGGATGACCAGCGGGAACTCCGCCAGGGCTGTCGTGTCGAACAAGCCCGTGGTGTAGAGGAGCTGGACGCCCAGTGCGTCCGAGACCGCCCGCTGGAGCTCCAGCAGGTACGTCGCGTTGGCACGGCCGATGGGGTTGTCCAGGAACAGTGTGCCGGCGTGGCGGTGTTTGTCCCGGCCCCGGTCGTTGCTGCGGAGCGCGGCCATCGTGCAGTAGAGGGCGATGGCGGCGGTGAGCAGCTGGCCGCCCGAGAAGACGTCGCCCATCTGTCCGACGGGGACGCGCTCGGCCCTCAGCACGGCGTCCGGCTTGAGGATCTCCACGGCGATGCCCTTGGGCTGGAGCGCGGCGCCGACGCCCCGGAGCAGCAGGGACATGCCGTCGCGGCGCATGTCGGAGTTCTTCTTCACGGCTGCGCGGGTCGCCTCGTCGACGACTTCGCCCAACCGCTCGGTGAGGGTGGCCTGGTCGGGCTCCTCGAAGCGGATACGCAGGAACTCCTGGCCGGACCACTCGCCCAGGCCCTCGGGGAGCCTGGACAGCCGCTGGGCGGAGCGGAGCGTCGCGAGGGCCGATTCCACCAGGCCCCGCAGCCGGTCGACGATCGAGTCCCGGTTGCGTTCGAGCTGGGCCAGCTCGTCCGTGAGGACCCGAAGCCGGGGTGCGAACGCGTCGGCCCACTTCTGGGCGTGCTCGGGGAGCGAGGAGGCGGGCAGCTCGCGGATCTGCTGGCGGGCGGGCGTACGGACCTGCTCGTAGCGCGTGGAGTTGGCGTGACGTACGAGAACGTCGGCGGCCTCGCGTACGGAGCCCTCGGCGGCGGAGAGGTCGGCGGCGCAGCCGCGCAGTGAGCGGCGGGCCTCGGCGGCGGCCGTACGGGCCTCCTCGGGGCCGCCGGGGTAGGGCTCGGGCTCCTCCTGGTCGTCGTCCGTGGAGTGGTCACGGAGGAGGTCGCGGAGCATGGCGGCGGTCTCGTCGAAGCCGCCGGCCGCGTCCTCGGCGGCGCGGTGGGACGCCAGCAGCTCGGCGTGGGCCTCGCGGGCCCGGGTCAGCGCCTCGGCGCGGGAGGCGAGTTCGGCGGTGGCGGTGCGCAGCAGGGCCTGGGCGTGGTCGGCGTCGCGCGGGAGCAGCTCCTCGGGCAGCCCGGTGTGCGCGTCGCCGTCCTCGGGCGCGTGTCGCTCGGCCTCGCCGCGCAGCCGCCCGAGCTGCTCGCTCGACGTGGACACACGGGTTTCCAGGAGCTGGACGAGTTCCTCGGCGCGGGCGGCGGCGGCCTGCCGGGAGGGCCCGTCGGAGCCGTCGGGTGACTGCAGGAGCTGCTCGGCACGGTTGCGGACCTTGTTGGTCAACCGGCCGAGGTCGGCGATGGCGGAGCTCTCGTCGCTCTCGGCCCGCGCCTGCTCGGCGCGCAGATCGGCGCCGACGCCGACCTTCTCGTACACCTGGGAGGCGGCACGGTAGGCCTCGCGGAGGGCCGCGAGGGGGTGCTTGGGCGCGTCGGAGTCCGTCTCCGGTACGTCGTCGGGGGCGCCCGCGATCTCCGCGCGCTCGGCGCGCAGCGCACGTGCGGTGCGCCGGGCATCGTCGGCGCCGCGCTGGGTGGCGCGGCGGTCCTCGTCGGCGGCGCGGGCCCGCTCCAGACAGAACTGGGCGCGGGCCTCGGACTCGGTGGCCTCGTCGGCGAGTTCGCGGAGCTTGACCTGCCAGCCGGCGCGCTCCCGCAGCCGGTAGGCGAGTCCGGCGAGGGCGTCGGCGGCGCGGCGGGCCTTCTGCGCGGCCTCCTGCCGCTCGTCGCGCACCTGGGCCGCCTCGGCGGCCGCCTCCTCGGCCTCGGCCCGTACGGTCCGCGCCTGGGAAAGCTCCGCCTCGGACTCCTCGGCGAACGCACGCGTCTCCTGGGCGGCAGCGGCCAGCTCGGTGAGCCTGCCCGCCGGGCACCCCGTGCGCCACGAGGAGAGCCGGGCCGCCAGCTCACGGTCCTTGCCGAGGCGGGCCGCGAGTTCCCGGATCTCCTCGTCCCGCTCGGTCGCCCGTACGCGCAGCGCCTGCCGCTCCTCGTCGGCCGCGTGCTCGTCGTGCATGGCCGGGTTCGGCGGCACGAGGAAGACCTCGGAGGAGGGGCCGTCGCCCGCGTCCACAGGCGGCGTCGGGGCCAGCAGGGCGGCCGCCGTACCGACGGCCACGGCGGACCTCGGGAGCAGTGCCGCGTCGCTGAGCGCCTCGCGGGCCCGGGCGTGCGAGGCCGGGTCGGTGATGATCACGCCGTCGACCAGCTCCGGGCGTGCGGCCAGCACGCGCGCGTGGTCGACGGGGTCCACGGCCTGGGCGAGGTAGCGCCAGCCGGGCAGGGCCGGGATGCCGTGCTCGCCGAGGAACTCGACCGTCGCCAGGACGTCCGGGCCCGGCGGCAGCAGCCCGCCGTCGCCGAGGGCGCCCAGGATGCGGGAGTCGTCGGCCGCGGCGGTGCGCAGCTCGAAGAGGTGACGCTCGGCGGACGACACGTTCTCGTCGAGCAGCTCACGCAGCTCGTCGGCGAAACGGTCCAGCTCCTCGGGGGTGAGGGAGCCGTCGGCACAGGCACGCTCGTCCGCCGTACGGAAGCCGTCGGCCGCTCCGCCACCGGCTCCGGTGGTCCTCCCGGCCGCGGCGCCACCCGTGCCCTCGGCGCTGCGGGGCTCCGGCACCGCGGCCCGCGCCCTGCCGGAGACCCCCGGCAGGCTCAGCAGCTCCGCCAGCCGCTCCTCGCCCGCCAGGGCCTGCGCCGTGCGCCGCTCCCCGTCGTAGGCGCGCTCGGCGGCGGTCGCCGCGTCCGCCGCGCGGGCGGCCGTCAGCTCCGCGCGGGACTCGGTGGAGGCCGCCTCCCGGGCATGCTCGGAGGCGCGGCGCGAGGCTTCGCGTGCGGTGTCCCAGGCGGCGACGGCCGTCTTCTCCGCGTCGCTGGCGGCGAGGGCGGCACGCGCCGGATCGGCGTCGGGCGCGGTGTCGTCGAGCCAGCCCGCGCGGACGGCCTCGGCGGTCTCCTGCTCGACCTCGCCGAGCCGCTGCCTGAGGTGCCCGACCTCGCTGCGGGCGCGCTGCGCCTCGGTGGCGGCGACGGTGGCATCCCGGTGGGCTGCCTCGCCGACCTCCTGCAGGGCGGCCGACTTCTCCTCGCCCTCGTTCGCCAGGTCCTCGGCGCTCCCCGCGGCGGCGTGCAGGGCGCGTACGAGGTCGACGGCGGCCCTGGCGCGGGCGGCGAGCGCCGGGGCGGCGTCCCGTTCGGCCTCCTGGATGGCGGCGGCCACCCGGGCCACGCGGTCGGCGGCTGTCCGGTGCCTGAGCACGGCCTCGGCCGCCTGCCAGGCGGAGTGCAGGGTGCGCGCGTCGGCCAGCTCGCGTTTCTGCGCTGCGGCCGACTTCTCCGCGGCGGCCAGCGCCAACGAGGCGTGTCGGTAGGCGAGTTCGGCCGCGATCAGCGCGCTGCGGTCGCGGGCGGCCTCGGAGTGCGTGACGGCGTACGCGGCGGCGGTGACCCGCTGGGCGAGATCGGTGCCCCGCAGCCGCTCCCGGGCGGCCCGCGCCGAAAGACGTCGGGCCAGGGTGCGGGTGCGCCGCTCGGCGCCCGCGTGGATGTCCCGTGCCCGTGACCGTCCCTCGGCGGCCTCGACGATCCGACCCAGCAGATCCACGGATCCGGCCGTGAAGTCCCGTTCGGCGATCAACTCGGCCCGCCGCCCGAGCTTGTCGCCGAACCCGCCGACCAGGTCGGCGAGCCCGTCCGTGTCACGTGTGTCGGTGACGGCCCTCAGCAGCAGATCGGTGAAGTCGGAGTCCTTCTTCACCGCGAAGAGTCCGGCGGCCTCGCCCTCGTCCGAGTTCATCTCCCGCTGGTAGCGGAAGAGTTCCGGGTCGAGACCGAGGTCCGTCAGATGCTCGTTCCAACGGTCGTGGATCTCCTCCCAGTGCACTTCGAGGTGCGGATACGCCTTGCCCGCCTCGGTGATGGCGTCCCGGAAGCCCTTCATGGTCCGCCGCCGGCCCTGCGCGCCGGACGCGCCCTCGACGGGCGGCCGTACGGCGGTGGACTCGGCCACGGGCAGGTTGTCGAGGCTCAGCCCCGGGCCGGGCCGGAAGGAGTACCAGGCCTCGGCGAACTTCCTCGGGTCGTTGGAGACCTGCCGCCCCCGCCACTCGCTCGCCTTGCCCACGACGACGCATTCACCGGTCAGCGTGTGCTGCCACTCCAGCGCGACGTGCCCGCAGTCGTCGGCCAGCAGGAACTTCCGCAGCACACCCGAGCTGGCACCGCCCAGGGTGTTCCGGTGGCCCGGCAGCATCACCGAGAAGATCAGCTTGAGCAGGACGGACTTGCCGCCGCCGTTCTCCAGGAAGAGGACACCGGCCGGTGCCGGCCGGCGCGGCGGCCCGGTGGGCTCCTCCTCGAAGAACTCCGCCTGCTGCGGCGCGGGGTCGGGCACGTACTCGCCCACACCCCGCAGGTCCAGCACGGTGTCGGCGTAACGCGCACCGGCCGGCCCGATGGAGTAGAGGCGGACCCGGGACAGCTCGTACATGGCGGCGGACTTTCGCGGTCGTAAGGGTGGTTCGTGCGGTGCGGTCGTGACGGCGGGCCGTCGGATGCGGTCGTAGGGGTGTGCGGGTGGTCGTGGTGATCAGGAGTGGAACGGCAGGCCGGCGTCGGCCACCAGCTCCAGGTCGTCGCTCTCCTCGGCGGGCAGCAGCGTGGCCGAGCCGTCGGTGACCGGCACGATGCCCAGCTCCAGCAGTTCGGCCATCGCGGCGCTGCCCGCCATGTCCCGTACCTGGAGCTGATAACGCGCGGTCGTCCGATACGTACCGCCGTTGTCGTCCCCGGTGCGCTGCAGGAACCCCGAGTCGGTCAGGAAGCCCACCGCCTTGCCGATGATGCCGGTGGTGGACCCGGCCAGCCGGCGCGCGTCCTTGGTGGCCCCGGTGGAGCTGCGTCTGGCCCAGATGCGCCAGGCCGACTCCAGGCTCGGCGCGTCGGTCGCCGGGTCGGTGTTCTCCCCCTGCTCCTCGGCCCGCTCCTCCAGCCGCCGGCAGGCCTGCCGTACGAAGGCGTCGACCCCGTTGACCGACACGCGCCCGATGTATCCGTCGTCCGCGAGGTCCTCCGGCCGCGGAAACGCCATCGCGGCCACGGCGAGATGTGCCAGGCCGTGCAGGAACCGGTCCACCGAGTCCGCGGACGTCCGCCGCGCGTAGTCGCC
The DNA here is from genome assembly GCF_036346855.1 of Streptomyces europaeiscabiei. Classification (NCBI taxonomy): domain Bacteria; kingdom Bacillati; phylum Actinomycetota; class Actinomycetes; order Kitasatosporales; family Streptomycetaceae; genus Streptomyces; species Streptomyces europaeiscabiei. Next base: position 1,815,956 of record NZ_CP107841.1, read on the forward strand.
CATCCGCACGGCGAACACCGAGTCCTCTGCCGCCGTCACCGCCATCCCGGCCCGCGGCGACACCTCAAGCACGACCAGCCCCAGCCCGGTGGCCACGGCATCGGCGAGTCTGGCGAACGCCGGATCCTCCCGATACCGCCGCAGCAGCTCCCCGTACTCCTGGTCCCGGGCGGGCTGCAGCTTCGGCTGGAGTCCGAAGGCGACGAGCCGGGCGGCGTCGGCGGCGTCGGCGGGAGTGAGGGCGGCGGCCACCGGAGCGGCAGCCGTCTCCGGCTCGCTCCACTCGACATGCTCACTCACGGCAGGAACTCCTTGATCTCATGGCAAGAGGGCGGGACGGCAGGGTCAGGGGCGCGGGGAACTGCGCGATCAGCCACGGACGGCCCGCAGCCGACACACGACCGACGGTTCTCCGGCTCTGCCGGCGGAGCGTTCACGCCGCCTCCCGATCCGCTGCCATCCCCGCCGCATCCAGCAAGGCCATCCCCACGATCAGATCGGCCCCGCCGAACTCGGGATCGTCCAGCTCCGTCCCGTCGTCAACGGCGAACAACAGCTTCTCCTCGCCCTGCCGATAAGCCGTACCGACCGGCGGACTCGCGGCGTGCACAGCCAACAGGGCGACCAGATACGGCAGTTCGGGATCCTGGAGCCGCGCCTGCGCCAGCAGCCCCGACAACCGCCGAGGCGCGTCCGCGGGCAGATCCAGCAGCACCTTCGCCGCAGCCAACTGCTCCTCGCTGAACCGGCTGTCGTCGGGCGTCGCGATCAGATCCGGCTCCGGCATCTCCGCCCCGAGGTGCTCCCGCTCCACCGGCGGCGTGAACAGCAGATCGACGAGGTCCCCCACCCGTACGGACCCCGGCGTACGCAGCCCCGTCCCGCGGGCGAAGAACGCGTCGGTCACCCGCCGGGCCTGCTCCACGGGCAGCGGGAGCAGCGGCGCGAGGAGGTGCCCGTAGAGATCCGTCCCCGAGGTCGTCATCGGTGTGGCGAAGGCCTGCCGGTCCTGCTCCGCGCGGAACAGCGGACCGGCCTCCAGCAGCCGGGACTGCAGCTGCGTATGCCGTCGGATGCAGTCCTTGACGATGTCGACGAGCTCGGCGGCGCGCCGCTTGTGCTCGGGCTCCTCGGACTCGTCGCGGGCCTTGCGGATGTTGGTGAGGATCGCGTTCTCGTGGCGGTAGCGGTCGGCGACGTGGTCGAGCGCCTCGGCGATCATGTCGGGCACGGTCTGGAGCCAGTCGACCGCACGGACGTTGCGCCGGGTGGCGTCCAGCGCCCTGCGCAGCGTCTCCGAGTACTGCACGGTCCGGTAGCGCGCCTGCTCGGCGGCGAGCTGCGCGTCGGCGAGCCGGCCCCGGCTGATCAGGACCTCCAGCTTGACCTCGGCGGCGATCTGGGCGCTGGTGACATCGGTGTCGAGGGCACCCACGAGGACGTTGACGGCCTCGTCGGTCGTACGGAGGTAGACGCCGCCCCCGTAGCCGGGGACCTCCTCGATCAGCTTGAAGTCGTAGTCGCGGCGGACATAGGTGCCGTCGGGTGCGAACGTCCCGTACACGGCCCGGAAGCCGCGGTCGACACTGCCGACGTTGATCAGGTTCTCCAGGACCCAGCGGGCGACCCGCTCGTGTTCCTCGACGGGCCGCCGCGGGGCCTGGGCAGCGATGCGCGGGATGAGGCGGGCGACGACCTGGTCGTGGTCCGCGCCCGTGTCGAAGTCCATGTTCAGTGTGACCAGGTCGATGGCAGAAAGGGCGACCTCCGCCATGCCGTACACCGAGTACTCACCGGCGAGGTTGGCCTTGCGCGCGTCCAGGTCGTGCAGCGGCGCGGTGCAGGCGAGCGCGCGCAGCCGCCGCGCCAGTCCCTCGTCGGCGGCCGGGCCCGGCGCGGGGCGCGGCCCCGCGCCGAGCTGCGGCGGAACACGGTCCGTCGATGCGGGTGAAGTCACGGTGCACAGACTAGGTCCTGGGTCTGACAACGACCCAAATCGTTCGGCCGGGCGGGGCCGGGCACGGCGTCTCAGGGGATGTCGGCGACCCGTCGCCCGTACACGTCCACCAGGTTCTTCAGCGAATCGTCGAGGTAGGCCGCCAGCATCCGCTCGGCCTCGTCCCGGTCCCCCTGCTGCAGCGTCTGCAGGATGAGGAGATTCCGCGCCAGATACGGCTCGTACAGCTTGCGTGGATTGTCCACCACGTGGAACGCGAGCCGGAGTTCGGCGAAGACACTGCGCATCAGCTCGTCGGTGCGGGCGCTGCCGGCGAGGGCGACCAGTTCGCGGTGGAAGTGGATGTTGGCGGTGGAGACACCTTTCCAGTCACCTTCACGAGCCTCCCGCTGCCCTTCCGCGACGGCTTCGGCGAGCCCGCCGAGGCCGTACGGCGGGGCCCCGAGGCCGCGTACGACGGCACATTCGACGAGGCGGCGGGTGCGGTAGATGTCCTCGACGTCCTCGACGGTCAGCACCCGCACGAAGACACCGCGGTTGAGCTCGTGGACGAGGAGCCGTTCATGGGTGAGCAGGCGGAACGCCTCGCGGAGGGTGTTGCGGGAGACGCCGAGGGCGCCGCCGATGCTGTCCTCGGACAGCCGTGTCCCGGGCGGGAAGAAACCCTCGGCGATCCGGCTCCGGAGGATGTCCGAAACCCGCTCGGCGGTGCTGGTGCGCCCCAGGAGGGCGCGGTCGTCGGCAAGTCCGGTCAGTTCGGCGGCCATGCCCGGAATTCAACCGCAGAGACAAGAACGAGACAACATGGGTATTGAGGGATCGTTCAACGATCCTCTACCTTGCTGGGCAGGCGCCGCACCCGCTCGGCCCCCGGCGCCACCCGCTCCCGCTCCCGCACGACACGGCTCAGATCTCACGCACCCTCCCCCTCACCGCGAGGTGCCCATGAGTACGATCCCTCCCTCCCAGGCCCCTACCTCCACGGACCTGCCCGACACGGGCGGACCGGCCGGCGACGACGGCGCGTTCGGCTGGCTGCGCGCCCTCGGTCCGCGTGGCCGCCGCGCCTTCGGCGGCGCGTTCGGCGGCTACGCGCTCGACTCGTACGACTACTTCACGCTGCCGCTGAGCATGGTCGCGCTCACGGCCTACTTCGGCCTGGACAACGGCCAGACCGGACTGTTCACCACGGTCACCCTGGTCGTCTCGGCGATCGGCGGTGCCGCCGCGGGCGTGCTCGCGGACCGGATCGGCCGGGTCAAGGCGCTGATGATCACCGTGGTGACCTACGCGGTGTTCACCGTGGCCTGCGGCTTCGCGCCCAACTACGAGACCCTGCTGGTCTTCCGCGCCCTGCAGGGGCTGGGCTTCGGCGGTGAGTGGGCGGTCGGCGCGATCCTGGTCGCCGAGTACGCGAGCGCCAAGCACCGGGGGCGTACGCTCGGCGCGATCCAGAGCTCCTGGGCCGTGGGCTGGGGACTGGCCGTGATCGTCTACACGACGGTCTTCACCTTCCTCGACGACGACCTGGCCTGGCGCGTGATGTTCTGGACCGGCGCGCTGCCCGCGCTGCTCGTGATCTGGGTGCGCCGCTCGGTCGAGGACGCCCCGCAGGCCGCGGCCGCACGCGAGAAGAGCCCGGAGAAGGGCTCGTTCGCCGCGATCTTCCGGCCGGGCACGGCCACCACGCCGGGCCTGCTGCGCACCACGGTCTTCGCGGTGCTGCTCTCCACCGGTGTCCAGGGCGGCTACTACACGCTGGCGACCTGGGTTCCCACGTATCTGAAGACGGAGCGGGGTCTGTCGGTCGTCGGTACCGGCGGCTACCTGACCTTCCTGATCTCCGGCGCCTTCATCGGCTACCTGACCGGCGGCTATCTCACCGACCGGCTGGGCCGTCGGCGGAACATCTGGCTCTTCGCCGTGCTCTCGGCACTGTGCATCCTGGCCTACGCGAACATCCCGAGCGGCGCCGACACCCTGCTGCTCGTGCTCGGTTTCCCGCTGGGGTTCTGCATGTCGGCGATCTTCAGCGGCTTCGGCTCGTTCCTCAGCGAGCTGTACCCGTCGGCCGTCCGGGGCACCGGGCAGGGCTTCACCTACAACACCGGGCGCGCGGTGGGCGCCGTCTTCCCCACCACGGTCGGTTTCCTGGCCGACAGCTGGGGCGTGGGCGGCGCGCTGGTCTTCGGTGCGATCGGCTACGGCCTGGCGGCGGTGGCCCTGCTCGGTCTCCCGGAAACACGCGGAAAGGAACTCGTGTGAACCACATGACCACACAGGACCGCCTCTCGGCCCGCGGCGAGCACGACCGTCCGGCGGACCGCCCCTTGACCCTCGTCGACCCCCGCGCGCACGCGTGGACCCCCGAAGAGGCGCGTGCCCGGTTCCGTTCGGGCGTGTCCGGCCCCACCGCCGGGGTCGCCGCCGGGCACACCCAGGCGAACCTGATCTCGGTGCCCGCCGACTGGGCGTACGACATGCTGCTGTTCTGCCAGCGCAACCCCAAGCCGTGTCCCGTGCTCGACGTCACGGACGCCGGGGCGTGGACGACCCCGCTCGCTGAGGGCGCGGACCTGCGCATGGATCTGCCGCGCTACCGGGTGTGGGAGCACGGCGAGTTGACGGCCGAGCCGACGGACGTGGTGGACGTCTGGCGGGAGGACCTGGTGTCGTTCCTGATCGGGTGCAGCTTCACCTTCGAGTGGGCGCTGACCGAGGCGGGCGTTCCGATGCGCCACATCGAGCAGGGCCGCAACGTCTCGATGTACGTCACCGGCCGCGCGTGCCGGCCCGCCGGGCGGGTGCGCGGCCCGATGGTGGTGTCGATGCGTCCGGTGCCGCCCGAGCACCTGGCGGCCGCGATCCGGGAGAGCAGTCTGCTCCCGGCCGTGCACGGTGGCCCGGTGCACTGCGGCGAGCCGGCGGGCCTCGGCATCGCGGACCTGTCCCGCCCGGACTTCGGCGACCCGGTGGTCGCCGAACCGGACGACATCCCGGTGTTCTGGGCCTGCGGGGTGACTCCCCAGGCCGCGGTGATGGCCTCGCGCCCACCGTTCGCGATCACCCACGCACCGGGCCAGATGTTCCTGACCGACGCCCGCGATGAGCAGTACCGCGTCCTTTGACGAACACGCGTCCTATGACGAACAAGCGGGAGAATGGCATTCATGAGCTCCATCGATCTCAACGCCGACCTCGGCGAGGGCTTCGGCCGCTGGACGCTGACCGACGACGACCAGTTGCTGTCCGTCGTGACCAGCGCCAACGTGGCCTGCGGCTTCCACGCGGGGGACGCGGTCACCATGCGGCGGGTCTGCGAGCTGGCGGCCGGGCGCGGCGTACGGGTCGGTGCCCAGGTCTCGTACCGCGACCTGGCGGGCTTCGGGCGGCGCGCGATGGACGTGCCGCCCGCCGAACTGACGGCCGAGGTGGCGTACCAGATCGGCGCCCTGGAGGTCTTCGCCCGCGCGGCGGGCACGCGTGTGTCGTACGTGAAGCCGCACGGCGCGCTCTACAACCGGGTCGTGCACGACGAGGAGCAGGCGGCGGCGGTGGTCGCCGGGGTGCTCCTCGCCGACGCCACGCTGCCGGTCCTCGGCCTGCCCGGCTCACGCCTCCTCGAACTGGCCGAGGGAGCCGGGCTGCCCGCCGTCACCGAGGCGTTCGCGGACCGCGCCTACACCGGCCAGGGCACTCTGGTGCCGCGCGGCCAGGAGGGTGCCGTGATCACGGACGCCGACGCCGTGGTGGAGCGGTCCCTCGGCCTGGCCCTCTCCGGCACGGTCGTCTCCCGCTCCGGGGAGCGCGTCCCCGTCCGGGCCCGTTCCCTCTGCCTGCACGGTGACACGCCGGGCGCGGTGGAGCTGGCCCGGCGGGTGCGGGCCGAGCTGGCGGCGACGGGCGTGCGGGTGGAGGCGTTCTCATGAGGGCGCTCCCGGTCGGGGACCGCGCGTTGCTGATCGAGGTGGGCACGGGCGAGGAGGCCGAGGCGCTCCACGCCGAGCTGCTGCGCCGCCGCGCGACGGGCGACCTGTCGGCGGCCGAGATCGTCCCCGCCGCCCGTACGGTCCTCCTGGACGGCCTCGACGACCCGTCACGCCTCGCCGGGCGCCTCGCCTCCTGGGACATTCCGCCCGTCCCCCCGCGCGCGGAGGAAGCCGTCGAGATCCCCGTACGGTACGACGGCCCCGATCTGCCGGACGTCGCCGCCCACTGGGGTGTCGACGTGGCCGAGGTGGCGCGCATCCACGCGGCGGCCGAGTACCGCGTGGCCTTCTGCGGCTTCGCCCCTGGCTTCGGCTACCTCACGGGGCTGCCCCGCGAGGTCCCGCGCCGGGCGACTCCGCGTACGGCCGTCCCCGCGGGGTCGGTCGCCCTGGCAGGCCCGTACACCGGCGTGTACCCGCGCTCCTCCCCCGGCGGCTGGCAGCTGATCGGTACGACGGACGCCGTTCTGTGGGACCACGCGCGCGTGCCGGCCGCTCTGCTCGCGCCTGGCACCCGGGTCCGCTTCACACCGGTGGCGGTGCCGTGACCGACCGCGCTCTCGTCGTCGTCCGGGCCGGTGCCCTGACCACCGTCCAGGACCGGGGCCGCCCCGGCCACGCCCACCTCGGCGTGCCCCGCTCGGGCGCCCTGGACGCACCGGCGGCCGCCCTGGTCAACCGTCTGGTGGGCAACTCCCCGGACGCGGCCGTCCTGGAGACCACCCTCAACGGCTGTTCCGTGCGGCCCCGCTCGGCGGTCACCGTGGCCGTCGGCGGCGCCCCCTGCCCGGTGACCGTGGACGGCCGCCCGGTGGCCTGGGGTGCGCCCGTACGGGTCCCCGGCGGGGCGGTGCTGGACGTCGGGGCCGCCCGCTCCGGCGTACGCGGCTATCTCGCCGTCTGCGGCGGTGTGACCGTGGAGCCGGTCCTCGGCAGCCGCTCGACGGACCTGCTGTCCGGCCTCGGCCCGCCGCCGCTGACGGACGGCACTGTGCTCCCGCTCGGCCGCCCGAGCCACCTCCACGCGCGCGTGGACGTCGTCCCGCACCCGGCGCCCCCCTCGGAGCTCGTCCTGCGCGTCACCCTGGGCCCGCGCGACGGCTGGTTCACGGACGCGGCGCTGCGCACCCTCACCAGGCGCCCCTACGCCGTCTCCTCGGCGAGCAACCGCATCGGGCTGCGCACGGAGGGGCCCGCCCTGGAGCGCTCCCGGGCGGGTGAGCTGCCCAGCGAGGGAATGGTGCTGGGCGCCGTCCAGGTGCCGCCGGACGGCCGCCCGGTCGTCTTCCTCGCCGACCACCCGACCACCGGGGGCTACCCGGTGATCGCGGTGGTCCACCCGGCGGACCTGCCCGGCGCGGCCCAGGCCGTGCCGGGCACACCGGTGCGGTTCGTCGCCGTACGACACCGCAGTTGACCGGCGCCGTTCCCCCGGGTGCCGCCTCACGCCACCTCCGGCCGCCGATCCGGTGAGGACAGCGCCGCCAGGGCCGACGCGACCGCGTGGGAGGCGGACAGGTCGAGCCGGGCGCTGGTGCCGCGGGCCTTGTGGCGGACCTCGGCGGCGGCGAGGGTGAGGAGCTGCGGGAGCAGGTCGGTGCAGCGCCTGGCCACCCAGCCCGTCCCCGCGGTGGCCAGCCACCGGAGACTGGCGCCGCACGTGGGCACGGCGAGCTCCGGCGCGGCGGAAGGAGCGGGACCCGTGGCGATCCCCGCCTCCGTGAGCAGGGTGTGGCAGCGGACGGCGAGCTGCCGGTGCCCCCGCTCACCGGGGTGCAGCCGGTCCGCGCTCCACATCGCGCGATCCGTCAGCCAGGCGCCCTGGGAGGCGTGCAGATGGACCGCCCCGTGGCGCTCGGACAGGGCGTGCACGACGGTGTTGACGGCCCGCTGCCGCCGGGCCAGCGGCCTGGCGAGCGCCCCGGGCAGGCCGAGCATCGCCCCGGGATCGGGCAGACACGCGGTGAGCAGCACCGCGCCCCGCTCCCGGAAGGCCCCGTAGATCTCGTCGAGGCGGGCGGCGACGGCGTGGATGTCGAAGGTGCGGCGCAGGGTGTCGTTGACGCCGACGACGACGGAGGCGATGTCGGGGCGGAGCGCGAGCGCGGCGGACAGCTGCCGGTCGAGCACGTCGCGCGTCTGGGAGCCGCTGACGGCCAGGTTGGTGAACTCCACGCCCGGTCCGAGCCCGTCGGCGAGCAGCGCGGCCCAGCCCCGCCAACCGCCTTCGACGGGGTCGCCCACGCCCTCGGTGAGGGAATCGCCGAGGGCCACGAACCGCAGGGCTCTCATCCGACGCCCTCCCGCACCGGGACCGGGCGCCCGACGGCCGCGTCGTGCGCGGCGAGGAACGCGTCCACCGCGGTCTGCCAGCCGAAGCACTCGGCACGCGCGCGTGCCGCTTCCCTGCGGTCGCCCTCGGGCCGGTCCAGCAGCAGTTCGACGGCGTCCGCGAAGGACGCCCCGTTGTCGGGGGCCGTGGCCCCGGCCGACCCGACCACCTCCGACAGCGCGGAGGACGAGCTGGCCACCACGGGCGTCCCGCAGGCCATCGCCTCCAGCGCGGCGAGGCCGAACGTCTCGGCGGGCCCGGGTGCCAGGGCCACGTCGGCGCAGGCCTGGAGGGCGCCCAGCGTGCCGCGGTCTCCGACATGCCCCAGAAAGGTCACCGGCAGCTCCTTCGCCCGCTGTTCGAGCCTGCCGCGCAGCGGCCCGTCCCCGGCGACGACCAGTACGGCCGGGCGCCCGCGCCGCCGCAGCGCCTCCAGCGCGTCGAGCGCCGTCGCGGGCCGCTTCTCCACCGACAGCCGGGAGCACATCACCAGCAGGACCTCGTCCCCGCGCGCGTGCCGCTCGCGCAGCGCCGGGTCCCGCAGCGCGGGGTGCCGTCCCACGAGGTCGACGCCCAGCGGCGCCCGGACGACGTTCCGGGCGCCGATCCGCACGAACTCCCGTTCCGCGAACTCGGTCGTGCAGACCACCTTCGAGTAGGTGTGGGCCGTACGGACGTTGAGGGCGTCGGACGCCCGCCGGGCCATCCCCTCGGAGAGCCCCCAGGTCCGCAGCACCCCGTCGGCGGTCTCGTGCGAGACCATCACCGCGCGCACCCTGGCCCGCCGGGCCCACGCCCCGGTCCAGCGCAGCGTGGTCCGGTCGGAGACCTCCAGCCGGTCGGGCTCCAGCGACTCCAGCAGGCCGGCCACCCGCCGCCTGTCCGTGAGGACGCGGTAGCCACCGGTCCCCGGCAGCAGCGGCCCGGGCAGGGTGATCACCCGCCCCTGCTCGGTCGCGCTGTCGGTGTGGCGCTCACCGGGCACGACGAGAACGGCCTCGTGCCCGGCCGCCTCGAACCCCTTGCCCAGCTCCCGCAACGCGGTCCGCAGACCGCCCGAGGAGGGCGCGACGAAGTTGGCGATCCGGACGATCCGCAGCTTCTGGTCGGCGGCCCCGCTCATGCCGCCACCGCCGTCCGCGCCGCCAGCACATCGGCGTAGTGCCCGATGAGCTGATCGCCGACGGCCGCCCAGGTGCGTCCCTCGACCATGGCCCGCCCGGCGGAACCGTACGCGGCCCGGAGCGCCGGATCGGCGGCCAGGGACCACACGGCGTCGCGTACTGCGGCCGCGTCGCGCGGCGGGACCAGGAGCCCCGTGCGCCCGTGGGCGACTAGGTCCAGCGGGCCTCCTGCGGCGGGCGCCACGACGGGAACCCCGCTGGCCATGGCTTCCTGCACGGTCTGACAGAAGGTCTCGAAGGGGCCGGTGTGGGCGAAGACGTCGAACGAGGCGAAGATCCGGGCGAGTTCGTCGCCGGTGCGGCGGCCGAGGAAGACGGCTCCGGGCAGGGCCTCGCGCAGGCCTGGCTCGCTGGGCCCGTCGCCCACGACGACGACCCGTACGCCGTCCAGGCCGCACACCTCGGCCAGCAACTCGATGTGCTTCTCGGGGGCGAGGCGGCCGACGTAGCCGACGATCAGCTCACCGTCGGGCGCCAGTTCGCGGCGCAGCGCCTCGTCTCTCAGCTCGGGGCGGAACCGGGCGGTGTCCACCCCGCGCGGCCACAGGCTGACCCGGGGGACCCCGTGTGCCTCCAGGTCGCGCAGGGCCGCGCTGGACGGGGCGAGGGTGCGGTCGGCGGCGGCGTGCACGGAGCGGATGCGCCGCCAGGCCGCCGTCTCGCCGGCGTGGACGTAGGTGCGGGCGTATCCGGCGAGGTCGGTCTGGTAGATGGCGACGGCGGGGACACCCAGGCGGCCGGCGGCCGCCATGCCTCGCACGCCGAGGACGAAGGGGCTGGCCAGGTGGACGATGTCGGCCCGGTGTTCGACGATCGCCGCGGCGACCCGGCGGCTGGGCAGGGCGACCCGGACCTGGGGATAGCCAGGGAGCGGAAGGGAAGGAACGCGGACGACGGGGCACGGCGCCTGGAGGTCGGCTCCGGCCCCCTGGGAGGTGGCCGGGGCCACGACGAGCGGGGCGTGCCCCCGCGCGACGAGGTGGCGCGCGGTCTGCAGGGCGCAGTGGGCCACGCCGTTCACATCGGGGGGAAAGGACTCGGTCACTATGACGACACGCATACCCGTGTTGTCGTCGTGCTGGACGTGGCCGCGTCAACGTGGATCTTTCCGGGCGGGAAACGTCCCATGAGCGTTGCGCTGCACACATGTCCAGGTCAGGCCGCGTCCATGCCCTCCTGACGTCCGAGCCACCCGGTGTTCACATTGCGGGCATGTCCGGGCCGATTCGGCTGCGTACGGCTGTCTGGACCTCGGCCTCCTCGGCCGGGTCGGCGGCGAGCCGGCGGAGTTGGTCGACGACTCGCGTGTCACCCGTCTCGGCGTGCCGGGCGGCGATCTCGCGGGTGGTCTCCTCGCAGTCCCAGAGGCACTCGACGGCGAAGCCGGCCGGGAAGGAGGGGTCGGTGGCGGCGAGCGCGCGGGCGGCGCGGCCACGGAGGTGGGAGGAAGCGGTCTCGCGGTAGATGTGGCGCAGAACAGGCGCGGCGCAGACGATGCCCAGACGGCCGGTGCCGTCGACGAGCGTCCACAGGGTCGGCGCGTCGGGCCCCTCGCCGCGTACGGCCTCCCGCAGCGCGCCCAGCACCAGGTCGCTGTCCTTGGCTCCGCCGAGGCAGGCCAGCATGCGTCCGGCGGCGGCGCCCAGCGGGTCGGGCCGGTGCACCCAGCCGCGCGCCCGGTCGACGGCTGCCATGCTGCGCATCCGTTCGAAGGCGTCGACGGCGGCCTCCACGACCATCGTCGTTCCGTCGCTCACGGCACCCTCGATCAGTTCGAGGGCGTCGGGATCGTTGCCGTCGGCGAGGTAGCGCAAGGCGGTGCAGCGGGCGCCGTCGTCCCCGGAGCGGGCGGCGACGAGGATCTCGGGCCGGTCCTCCGGGCCGGCGACGGCCGTGAGACAGCGGGCGGCCGGCACATGGAGGACGGCTCCGCGTTCGATGCCCTGCTGGGCCCACTCGAACACGGCCTTGACGCTCCAGCCCGGCCGGGGTCCGCTCGGGCGCATCTGGCGCTGCCAGCGGTCGAAGGAACCGGTCTCCTGTGCGGCACGCACGCGGGTGGAGATCGCGTCGCGGGGATCGTCGGCCCACAGCCGCCAGGGCCGGGGTTCGAAGGCGTCGCGGACGGCGGCGGCCAGTTCGGCCTCGCCCTCCGGATCGGTGGTGAAGCGGGCCAGGACGGGTTCGGCGAGGGCGCGCAGCCCTTCGTCGTCGTCCCTGAGGGCCAGCTCGTCGAGGGCCCAGGCCCAGCTCGTGCCCACGGCGGCGTACCCGCGCAGCAGTTCGAGCGCGTCCCGCCTGCCGTACGAGGCGAGATGCCCGAGGACCGCGAGGGCGAGTCCGGTGCGTGACTCGCAGGTGTCGAGCACGTCCTCGGCGTCGAAGAGGTGCCGCTCGATCTCGTCGAGCTCACCGCTCAGGTCGAGGTAGAGACGGGCGTAGTAGAGGGAGCGGTTCTCCACCTGCCAGTCGTGGCGGGGGTCGCTCAGCACACAGTGGTTCAGTGCCGCGAGCGCCTCGGCCCTCGGGGCGGTGAGCGCGTGCAGGGTGCCGTCGCCGCGGCCCCGCTGCAGCAGGCCGAGCAGCGTACCGCTGGGCGCTATGACCGGTTCGAACATGGGAAACAGCCTCACATCAAGCGTCGACGCAACCGGGGATCTTGCTTTACCTGGCCGCGTGACAACACGTCGGGGCGCCCGCCGTCTCTTGCTTGCTGTAGACCATCTTCCTCTGCCTCTCGTCGGTGGCCCATGCGGACCGCATCACGGCCCACGCGGTGCGGCAACAGCTGCCCAGCCATCATGTCCGTGAATCACGACGTCATGATGACCCGGCGGTTCTTCCTACCGCGACCGAAATATCCGGCGGCCCCGTACCGCCTCCCCCGTCTTTCGTGTTTTACCTGGTCAGAACTTGTGGATCAGTGTGCTGCGAACAGTTCGAGCAGTTCGTTCCTGCCGAACATCCGGGCGGTGTCGATCGCGTTCGGAGTGCCCGCGACCGGGTCGGCCCCGCCGTCCAGCAGGACCCGGACGACGCCTTCCTCACCCTTGAAGACCGCCCCGGCGAGGGGGGTCTGGCCCCGGTCGTTGACGCGGTCGGCCGCACCGCCACGGGCCAGGAGGGCCCGTACCGCGTCGGCGTGACCGTGGTACGCGGCGAGCATCACGAGCGAGTCGCCGCGGTCGTTGGTGAGATCGGCCGGAACCCCCGCGTCGACGTACGCCACGAGCGCCTCGGTCTCGCCCCGTCGGGCCAGATCGAAGATCCTGGTCGCCAGCTCCACGACCTCCGGGTCGGGGGCTTCACTCATCGCCGGGACCACCTCTCACAATCGCGTTTCGAGCCGAACGGGTGAATCGCCAGGGTACTGGCTCCCCGCGCACATCAGCGGACAGAGCCGAGGCAAAGATCACACCGAGTCCCGTCGTGCGCAACAGCCCAGCCCGGACGGCCCAACGCGGATTCCGCCACTCAGGCGAAATCTGCGGAATTTCACCCAGTTGCACCTTTTATCGTATGGATACATGCTGTGACCTTGGAAGAACTCATGGTGACTGTCCCCATCAACCAGGAGAACCCAAATGATCCTGAACATCTCAGGCGTCGTCCTGCTCGGCGTCATCGTCTTCCTGTTCTTCCGCAAGGACGGCCTGAAGGCCTCGCACTGCATCGTCGTCACCCTCTTCGGGTTCTACCTCGCCAGCACGGGCATCGCCCCGAGCATCACGGCAGGCGGCGAGAGCCTCGCGAGCCTCCTCGGTGGGATCAAGTTCTGACCCCGTCCCCATCCGCACGCACCCCCAGGAGACAGCCGTGGCCCGGGTCCCCCTCCCCCGCATTCTGAGCAGCGGCGGCGCGCACCTCGCCAGGAGCCGGGAACTGGCCCGGACGGCCGCCGACGGCGCCACCGACGTCCTCCACCCGTTGATCACGATCACGCGTGGACTGCGCCGGCTGGTCGCCGCCGGGCGGCGCAGATGGGCCGAGACCCCGAAGGACCGCCGGGGGTCACTGCTCTTCCTGGCGGCCTCGGTCGTCCTGGTCGTGACCCTGGTGCCGTACGGCCTGCTGTTCGCCGTCATCACCCTGATGGCGGCGGCAGCCTGGGCGGGCCGGCCCGGCGCCGCCCGGGAGCCCGTCGGCCCCGACGAGTCCCAGACCCAGCGTCTGCGCTCCCTCTACGAGGCCCTGGTCCCCTATTTTTCGGCCGCCGAGGACCCCGAGCCCCTCTACTCGCACGGCGGCGCCTGGGACAAGGCCTTCCCCACCTACGCGTTCGACGGCACGGGCCGCGTCTGTCATCTGCTGATCCGCTACCCCGCGTACTTCACCGACGGCGAGCCGGAGGCCCGCGCGCGCATCGAGCAGCTGCTGCACGCCAAGGCGGGCCGCGGCCGTGAGTACCGCTTCACCTGGGACGAGGAAGGCAACGAACTCACCGTGGCCGTCCTCCCCCCGCTCGCCACCGACATCACCGCCCAGCGCTTCGTGACGGCCCCGGGCGAGACGGTCCTCGGCTTCACCGACGCCGTCCACGTCCAGCGCACCCTTCCCCTCTCCTCCGGCGAGGAGCAGCGCGACGTGCCGCCGGTCGTCTGGCGCACCGGCCTGCGTTCCACCGAGCCGCATCTGCTGGCCGTGGGCGAACCGGGCAGCGGTACGACGACCCTCCTGCGCTCGATCGCCCTCCAGGCCCTCCAGCACGGCGACGTCGTCATCGTCGAGGGCGGCGGCAGCGGCGAGTACGCCTGCCTCACCGGCCGCGACGGGGTCCTCGCCGTGGAGTGCGGTCTCTCCGGAGCCCTGGCGAGCCTGGAGTGGGCCTCCCAGGAGACGGAGCGCCGACTGATCGCCACGAACCGGGCCCGCCAGGCGGGGCAATCCGCACCGGACGACATCCGTCGGCCCCTCTGGCTCCTTCTCGACCGCCCGAGCGTGCTGACCCACCTCGCCGCGGCCGACGGCCGGAGCGACCCGCAGTCACTCCTCCAGGTCCCCCTGCGCCACGGCCGGGCGGTCAACGTCACCGTCGTGATCACCGAACAGTTCGACCACCTGGACACCCTCACGGACGCGGTACGCCGGCACACCCGCGCGCGCGTGGTCCTGGGCCCCGCCTCCCCCGAGCAAGTGGAAGCGGTCCTGGGCACGGCACCCCCCACCACCCCCACCCCGGACGTCCCCCCGGGTCGCGGCTACGCCCGTCTGGGCCCCGCTCCCACCCTCCGCCTCCAGGTCCCCACCACCCCGGACCCCTACGACGAGAACACGCCCGAACCACACCGCCAGGCGGTCCTGGCCCTCCTCCCGCCACACACGACCCCACCGGACTCGCTCGCGAAAGCCGCGGTGGCCGAGACCTGAGGCTCCCCGCCCGACCGCGGACAGCCGTGCCGCTGGGGGCGACGGGTGCACCTCCCGCTCGAGCGAAGCCGAGAGCAGGGAGGGTGGGCGCAGCCCGGCCGAGTCTCACGCCACGAACGTCCGCGGCCCCTCGCTCCCGCCCGACGCCCCGTCCCGCACCAACCGCGCGGCCGCGGCCAACCGCGCGGCCGCCTCCTCGGCGACCGCTCCCCCCACGGTGAACGGCAGCCGCACATACCCCTCGAACGCCCCGTCAACCCCAAAGCGGGGCCCGGACGGCACCCGAACACCCACCCGCTCCCCCACCTCCGCGAGCCTCGACCCCGACAGGCCCCCGGTACGGACCCACAGGGTCAGCCCACCCCGAGGCTCCGAGAACTCCCAGTCCGGCAGCTCCCGACGCACCGCGGCCACCAACGCGTCCCGGTTCCCCCGCGCCTGCTCCCGTCGGATCCCCACGGCCTGCGCCCAACCTCCCGTACTCATCAGCCAGTTCACGGCCAACTGCTCCAGCACGGGCGTCCCCAGATCCGCATAGGCCCGCGCCGCGACGAGACTCCGGATCACATCCGGCGCCGCCCGCACCCACCCGATCCGCATCCCCGCCCAGAAGGCCTTGCTGGCCGACCCGACCGTGATGACCGTGGACCCCGCCGGATCGAACGCACACACGGGACGCGGCATCTCCACCTCGTCGTCGAGCCACAGCTCGCTCATCGTCTCGTCGGCGACCAGCACCGTCCCGGCCCCCCGCGCCGCGTCGACGAGCCCCCGCCGCCGGTCATCGTCGGCGAGCGCGCCGGTCGGATTGTGGAAGTCGGCGACGACGTACGCGAGCCGGGGCGCCGCGTCCCGCAGGACCTGCCGCCACCGGTCCATGTCCCACCCGGCGAGCCCGTCGGCCATGGCGACCGGCACCAGCCGCGCCCCCGCCTCCCGCATCAGCTGAAGGATGTTGGCGTACGACGGCGACTCCACCGCGATCCGTTCCCCGCGGCCCGCGAAGAGGTGACAGATCGCGTCCATGGCGCCCATGGCTCCCGTCGTCACCATGATCTGCTCGGGCATCGTGGGGATGCCGCGCGCGGTGTAGCGGTCGGCGAGCATGGAGCGGAGCGCGGGCAGTCCGGCCGGGTAGTCGCCGTGCGTGTGGGCGTAGGGCGGCAGTTCCTCCAGCGCGCCCTGCACGGCCCGGGTGAGCCAGGGCTCGGGGGCGGGCAGAGCCGCGCAGCCCAGGTCGATCATCGAGCCGAGCGCCTCGGGCGGGAGGGGCTCGAGTCCGCGTGCGGGAAGCGGCTTCCCGGCCGGCACGGCGGTCCAGCTGCCCGCTCCCCGCCGGGACTCCAAAAACCCTTCCGTGCGCAGTGCCTCGTAGGCCGCCGCGACGGTCGTCCGGCTGACGGAGAGGGACAGGGCCAGCTCGCGCTCCGCGGGGAGCCGGGCGGCCACGGGCACGCGGCCCTCCAGCACCAGCAGCCGGATCCCGTCGGCGAGCGCACGGTAGGCGGGCGGGCGGCGGGTGCCGGGGCCGGCGGGACGCTCCTGCTGCGAGGTGAGCAGCCGTGCGAGCTGGGCCGCTCCCACCGCTGAAGTCCACTGCGCCATGATTTCCAGTCCACCTTCCCCGAATTGGCCATGGATGGCTGCACTCTCCAAGCCACAGAGTGTCATGCATCAGGCCACCGGCACCACCAGGGGGAAGCCTTGCCCACACAGCACGAGCCGCCGCACGAATCGCAGCACGAATCGCAGCAGGACCCGCGGCAGGATCGGCGACATGACCCGCGGGACCATCCACAGCGCCGTCTGGGCCGACGGCTGACCCAGCTCTACACCGGCCTCGCGCTGTACGGTGCCAGCTCCGCGCTCCTCGTGGAGGCAGGACTCGGCCTGGAACCGTGGAACGTGCTGCACCAGGGCCTGGCGGAGCTGACCGGCCTGACCATCGGCGTGGTGTCCATCATCGTGGGCGCGATGGTGCTGCTCCTGTGGATCCCGCTACGGCAGCGCCCTGGCCTCGGCACGGTCTCCAACGTCTTCGTGGTCGGCATCGCGATGGACGCCACCCTGGCCCTGGTGCCCGAGGCGCACACCATGGCCGTACGGATACCCCTCCTCGTCGGAGGGATCGTGCTCAACGGCGTGGCGACCGGCCTCTACATCGCGGCCCGTTTCGGACCGGGCCCGCGCGACGGCCTGATGACGGGACTGCACCGCCGTACGGGACGCTCGGTCCGGTTGATGCGGACGGCCGTGGAGGTGGCGGTGCTGGCGACCGGTTTCGCCCTCGGCGGCACGGTCGGCGTGGGCACTCTCCTCTACGCCCTCTCCATCGGCCCGCTCGCCCAGCTCTTCCTGCGCATGTTCGCCGTCCCCTCGGAATCCGGCAGCACGGTCGTTGCCACCGGTCCATCGGAGCGGGCCATACTGCCCGGGTGACCGCCCTCGTACGCCACCCCTACCTCGACCATCCGGGCCCGATCGCCTTCGCCCACCGGGGCGGGGCGGCCGACGGCCTGGAGAACACCATGACCCAGTTCCGGCGGGCGGTGGAGTCGGGCTACCGCTACATCGAGACCGATGTCCACGCCACGCTCGACGGCAAGCTGGTCGCCTTCCACGACTCGACCCTGGACCGGATGACCGACGGGTCGGGCCGGATAGCGGACCTGCCGTGGAAGGACATCGGGCACGCGCGCGTGGCGGGCGTCGAGCCGGTACCCCTCTTCGAGGATCTTCTCGAAGCGTTTCCCGAGGTCCGCTGGAACGTCGACATCAAGGCGGAGCCCGCCCTCCACCCTCTCCTCAATCTGATCGCCCGCACCGATTCCTGGGACCGTGTCTGCGTCGGTTCCTTCTCCGAGTCCCGGGTCGCCCGCGCCCAGCGCCTCGCCGGGCCGCGCCTGGCCACCTCGTACGGCGCGAGCGGCGTCCTGGGGCTGCGGCTGCGGTCCTGGGGCGTCCCGGCCTCGGTGCGCCGCTCGGCGGTCGCGGCACAGGTGCCCCAGGCACAGTCCGGGGTGCCCGTGGTCGACCACCGGTTCGTGCGCGCCGCCCACGCGCGCGGGCTGCACGTCCACGTGTGGACCGTGAACGAACCGCAACGTATGCACCGGCTGCTGGACCTGGGCGTCGATGGCATCATGACCGATCACATCGACACGCTGCGCAAGGTGCTTGAGGACCGGGGGACCTGGGTCTGACGCCCTCGCGCGGACCGTTCACGGGGAAGCGAGGGCACGGGTGGGCACCGACACCGTGCGGACGGACACGGCCGACGAAGCTGCGGGCAGGCGGCGTGAGCAGCGCGGCTGGTACTTCTACGACTGGGCCTGCTCCGTCTACTCGACCAGCGTCCTGACCGTGTTCCTCGGCCCCTATCTGACCGAGGTCGCCAAGTCCGCCGCCGACACGGATGGTTATGTACACCCGCTGGGCATACCGGTCCGCGCGGGCTCCTTCTTCGCGTACTCGGTGTCCCTGTCGGTGATCCTCGCCGTCGTGATCATGCCTCTGGTGGGTGCGGCCGCCGACCGCACGGGCCGCAAGAAGCCTCTCCTGGGCGCGGCCGCCTATGTCGGTGCCGCCGCGACCGCGGGCATGTTCTTCCTGGACGGTGACCGCTACCTGCTCGGCGGCGTCCTGCTGATCGTCGCGAACGCGGCGCAGTCCGTGGCGATGATGCTCTACAACTCCTATCTCCCCCAGATCGCACCCCCCGAGGAACGCGACGCCGTCTCCTCGCGCGGCTGGGCGTTCGGCTACGCGGCCGGCTCACTGGTCCTCGTCGCCAACCTGATCCTCTTCACCGCCCACGACAGCTTCGGCCTCTCGGAGGGCATGGCGGTCCGTATCTGCCTGGCCTCGGCCGGCCTGTGGTGGGGTGCCTTCACCCTCATCCCGCTCCGCCGCCTGCGCGACCGCCGCAGCCCGGCGGCCGAGACCGGGGAGGCGACCGCCCCCGGCCTGCGCCAGCTCGCGGCGACCGTCCGCGACATGCGCCGCCACCCGCTGACCCTGGGCTTCCTCCTCGCCTACCTCGTCTACAACGACGGCATCCAGACGGTGATCTCCCAGGCCTCGGTGTACGGCTCCGAGGAACTCGACCTGGAGCAGTCCACGCTCATCGTGGCGGTCCTGCTGGTGCAGATCCTGGCGGTGGGCGGCGCCCTCGGCATGGGCCGGCTCTCCCGGCGCTACGGCGCCAAGCGCACGATCCTCGGCTCCCTGGTCGCGTGGACGGTGATCCTCGCCGCCGGGTACTTCCTCCCGGCCGGGGCGCCCGTCTGGTTCTTCGTCCTCGCCTCGGGCATCGGCCTGGTCCTCGGCGGCAGCCAGGCCCTCTCCCGCTCCCTCTTCTCCCACCTCGTCCCGCCCGGCAAGGAGGCCGAGTACTTCTCCGCGTACGAGATGAGCGACCGCGGCATGAGCTGGCTGGGCCCGCTGCTGTTCGGTGTGACCTACCAGCTGACCGGAAGTTATCGGGACGCGATCATCTCCCTGGTCGTCTTCTTCGTCCTGGGATTCGCCCTGCTCGCGAGGGTTCCGGTGCGCCGGGCGATCAGCGACGCGGGAAACCCCGTACCGGACAGGATTTAGCGCCGGAAGCGAAAGGGCTGTAGTGTACGCGTTTGGCCTGCCAGGCGTACCGTTACTGCGCGTCAAAGATGCCGAAACGCTGGGTGACATCTGCTGTCAGATGTGACAAACCGGGCGCGGGTGGGTAAAACAAGGGCGGCTACGACGGCGACGCGTGACCCGGATCGGGACACGCAACGGGAATCTTTACCGCCGACCGGACGTTGACCGGATGACGACGACAGCGACACCTGTCCTGTGGGCGACAAGCCCGGGAGGCACGATTCATGAGTGAGCGAGCTCTTCGCGGCACGCGCCTCGTGGTGACCAGCTACGAGACGGACCGCGGCATCGACTTGGCTCCACGCCAGGCCGTGGAGTACGCATGCGAGAAGGGGCACCGCTTCGAGATGCCCTTCTCGGTCGAGGCGGAGATTCCGCCGGAGTGGGAGTGCAAGGTCTGCGGGGCCCAAGCACTCCTCGTGGACGGCGACGGCCCTGAGGAAAAGAAGGCCAAGCCCGCGCGTACGCATTGGGACATGCTGATGGAGCGGCGCACCCGTGAGGAACTCGAAGAGGTCCTCGAGGAGCGCCTCGCAGTTCTCCGCTCCGGCGCGATGAACATCGCGGTACACCCGCGAGACAGCCGCAAGTCCGCCTAGCCCGCCCTTCTGGGGGTTGAGCGGAACCACACAGCGCAACCGATGACCGTGGGCGCCGTACGAACATGTACGGCGCCCGCGGTCTTTTCGCGCGCCCCGCGCCCCATCACGGGCGCGCGGGGCATCAGGGGCGCGCGGGGCGCGGGGAACCACGCGAGAAGCCCACGGCCGCGGGCGGGAGCCACCCGAGCGGGGCAGAAGGGGCAGCAACCCCTGAAGGACGGGACGGCATGGGACGGGCAGGGGCGGCGGGGGCGAGAAGACCCCTCACCGGTTCAACGGCGGGCGCGGCCCCTGCGGCGGCGAAGCATCCCCGAAACCCTCATCGTCCCGAATCACTTCCCCCTGCACGACCTTGCCGTCGGGTCGATGGATCCGCGCCTGCTGAAAGGCGTCCCCGAGGCCCCCGGAACCCGCTTCCCGAATCTTCCGCTCGAAGGTCCGCTCCGCATAGCGCCCCAACGCCTTCTGTACCGGCGGAATCAGCAGCACCAGCCCCACCGCATCTGACACCAGCCCCGGCAGCATCAGCAGCAGGCCCCCCAGCATCAGGAACCCGTTGCCCTCGCTCTTGCCCGGTCCACCTCCGGCGCCCGGCTCACCCGCGGCGCCCTGCTGCTGTTGCAACGTCTCGCTCAGCGCCCGGAACGCCCGCCGCCCGGCCCGCTTGACCACCGCGGAGCCGGCGACGAATCCGGCGACGAGGAGCAGGAAGACCGTGAAGCCACCGGCCGAGCCCGCGACCACAGTGAGCAGCCAGATCTCCAGCACCAGCCACGCGGCGACACCCAACGGCAGAAACGTGCGCAGCCGGGAGCGCCGGGGCCGGGCGGGATACGTCGGGGGCGGAGCGCCAGTCGTCATGCTCCCAGTGTGCCTGGCCCAGGCTCAGCACGGCATAAGGGGATGATCAGGCCCGGCTGTGGAACACGACCGGACCTCCACCGGCCGCGAACGGGCCCGTCCACCCCGCAGGTTCAGCCCTGCTTGTCGTCCCCGGACCCCTTGCCGTCCCGCCCCAGCACCTTGCCGACCCGCTCCCGCACGCCCCACGCCGTGACCCGCCACAGCGCCTCGACGAGGATGTCCCGGCTCATCTTGGAATCGCCCAGCTCGCGCTCGACGAAGGTGATGGGCACCTCGACGACGTGGTAGCCCGCCTTGATCGCGCGGCGGGCGAGGTCGACCTGGAAGCAGTAGCCCTGGGAGGCGACCTCGTCCAGGCCGAGCCCTTCGAGGGTCTCGGTGCGGAAGGCCCGGTAGCCGCCGGTGACGTCGCGGACGGGAACATCGAGCAGGACACGGGAGTAGAGGCTGCCGCCGCGGGAGATGAACTCGCGGGACCTCGGCCAGTTCACCACGCGCCCGCCCGGCACCCAGCGGGAGCCGAGGACGAGATCGGCGCCCTTCAGCGCGGTCAGCAGCCGGGGCAGTTCCTCGGGCTGGTGGGAACCGTCGGCGTCCATCTCGATGAGGACGCCGTAGCCGTGCTCCATGCCCCAGCGGAAACCCGCGAGGTAGGCGGCGCCCAGCCCTTCCTTGCCCTTGCGGTGCAGCACCTGGACGCGGTCGTCCTCGGCGGCCAGTTCGTCGGCGAGCTTGCCCGTGCCGTCGGGGCTGTTGTCGTCGGCCACCAGGACGTGCGCGTCGGGAACAGCCTTCCGCACCCGGCCGACGATCGCCTTGATGTTCTCCGCCTCGTTGTAGGTCGGGATGATCACCAAGGCCGTGCCGAGCGGGCCGAACCGCCTCTCCTGGCCTTCCGCCGCGAGGGTCCCGTCGCCGTCGTTCACTGCTGCCCCTTCAAGTCCTCCGTGCGCAGGGAACCACCATAGTGGCCACGGCCTGCGATGGAGTGTCGGCCGGCGCCCGGAGAGACGCCTATTGAACAGGGGGTGTGCGGGAGCGCGCTCTGAGTAGCCTGTGTGCCGCCACAGACAGATCTCACGCCGACGCGGGACGGAGCACCGATGCCGCCTCCTGCGGATGGGGGCCCGACGCCCTTCGGGCCGACCTGGGGCCCGCTGGCTGCGGGTCGACCGAAAGCCGTTGTCTACTGAGCGTCCGGGCCCCACCCGGGTCACACCTACCCGACCGGGCCGGAACGTTCCCTCGCCGGAGCGCGAACCCTGGGCCTGGCTCCCAGTGGTGGTGCGCCGGTACGGCACACCACCCTCGACCCAGCGGCGCTCCGTACGACCGCGCGGAAGTTCCCCGATCGGACGTCCGGTGGTGGACCCGGCAGAACCTACCCGTCTCCTGCGGCCACCTGTCAACCGCTTCCTGACCTGCGAGGTTTCCCGCAAAGGCCTGGTCGGAGGGGAGGAGTCGCAGGTCGCGCGGCGCGCCGCCGGGTCGTGGTCGGCTCCGCGCCCGCACGGTAGATCACTCCCCCGGCCGTACGAAAACCGTTCGCCCGGCCACCACGGTCCGCAGACAGACGGGCAGGTCGGCGCCGGGGCTCAGGTCGGGCAGACCGGGGGTGCCGGAACGGGGGTCGGTGGACCAGCGGGCGACGCGGTCGTCGGGGGCCTGGACGACGAGTTCGCCGGTGCGCCACACCGCGTAGTCCGCGGGCGCGCCCGGTACGAGGACACCCGCGTCGTCCCGTCCGATCGCCCGCCAGCCGCCCCGCGTGTGTGACGTGAACGCGGCGCGCACGGACACCCGGTGCTCCGGCGTGCGATGGAAGGCCGCCGCGCGGACGGTGCCCCACGGATCGAGGGGGGTGACCGGGCTGTCGGAACCGAAGGCAAGGGGCACGCCGGCGCGCAGCAGAGCCGCGAACGGGTTGAGGGTGCGGGCACGCTCCACGCCCAGCCGCTGGGCGTACATTCCCTCCTCGCCGCCCCACAGCGCGTCGAAGGCGGGCTGGACGGAGGCGGTGAGGCCGAGTTCGGCGAAGGCGGCGACGGTCTCGGGGGTGAGCATCTCGGCGTGCTCGACGCGGTGCCGGGCGGCCCTCACCCGGGCCGGACCCACCTTCTCGGCGGCGGCGCGCACTCCCTCGACGACCGAGGCCACCGCGGCGTCCCCGATGGCGTGGAAGCCCGCCTGGAGCCCCGCCTCGGTGCAGGCGACCACATGGGCGGCGACTGCCACGGCGTCCAGGTAGGCCGTGCCGGTGTGCGCGGCGTCGGCGTACGGCTCGTGCAGGCACGCGGTGTGCGACCCGAGGGCCCCGTCGACGAAGAGGTCGCCCGCGGCTCCGACGGCACCGAGGGCACGCGCCCTCTCGACGTCGCGCTCCGCCCAGTAGCCGACCACGCGCGGGCCGGGCTCCTCGGCGGCCAGCCGCAGCAGCCCCGTGAAGTCGTCCTCGGAGGAGATCTCGGGACCCGCGCACTCATGGAGCGAGCCGATACCGAGCGAGACGGCGTGGGCGAGGGCGGCCCGCTGGGCCTCGGTGCGCTGGGCGGGAGTGATGGCACCGAGGGCGGTGGCACGTACGGCGTGGTGGGCGTCCCGGGTGAGGGGGCCGTCCTCGAAGGCGTGGGCGCCCGGGACCAGGTCGAGCAGGGCCGTGGTGACGACCGCCGAGTGGACGTCGATCCGGCTCAGATAGAGCGGGCGGCCGCCGGTGGCCTCGTCGAGTTCGGCGCGGGTCGGCGGGCGGCCGCCGGGCCAGCGGGCTGCGTCCCAGCCGTGGCCGAGGAGGACGCGGTCGGCCGGGCGGGCTGCCGCGAATTCCCGTACGAGAACGAGGGCGGCGTCCAGGGCGGGGGCGTCGGAGAGGTCTAGGCCGGTGAGGGCGAGGCCGGTGGCCGTGGTGTGCACATGGGCGTCGGTGAACGCCGGGGTGACCAGGGCGCCTTCGAGGTCGATCACCTCGTCGACGCCGGCCGCGAAGGCGTCGGCGGCGCCCTCGGAGCCGACCCAGGCGATCTGGCCGTGTTCCACGACCATCGCGGTGGCGAACGGGTCGGCGGGGCTGTGGACTTCTCCACCGCGGAGCAGCACGGTTTTCGACGAGGCGGTGCGATCACTCATGGGAACAGTTTCGCGTGCGCCGGCTGCCGCGCCGCACCAGGGCCGCGCTTTCGAGGTGGCCCGACCCTGTCGGCTGCGCCCATCCGTTCCGCCCTGCGGAACGATCGCCCACGGCGGTGAGCAGTCGATCGGGCCGGTCGGCCGCCGGCCGTCGGCCCGTCGGCGGCCGGCCGTATCGGTCAGATCCTCGGCGGCCTCGCCTCGTACGGCGTCGACAGGACCACCGTCGTTCGCGTCGACACGCCCGCAAGGGACCGGAGCCGGGCCAGGAGTTCCTCCAGTTCGTGCGGGGTCGCCACGCGGACCTTGAGGATGTAGTTCTCCTCACCGGCCACGCTGTGGCAGGCCTCGATCTCCGGGACGCCGGCGAGGCGTTCGGCGATGTCGTCGGGGGCGCTGGGGTCGAAGGGTTTGACCGAGATGAACGCGGTCATCGGCAGCCCGACGGCCTCCGGGTCGACGACCGCGGCATAGCCCCGGATGACGCCACGCTGCTCAAGTCGGCGCACACGCTGATGCACCGCCGACGTGGACAGGCCCGTGGCCTTGCCCAGGTCGGTGTAGCTCATCCGCCCGTCCGCGACGAGCAGCTGCACGATCTGTCGGTCCAGCTCCTCCATGGCGCAAGAACCTACAGGGCGGTTGATCTCCTTCGATACCTGAGCGGCGCAGGTCATGCCCGGTTCGTGATGCGACCGAGAGCCGCCGATGAGCCATATGGGTGACAACGTCGCCGTGTTGGGCATCTGCGAGCGGCATGTGACGAAGACCACAGCACCCGAACAGGCTTCGTGATGATCTCGTGATTACGGTCGAGACGGGGCGGGAAGTGCTTGCTGTGGTCGGAGGCCGCAGTGCCTTCACGGCCCAGCCCGAGGGGGAGAATCCCATGCAGAGTCTTAAGCGCCCTGGTCGTACCGTGCCCAAGCGGCTCCAGGCCGTCATCGATCCCGAGCCGGAGGGCGTCGAACCGGACGACGAGTTCGACGCGTACGACACCTTCGACATGTACCGGGTGATCTGCCCGGACTGCGCGCAGCCCATCGCTCTGCTGTCCGACGAGGACAGCCTGCCGGAGCACGCGCTGGTCGTGTCGCCGTGGAACCCCTTCGGGCTCACGGTCTGCGCGGGTACGGGCCGTTCGTCCGGCGACGCCCGGTCGGCGGACGAGGCCGTCGAGCCGCAGGAGCAGGACACGGCCCTTCTGTTGACGCTCCCTCAGGGCCTCGACTGGCGGACACAGCCCTTCTCGCACGTCGGCGGTCCGGGCTCGCGTCCGATGCGCGTGCCGGTGATGCGGCGTCAGGCGGCCTGATTCCAGGGCCTGTTCGGCCCAGTCCGTCCGCGCGCCCGACGGGCAGGCCCCGTCCTGCCCCGTTCGGTTCCGTCGCGAACTCAGACACGATTCCCGGGAGTGGTGACCGGGCGCCCTCACGGGCGTTGGCCCGGTATGACCCCAACATTTTCGGTGACCGGGAATCGGCGTCACATCCTCGTGCCGGCTTCGGCAGAATCGCTTCCGCAGGGGTCGGCCCAGTCGCAGGACCCGCCGATCTACCGGGCCCTGCTGCGGACTTGGGCCGACCGAGGCCGCACCCTGCCGGGGCGTCACGATCCGGAGTGGGTGCGACTGGCGACGCCGCCGAGCGGCCTCGACCAGTTCGGCAGCACCATGGATCCCTTCGCCGTGCCCGACTTCTTCCGTGGCTCCTTCAGCGTGACTCGGGCCCCGCGAGGTGACGGGCGATGACCATCCGCTGGATCTGATTGGTGCCCTCGACGATCTGGAGCACCTTGGCCTCGCGCATGTACCGCTCGGCGGGGAAGTCCGCCGTGTAGCCGTACCCGCCGAGGATCTGCACGGCGTCGGTGGTGACCTTCATCGCGGCGTCGGTGCACAGCAGCTTCGCCATGGCCGCCTGCTTGGAGAAGGGCCTGCCCGCGTCGCGCAGCCGGGCGGCGGAGAGGTAGAGCGCCCGGCCCGCCTCTATCTGCGTGGCCATGTCCGCGAGCATGAAGCGCAGCCCCTGGAAGTCGGAGACCGGCCGCCCGAACTGCCGCCGTCCGGTGGCGTACTCGACCGCCTCGTCCAGTGCCGCCTGGGCCACGCCGATCGCGCAGGCCGCGATGCCGAGCCGCCCGGAGTCGAGCGCGGACAGGGCGATCGCGAAACCCTGGCCCACCTCGCCGAGGCGCCGGCTGTCGGCGACGTGCACCCCGTCGAAGTGGAGCTGCGCGGTGGGTGAGCCCTTCATGCCCATCTTCTTCTCGGGCGCGGCGGCGCTCAGCCCCTCGGCGTCCCCGGGCACAAGGAAGGCCGTGATGCCCCGGGAGCCCTCGCCACCCGTGCGGGCCATGACCGTGTAGAAGTCGGCGATGCCACCATGCGTGATCCAGGCTTTCGTGCCGGTGATCACCCAGCCTCCCCCACTCTCGGCTCCGCTCGAGCGGGAGGTGCCTCCCTCGCCCCGCTCCGCCTTCGTCCGCAGGGACGCGGCGTCCGAGCCGGACGAGGGCTCGGAGAGGCAGTACGCGCCGAGCAGGCGGCCGCCGAGCATCGCCGGCAGATGCTCGGCCTGCTGCTCCTTGGTGCCGTAGTTGGCAAGGGCGTGGCAGGCGAGGGTGTGGACGCTCACGCCGAGGCCGACGGTGAGGCGGGCCATGGCGAGCTCTTCCAGAACCTGGAGATAGACCTCGTACGGCTGATCACCGCCGCCGTGTTCCGAGTCGTACGGCAGACCGAGCAGTCCCGACTCCGAGAGCAGGCCGAAGAGTTCGCACGGGAAACGGCCGGCGTCCTCCTCCTCGGCCGCGTGCGGGGCGATCTCCCGCTGCGCGATCTCACGGACGAGCGAGATCAGATCCCGGGCCTCTTCCGTGGGCAGTTGACGATCCACCGGCTGCGGGGCGCGGTCGGGCATGGCGACGTTCTCCTCCCTGTCGGGCACTGCGGCGGACACGCACAGGGGATGACGTGGTGCCACCGGGTCTCACGTGCCACAGCCGATGGTCCTCCTCCGGATCGCGGAAGCCGCTGATCAGCGGCGGTGGCGCTTGGAGTATGCCCGATCCGGAGCAGCGAGTCACCGGTTAACGAGCGTTCATTAGGACACATTCGACGACCGGCCCGCACCCCGCCGGAATTGGTCCGAACCATTGACCCCAGTGGTCTAGTCCTCTACGGTCTCCCCAACCAACGCGCCACCGCGTTCGTGCCATCGGCACAGCAGGTCCAGGCAGCACCCTCCCCGCCCTGCTCCCCTCCCCCGGAGTCACGATGCTCAGATCGCACAGCTCCCGCGTCCCTGTCAGGACGCTTGTCGCCGCCACGTGTTGCGCCGCCCTCGCCGCCGGACTCCTCGCCGGAGCGGGCACCGCGACGGCCACGCCCACGAAGGCCGCCCCCGAGCCCCACGCGCCCGGCGCGGCCGGCTCGAAGGTCGTCGGCTACTTCATCGACTGGGGCATCTACGGCCGCCAGTACTACGTCAAGAACATCGAGACGTCCGGTTCGGCCAAGAAGCTCACGCACATCAACTACGCCTTCGGCAACGTCGTCGACGGCAAGTGCGTGATCGGCGACCCCTGGGCGGACACCGACAAGCCCTTCACCGCCGAGGAGTCCGTGGACGGCGTCGCCGACAGCGCGGACCAGCCGCTGAGCGGCAGCTTCAACCAGCTGCGCAAGCTCAAGAAGCTGCACCCGAACCTCAAGATCATCTGGTCCTTCGGCGGCTGGACCTGGTCCGGCGGCTTCGGCGAGGCGGCCAAGGACCCGCAGGCCTTCGCCAACTCCTGCTACGACCTCGTCGAGAACTCCCGGTGGAAGGACGTCTTCGACGGGATCGACATCGACTGGGAGTACCCCAACGCCTGCGGTCTCACCTGCGACACCAGCGGCAGCGAGGCCTTCGAGGACGTGATGGCGGCTCTGCGTAAACGATTCGGCAAGAAGGAGCTCGTCACCGCGGCCATCACGGCCGACGCCAAGCCCGGCGGCAAGATCGACGCGGCGGACTACGCGGGCGCCGCGAAGTACGTCGACTGGTACAACCCGATGACGTACGACTACTTCGGCTCGTGGGACGCGACCACCGCCCCGCACTCGCCGCTGTACCCGTACCCCGGCATCGCCGACAAGGCGTTCAACACCGCCGCCACCATCAAGAAGCTGAGGAGCCTCGGCATCCCGCCGTCCAAGCTGCTGCTGGGCATCGGCTTCTACGGGCGCGGCTGGACCGGTGTCACACAGTCGGCGCCCGGCGGCACCGCGACCGGCCCGGCGGCGGGGACGTACGAGGCGGGCTACGAGGACTACAAGGTGCTCAGGGCGACCTGCCCGGCCAACGGGATCGTCGGTGGCACCGCGTACGCCAAGTGCGGTGACGACTGGTGGAGTTACGACACCCCGCAGACCATCAAGGGAAAGATGGCCTACAAGAACGCGCAGGGCCTGGGCGGCACCTTCTTCTGGGAGCTGAGCGGCGACACGGCGAACGGTGAGCTGATCAAGGCGATCAAGTAGCCGCCGCGACGGGGGACTTGGGGTGGGGGTCGGTCGGCGGACCTCCACCCCGAGCGCGTTTCCCGGGCGTTGCCGGCTTGCGGGGCGCTCAGCAGCCCCGGCGGGCGGGTTCCGGTGCGAGGTAGGCCGGGGCGAGCTCCTCGATGGCGCGCAGCGAGCCGCCCAGCATCTTGACGAGCAGATCGCGCATGGTGTCGCGGGGCAGCTCCGGGCGGCCGATCCAGTCGAGGGTGGCGCCCTCGACCGCGCACACCCAGCCGAACAGGCCCATGCGGGCGACCGGTTCGATGTCGCTCCTGCCGTACGCGCCCTCGGCGATGGTGGCGACGATCGCCTCACGCACGCCGTCCCGGATGGCGTGCACCTGGGCGTCGAAGCCGACGCCGCCACTGACGATCGTGCGGTAGGCGGCCTGGTTGTCCTCCGCGTAGCGCAGATAGCTTTCCATGGTCCGGTGCACCCGCTCCACGGGCGGCAGTTGGACGCCGCTCGCCGCGAACGTGATCAGATCGGCGACCGAGTCCTCGACGATCGCGAGGTAATAGCCGCGCTTGGACTTGAAGTAGTAGTAGATCAGCCCCTTGGCCACGTGCGCCTGCCGCGCGATGTCGTCCATCGACAACGTGTCGTACGACGTGTCGGCGAACAACTTGCGCCCGATGGAGATGAGTTCGGCGCGGCGCGCTGACGAGCGGTCGGTGCCGCGGGCCCGTGGCGGTTCGACACCACGCTGTTGGCTACTCTTCAATTTCGGTCCTGGTCTCCAACTGCCAGCGGGACAACCGCAGTATTGCAGACCCTCACCACCAGCTTGTTCGACTCTGATCGACAGAATCGACCGGCCGATCAGGTCACAGCAGACCCAGCTGGGTCACCAGCATCGCGACGACCACGACCAGGGTCCAGCCCATGATGTGCTCGACGGTCTTCGGGCCGTCGTCCCTGGGGCCGCCCGTGCGGGTCTGGACACGGTTGGCGGTGGCGGAGGTCGCGGTCATGGCAGCTCGCTGGTGTGATCGGCATGCGGTGGGCTCCCCCACCGTTCCGTCCACCTTGCCACCGCATGGGCGGTTCGCGGCCGAGAGCTTGGTCACATGGCGGCGCGGCCCCGGGTCACCCGGGGCCGCGCCGCATCGGCACACCGCGTCAGCGGACGCCCACCGCCGCGAGCGCCGTGAGCTGGCGGGACGTGGGCCGAGCCGGGAAGTACAGGTAGCAGATGCCGCCCGTGCCGGAGACGACCTTGCCGGCGGCGTTGTACCGCTTGGTCCGCAGCCAGATGTTCTCCCACTCGCGCCGCCGGTAGATCCGGCGCACCGCCTCGTTGGTCGGCGAGTTCGGGTCGTTGGCGATGACGTCGCCGTCGGCGGTGAAGCCGATCACCGTCATGAGGTGACCGGCCGTGCCGTAGCCCGCCCCCGTGAGTTCCGCCGCGAGGAACGACTGCGAGGTGATCACCGGGATGCCCGCCGCGATCAGCGTCTCCAGGTCGGTGAGCGAGCCCAGCCGGGTCACCACGCCCTGGAGGTCCTTGTAGGTGGCGGCGTACGCGGCGTTGAAGGGCCAGTTGCCACAGCCCTCGTACTGGTAGTCGAAGGTGAACCGCGCCGCGTGGCACACCTGCGGGTCCGCGTACGCCGGGTCGACCCAGGCCAGGTCCGCGGCGCTGGGCTTCCGGCCCCAGAACTCTGTGATCATCTGCGAGGAGGTGGGGCTGCACCAGGCCTCACCACCGTTGTCGTACTCGGGGTACTGGCCCTTGTGGGTCTCCTGGGAGTAGCGCGGAACGTTCAGCTCCCGGGCGAGCCCCGGGGCGGAGGCCGGGACGGTGAAGCGGTCGGGCACGTCGGAGCCCATGGCACCGAGCCGCCACACCGTGGGGGTGAGCCGGGTGCCGGGCGTGCGGTACAGGGTCAGCCGCAGCCGGTACGAGGCGAGACGCAGGCCCGTGGCCGGGTCGTCGACGGCGAAGGTGTCGGTCCAGACACTGCTCCTGCCGTCCTCCTGGCCGTCGACGGAGGTCCGTCTGATGTCCTGATCGCCGGCCGCCCAACGGCCCAGGACGTACCAGGGCGTGTCCGTGCCGTCGGAGTACGTGCCCTTCAGCTCGATCCGGATCCAGGTGCCGGCCGGGGTGCGCGCGTTCCAGGACGCGATGACCTCGGTGGCGGGCACGGTGACCCGGTGGACCGGGGAGGTCCAGGTCGCGTACTCCCAGGCGGCCGTCCGCCCGGTGTGCGGGTCGGTGTAGTCGGTGGTGCCGAGCGGCACGTCGATCACCAGCCCCGGCCGCTCCCCCGCCTTCGCCCGGGTGCCCTCGGCGCCGCCGGCACGCCAGTCGGTGTACGAGGTCCAGGCGTGGTACTCCGCCGGGCGTTCCGGTGCTTGTGCGAGGTGGGCGGGGACTTCGCCCCGGCCGCTCGTGGTGTCGGCGACCGCCCGACCCGCCGATCCTCCGGCCGCTGCGGCGGCGGTGGCGACGGCTGCGGTCAGGACGGTCCTGCGGGACGGCTCGGAAAGGCTCGTCATCTGCGGGAGACCCCCAGTGATCCGGAAGGAACGGTTCAGACGCACGGCTGTTCGCCCACTATGGACGCCGGGGAAGGGCTTCTGCCAGCACCTCGCGCCTCGCCACGCCCGCCAATATTGGTCGACACCACTGGCATGCTCCGGGGCCTCGCGCCACGGTGTTCAATCCACGTATGCACGCCTCCCCCGCGCCCATGGACCCCGTCGTCGACGCCCTCGCCGCACGGCTGCGGCGGCTGTCTCCCTCCTGCGGACCGGTCCGGCTGGTCGGCGTCGACGGGCACGCCGGCTCCGGGAAGAGCACCTTCGCCGGGCGGCTCGCCGACGCGCTCGGCGGCGCCCCGGTGCTGCACCTCGACGACATCGCCACGCACGAGGAGCTGTTCGCGTGGACCGAACGCCTGCTGGACCAGGTGATCGAGCCGCTGCGCCACGGCCGGAGCGCGCGCTATGCCCCGTACGACTGGCGTGCGCGCGGTTACGGCGCCGCACGCGTCCTGCCGCCGGCGTCCGTGATCGTCGTCGAGGGGGTGGGCGCGGGCCGGCGCGCACTGCGCCGATATCTGGCGCGGCTGGTGTGGATGGAGTTGCCGGAGGAGGAGGCCTGGGCGCGTGGGCAGGCGCGGGACGGAGCGGAGCAGAGCGAGTTCTGGGCTGGCTGGGTCCGGGCGGAGCGTCGGCATTTCGCCGAGGATCCTTCTCGGCCCTTCGCCGATCTGCTGATTCGGCCGGGAGGCGCGGGGTACGAGGTGCTCACGGGACCTGCGACGACTCCCGGATCGGGACCTCATCTCACTCAGGGTGACGACCCATCCGCAATGTGCTGAACCTGTGAAGGCGGCCGTCCGAGAAGTTCCTCAAGTGCCTCAACTCGGCTTGACCGGGGGGCCGTACAGGTCTTACGTTCTGAATGTGCGGTCGTTCGTGACCGCCCAGAGTCGCGAAGCCCCCGGTTGTTCCCCCGTGATCGGGGGCTTCGTTCTGCCTTCTTCCGGCGCTACCGGAACTCCCGGGGCACGATTCCTTCACCCTCGGTCACCGTCCGCAATGCGCCCCGTCCGCTCCCACCTCGTAAGACGAGGGCTGCGGCGCCCTTCGAAGGGCGACCGACCCGCAGGTACGATGCCCAGGGTGCGACCTTCGGACGGCTGCAGCAACGCACCGGCGCAACTCCCGTCCACGGCACAGCGGTTCGACGAAGGCTGCCGACGGGCAACGGCCCGTTCGGTTTCCAACGGGGGCACGGTTTGTGGGGGACGTGATGGACTTCGGCTCGCGGGGCCCCGAGGCCCCGGCCGACCTCGCCTGGCTGCGAGGCGTGGACGCCTACACGATGGGCGCCTATCCGCAGGCGGAGGAGGAGTTCCGCGCCGCGGTGCGGATGGATCCCGGGATGGCCGACGGCTGGCTCGGGCTGCACGCCCTGCGGGTGGACACGACGACCGCGCTGCTGCGGATGTTCCGGCATCGGGAGCGCTTCGGGGAACAGCGCACACGGCACCGGCGCACCCTCAACTCCTGGTACTGGCTGGGCTGGTGGGTGCAGCCGGTACTGGAGAGCCCGCGTGATCTGCTCCTCGCGCACGCCTCGCACTGGCTGGACGGGCGCCATGTGCCCGAGCTGGACCGGGCGCTCGCGGGGCTGCCGCCGGTCGACGCGGACCACCAGGTGCGCTTTCTGCACGCCTGCCGCGCCTACCTCGTCAAGGACTGGGAGCAACTGGTCCGGCACACCGATCCACTGCTCGACGATCCGCTGCTGGGGATCGAGGCGGGCCTGTTCGGCGGGATGGCCCGGGTCCGGCTGGAGACGTACGGGCAGGCCGAGCCGCTGCTCTCCGCCGCGCTGATGCGATGTCGCAGCGAGCAGCCGCAGCGCAAGGAGCTGCGCTACTGGCTGGCGCGCGCCCACGAGGGCACGGGGCGCAGCGCGGCCGCGCTGCCGCTGTACCGGGCCGTGCACCGGGTCGACCCCGCGTTCATGGACACCTCCGCGCGGCTCGCGGCGATCGCCATGGGGGACGGGTACGACGACGACGCGAGCGACTTCGCGGCGATCGCCCTCGCCGGGATCGGGCAGGACGTGCTCGACGGCGACGGGCTGGAGCCGTTCTTCGACCCCGAGGGACGGGATGTGAAGGTCTCCGATCCCGGACCTCCGCCGCCGGGCGGGCTGCCGCCCGAGGCCGGCGACACCTTCGTACGGGAGAAGTCCGTGGTACCGGTGGAGCCGCTGTCCCTGCCGGCCGGGCCGACGGATCCGGAGCTGCTGGAGGAGGCGCTCGCGGAGCTGGAGCGGATGGTCGGTCTTGAGCCGGTGAAGCGACAGGTCAAGGCGTTGTCCGCGCAGCTGAACATGGCGCGGTTGCGGACCGGGCAGGGGTTGCCGGTCCAACCGCCGAAGCGGCACTTCGTCTTCTCCGGGCCGTCCGGTACCGGGAAGACGACCGTGGCGCGAATACTGGGCCGTGTCTTCTACGCGCTCGGCCTGCTGGGCGGCGATCACCTCGTCGAGGCGCAGCGGGCTGACCTCGTGGGCGAGTACCTCGGGCAGACCGCGGTGAAGGCCAACGAGCTGATCGACTCGGCGATCGGTGGCGTGCTGTTCGTCGACGAGGCGTACTCCCTGTCCAACTCCGGCTACGGGAAGGGCGACGCGTACGGCGACGAGGCGCTGCAGGTGCTGCTGAAGCGGGCCGAGGACAACCGGGATCATCTGGTCGTGATCCTCGCGGGCTATCCGGAGGGGATGGACCGGCTGCTGGCCGCGAACCCCGGATTGTCCTCCCGGTTCACGACCCGCGTGGACTTCCCCTCCTACCGGCCCTTGGAACTGACCTCCATCGGGGAGGTGCTCGCCGCCGAGAACGGGGACGCCTGGGACGAGGAGGCTCTCGACGAGTTGCGGTCCGTCTCCGGGCACGTCGTCGACCAGGGGTGGATCGACGAGCTGGGGAACGGGCGGTTCCTGCGGACGCTGTACGAGAAGAGCTGCGCGTACCGGGATCTGCGGCTGTCGGGGTACCCGTCGATTCCCACGCGGGACGATCTGTCCACGCTGCGGCTGCCGGATCTGATGCAGGCGTACGGGGAGGTGTTGTCGGGGCGGGGGCCCGGGGGTCCTTCGGCGCTGTGATTTTTTCGCCCCCGCCGCCCCTACCCGTCCCATCCTCAGGGGGAGCGCGCCCCTTCGACCCCCGTCAAAGACTCGGGGCTCCGCCCCGGACCCCGTTCGCGCAGTTCCCCGCGCCCCTCAAAAAAAGGGGCGCGGGGGCGGGGTCAGCTCGCCAGGACCTCCTCCGGGGTCTCGCTGCCCCGCGGTTCCGTCACCCTGACCGGCTGGATCTCCCGGTGTGCCGGATCGCGAACCTCGCCGACCAGCAGCTCCAGGACATCCTCCAGGGCGACCAGGCCCAGGACCTTGCCGGAGGCGTCCGCCACCTGGGCCAGGTGGGTGGCCGCGCGGCGCATGACCGTCAGCGCGTCGTCCAGCGGAAGCTCCGCGCGGAGGGTGGTCATGGGGCGCCAGATCTGCTGGGGGACGGCGCGGTCGGAGTCCTCCAGATCGAGGACGTCCTTGACGTGGAGGTAGCGGCCCATGAAGGCGCCGTTCTCCGCGACCACCGGGAAGCGGGAGTAGCCGGTGCGGGCGGTCAGCGCCACGACCTGGGCGGGGGTCACCGAGGGGACCACCGTCACCAGGGAGTCGCGCTTCAGCAGGACGTCCGTCACCGGGCGGGAGCCCAGCTCCAGCGCGTCCTCCAGACGCTCCTGCTCCTCGGGGTCGAGCAGCCCGGCCTGCCCGGAGTCCTCGACCAGCCGGACCAGCTGGACGCTGGTGAATACTGCCTCGACCTCGTCCTTGGGCTCGACGTGGAAAAGTCTCAGGATGACGCGGGCACAGGCTCCGAGGCCGATCGTGACGGGCTTGCACAGCCTCGCGAAGGCCACCAGCGCCGGGCTCAGCCACAGCGCCGTCTTCTCGGGCGCCGCCATGGCCAGGTTCTTCGGCAGCATCTCGCCGATGACGAGGTGCAGGAAGATGACGACCGCGAGGGCGATCACATATCCCAGGGGGTGGATCATGCCGTGCGGCAGGTGGATCGCCTCGAAGACCGGCTCCAGCAGCTTCGCCACCGTCGGCTCGGCCACCGCGCCCAGTGTCAGGGAGCAGACGGTGATGCCGAACTGGGCCGCCGCCATCATCTGAGGCAGGTTCTCCAGGCCGTAGAGGACCTGTCGGGCCCGCGCCGTCCCCAGCGGTTCGATCTGGCTGCGGCGGACGGAGACCAGGGCGAACTCGGCGCCGACGAAGAAGCCGTTGGCGAGCACGAGAAGCAGGGCGAACAGGAGTTGGAGGACGGTCATCGGGCCGCCTCCACCGCGGTGAGGGAGTCCGTGGCCGGAGCGGTCCGCACGAGGCGTACACGCTCCGCCCGGTAGTGCCCGACCTGGCGTACCGCCAGCCGCCAGCCGGGCAGTTCCGCCCTGTCCCCCGGCGCGGGGATGCGGCCGAGGAGGTCGGCGACGAGGCCGGCGACCGTCTCGTACGGGCCTTCCGGGACGTCGAGGCCGATGCGCTGGAGCACGTCGACCCGGCAGCTGCCGTCGACGTCCCAGGCGGGGCGGCCCTCCTCGGGCGGGGCGACGGCGAGTTCGGGCAGGTCGTGCCCGTCGTGCTCGTCGCGCACCTCGCCGACGAGTTCCTCGACGATGTCCTCCAGGGTCACGACCCCGGCCGTACCGCCGTACTCGTCGACGACGACGGCGATGGGCTGCTCGCTGCGCAGCCGGGCCAGGAGCGGCTGCACGGGCAGCGACTCCGGGACGAGTAGCGGAGGCTTGGCGATGCGGCCGACCGGGGTGTGCAGCCGGTCGTGGGCCGGGATCGCGAGGGCGTCCTTGAGGTGGGCCATGCCGACGATCTCGTCGATCCGCTCCCGGTAGACGGGGAAGCGCGAGAGGCCGGTGGCCCGGGTCAGGTTGACCACGTCCTCGGCGGTGGCCGTCGACTGCAGGGCGCTGACCTTCACGCGCGGCGTCATCACGTTCTCCGCGGTCAGCTCGCCCAGGGAGAGCGTGCGGACGAAGAGGTCGGCCGTGTCCTGTTCCAGGGCGCCGGCCTGGGCCGAGTGCCGGGCGAGGGAGACCAGTTCACCGGGGGTGCGGGCGGAGGCCAGCTCGTCGGTGGGCTCGACGCCGAAGGCGCGGACCAGGCGGTTGGCGACCGCGTTGAGAGCGGCGATGACCGGGCGGAAGAGGCGGGAGAAGACGTGCTGGGGGCCCGCGACGAAGCGGGCGACCTGCATCGGCTTCGACACCGCCCAGTTCTTGGGCACCAGCTCGCCGATCACCATCTGCACGGCGGAGGCCAGCAGCATGCCGACGACCACGGCGACACCGGACACGGCGCCTTCGGGTATGCCGATGGCGGTGAAGGGGCCGTGGAGTATCTCCGCGAGCGCCGGTTCGGCGAGCATGCCGACGACGAGGGAGGTGATGGTGATGCCGAGCTGGGTGCCGGAGAGCTGGAACGACAGCTCCTTGAGCGCGCCCACCACCTTGAGGGCCCGGCGGTCACCCTCGGCCGCGGCCTTCTCGGCCTCCGGCCGCTCGACGGTGACGAGGCCGAACTCGGCGGCCACGAAGAAGCCGTTGGCGAGGATCAGCAGGAACGCGGCTCCGAGGAGCAACAGGGGGATGGTCATGCCGCCGCCTCGAGATGTCGAGAGGGGGCGGCGCAGGTACTACAGGACGATCCGTCCATCGCTGGAAGGAGTCACTCCTCGATTAGCAGGGAGCCTCCGCCTTCCGGGGGGCGGAACGGCAGAGGCGGAGGCGCGACGAAAACGCCTCCGCGAACAGATTAATCAAGACATGGGCCGGTGCGGCAGGGGCGACGGCCCCGAGTCGGACCTGATCTTGTCCGGGTCCGTCCCCGACGCGAAGCCCCACCGTCCCCGGCACGGAGCCGGGTCAGCCCTGACGCGGCTCGGGCTCGGTGACCGACCGGGCCTCCACCAGCGCCCGAAGGATCCGGGCGTCCTCGATGGCGCGCTGCCTGGCGATGCCCGGCTGGATGCCGAGCGCGGGCAGGCTGGTGCCGTCGGTGAGGTCGAGGAAGACCCAGGGGTCGCCGGACCTCAGGTTCACCTGCACGATCTCCGCCCAGCCCAGACGGCGCCTGCCGGCGATGTTGACGACGGTCACCCCGGAGTCGTCGGCGACCACCCGGGGCCGGGAGAGCATGCCCAGCACCCCGGCGAGCATGGCGGCCGTGAAGACGAAACTGAGCCGCTCCCCCGGACCGAGATTCGGCAGCAGCAGTCCGACCACCGTGATGACCACGAAGATCGCGCCCGCTGCACACAGCAGCACGGCCCGGGTGCGGCCGGGCCGAAAAGTGACCGGCAGGGCGGGGAGGGAGGACTGGTCCGGCATGGCGTACGACTCCCCGGCCGTCAGAGGCGGCAGGCGTGGATGGCGGTGGTCAGGATGGCACGGGCGCCGATGTCGTACAGGTCGTCCATGATCCGCTGGGCCTCCTTGGCCGGGACCATGGCGCGCACGGCGACCCAGCCCTCGTTGTGCAGCGGCGAGACGGTGGGGGACTCCAGGCCCGGCGTGAGCGCGACGGCCTTCTCCAACTGCTCGACGCGGCAGTCGTAGTCCATCATCACGTAGGTCCGGGCCACGAGGACGCCCTGGAGGCGGCGCAGGAACTGCTGCACCTTGGGCTCGTTCTCCGTGTCGGTGTCGGCGTCCACACGGCGGATGACGACGGCCTCGGACTTCATGATCGGGTCGCCGAAGACCTCCAGCCCCGCGTTGCGCAGCGAGGTGCCCGTCTCGACGACGTCGGCGATGACCTCGGCGACACCCAGCTCGATGGCGGTCTCCACGGCACCGTCGAGGTGGACGACGGAGGCATCGACGCCGTGGTCGGCGAGGTGCCCCGCGACGATCCCCTCGTAGGAGGTGGCGACCGTCTTGCCCTTCAGATCCGCGACACCGTTCGCCGTGCCCGGCTTGGCGGCGAACTGGAAGGTGGAGCGGGCGAAGCCGAGCGGGAGGATCTCCTCGGCCTTGGCGCCGGAGTCGATCAGCAGGTCGCGGCCGGTGATACCGATGTCGAGCCGGCCGGAGGAGACGTAGATCGCGATGTCGCGGGGGCGGAGGTAGAAGAACTCCACCTCGTTGACCGGGTCGACGATCCGCAGCTCCTTGGACTCCCGGCGCTGCTGGTAGCCGGCCTCATGCAGCATCTCCCCCGCAGGTCCGGACAGGGAACCCTTGTTGGGGACGGCGATGCGCAGCATGAGGCGAGCTTCCTTCGTTCGTATGTTCGGGATTGAATGCTGGGTGTGGCTCAGAGGTGGGCGTACACGTCGTCCAGGGAGATGCCGCGGGCGACCATCATCACCTGGACGTGGTACAGCAGCTGCGAGATCTCCTCGGCGGCCGCTTCCTTGCCCTCGTACTCGGCGGCCATCCAGACCTCGGCGGCCTCTTCGACGACCTTCTTGCCGATGGCATGGACGCCCTTCTCGACCAGCTCTGCGGTGCGGGAAGTGGCGGGGTCGCCGGTGGCGGCCTTGTGCTGGAGCTCGGTGAACAGCTCCTCGAACGTCTTCTTGGACATGGTGGGGCTCAGCCTACGCGCAACCGCCCGTGTCTCAGCGCCAGGGTTCAGATACTGAACGGAGGGTGGCCGCCGTCGCCACGGCCGCCGTCACCGCCTCGTGGCCCTTGTCCTCGTTCGAGCCCTCGATGCCCGCGCGGTCCAGGGCCTGTTCCTCGGTGTCGCAGGTCAGTACGCCGAAGCCGATGGGGACGCCCGTGTCGACGGAGACCTGGGTGAGGCCCTGCGTGACGCCGTGGCACACGTACTCGAAGTGGGGGGTGCCGCCGCGGATGACGACGCCGAGGGCGACGATCGCGTCGTAGCCGCGGCCCGCGAGGACCTTGGCGACGACGGGCAGCTCCCAGCTGCCGGGGACCCGCAGGAGGGTCGGCTCGTCGATGCCCAGGTCGCGCAGGGCGCGCAGGGCGCCTTCGACGAGGCCGTCCATCACCTTCTCGTGCCACTGGGCCGCGATGACCGCGACGCGCAGGTCGCCACAGTTGCGTACGGACAGTTCGGGTGCGCCCTTGCCGCTCACGTTGCTCCTTGGTTCCTGGAACTCTTGCTCGTTCGTCTTGCCGCTGGTGTTACTGGTTGCCGCAGGTGGACGTGGTGGTCGTGTCCAGCCAGGGCAGGTCGTGACCCATCCGGTCGCGCTTGGTGCGCAGATAGCGGAGGTTGTGCTCGCCCGCGCGGACCGGCATCGGTTCGCGGTCGGTGACGGCCAGGCCGTGGCGGACGAGGGCGTCGGTCTTCTCGGGGTTGTTGGTCATCAGGCGCACACTGCGGACGCCCAGGTCCTGGAGGATCTGCGCGCCGGCGCCGTAGTCCCGGGCGTCGGCGGGCAGGCCGAGCTCCAGGTTGGCGTCGAGGGTGTCGCGGCCACGCTCCTGGAGTTCGTAGGCGCGCAGCTTGGACAGCAGTCCGATGCCGCGGCCCTCGTGGCCGCGCAGATAGACGACGACGCCCCGGCCCTCGGCGGCGATGCGTTCGAGTGAGGTCTGGAGCTGGGGGCCGCAGTCGCAGCGCAGCGAGTGGAAGATGTCGCCGGTGAGGCATTCGGAGTGGACGCGGACGACGACGTCCTCGCCGTCGCCGATCTCGCCCTGGACGAGGGCCACGTGTTCGACGCCGTCGACGGTGGAGCGATAGCCGTACGCCGTGAAGTCGCCGAAGGCCGTGGGGAGTCGGGTCTTCGCCTCACGCTTGACGGTGGGTTCGGCCGAGCGGCGGTAGGCGATGAGGTCCTCGATGGAGATGATCGTCAGGCCGTGCTTGCGGGCGAACGGGATCAGTTCGGGGAGGCGCAGCATGCGTCCGTCCTCGCCGGCGATCTCGACGATCGCACCGGCCGGGCGCAGGCCCGCGAGGCGGGCGAGGTCGACGGCGGCCTCCGTATGACCGTTGCGCACGAGCACTCCGCCGGTCCGGGCACGGAGCGGGAAGATGTGGCCGGGGCGGACGAAGTCGCCCGGCTCGGCCGAGCCGCTCGCCAGGAGCCGGAGGGTCGTGGCGCGGTCGGAGGCGGAGATGCCGGTGGTGACGCCGTGCTGCGGGGCCGCGTCGACCGTGACGGTGAAGGCGGTACGCATGGACTCGGTGTTCTGCTGCACCATCTGCGGCAGTTCGAGCCGCTCCAGTTCGTCGCCCTCCATGGGGGCGCAGATCATGCCCCGGCACTCGCTCATCATGAAGGCGATGATCTCGGGGGTGGCCTTCTCTGCGGCGATGACGAGGTCGCCCTCGTTCTCGCGGTCCTCGTCGTCGACGACCACGACCGGGCGGCCCGCCGCGATGTCCGCGATGGCCTGCTCGATGGGGTCGAGCCCGAAGTTCTCGATGTCGTCGGTGCTGTACAGGATCGGCGCCGTGGTCATGCGGGGGCTCCTTCCAGGGCGGGCTTGCGGGAGCGCAGCCACCAGTCGCGCATGCCCCACAGGACGAGCGCGCCGTAGATGATGTAGACGAATCCGGAGAACGCGTAGCCGTTGGCGAAGTTGAGCGGGACGCCGACCAGGTCGACGAGCAGCCAGGCGAACCAGAACTCGACCATGCCGCGCGCCTGGGCGTACATGGCGACGATGGTGCCGGTGAAGACGTACGCGTCCGGCCAGGGGTCCCAGGACAGGGTGGGGAACGCGGTGAAGAGGCCGGCGACGGCGAGCGTGCCGAGCACGGCACCGGCGATGAGATAGCCGCGCTCGCGCCAGGTGGCGAAGCGCGGGGTGATGGCGCCGTCCGAGGACTGCCCCTTCGTACGGTTCCACTGCCACCAGCCGTACGCGGCGACGGCCATGACAATGACCTGCTTGCCGGCGCTGCCGGTCAGATGGCCGACGAAGGCGCCGAAGAGGACGAGGCCGGAGAGGAACTGTACGGGCCAGTTCCAGATGGAGCGGATCGCGCCGAGGGCGAGGGCGATCAGACCGAGGATGTTGCCGATCATGTCCGACCAGAGGATCTGCTGGCCGAACGCCATGAAGGCGACGGTGTTCAGCGAGTTCACCGCGCCTCCCCCGGAATACCGATCCCCTGGCTGTCCGCTCCCCGTGCGCCGAGCAGCCGCTCGACGTACTTGGCGATGACGTCGACCTCGAGGTTGACCGGGTCGCCGGGCTGCTTGCGGCCGAGCGTGGTCAGGTCGAGGGTGGTCGGGATGAGGCTGACGGTGAAGTAGTCGGGGCCGGCATCGACGACGGTGAGGCTGATGCCGTCGACGGTGATGGAGCCCTTCTCGACGACGTACCGCGTGAGGTCCGCCGGGAGCGAGATCTTGACGATCTCCCAGTTCTCGGACGGCTTACGCTCGATGACCTCGCCCGTGCCGTCGACGTGGCCCTGCACGATGTGACCGCCGAGGCGGTCGCCGACGGCCATGGGGCGTTCGAGGTTGACGCGGGAGCCGGTGGTGAGGGCGCCGAGGCTGGAGCGTTCGAGGCTCTCCGCCATGACGTCGGCGGTGAACCAGTCGTCCTCGTGCTCCACGACCGTGAGACAGACACCGTTGACGGCGATGGAGTCGCCGTGGCGCGCGCCCTGTGTGACGACGGGGCCGCGCAGACGGAAGCGGGAGGAGTCGCCGAGCTTCTCGACGGCGGTGACCTCACCCAGCTCTTCGACGATTCCGGTGAACACTTCCCGGGTCCTCCTGCCACATCGGGGCACGGACTCCGGGGCTGTCGAAGAGACAGACATGAGCGGACAGCGGCACAGGGAGCGACGCCGCGTAGAAGACCCACCCCTGTCGGGGTAGGCCAAAAACAGACGGCGGCGCGCACGAATGCCCGCCCGCCGCGCACTGCCTCCCATCCGGACTTTAACCGTCGGTCCAGGAATTTCACCTGGTCAACCGGCCGCTGGAAGCGACCGGGTCGCGGACTGTAACCGCCGGTTCGGACTTTCACCGACCCCGGAGTGCGCTGCTTCTGGTACACGGCCAGTGTGCCACGCCCGGTCGACACCCATGCGGGTGAGGGATGTGGGGTGGCTCACAGGACGCGTCACTGTACTTCTCCAGCGGGAGCCGGCGGGTTTCTGTATCACTGACCAAGGGTCAACTTCCGTGACGGCGACGGCATCCGAAGAGGGCCGACCCATTGACCGGCCTGGTCTAGTCCTTTTAAAGTCTGCGGTCGCGGTACCCGCCTCGAACGGCCCGGCGGCGGTGACGACGGCCCTTGCCCCGTCGCCGGGTCCCACTCATGTGTCTCCCGGCGGCCTCCGGGAGAGCGCGGGCGTGCGCTCGGGGAGGGTGTGCGTGCGCGCTCGGGGGGGGGTGCGCGCTCTGGGAAAGTGGGGGCGTGACGACGACCGCCGCCGCCGACGAGTTCGAAGCGCACCGCCCCCGCCTGTTCGGCCTGGCCTACCGTCTGCTGGGCTCCGCCGCGGACGCCGAGGACACCGTGCAGGACACGTATCTGCGCTTCAGCGGCGCCGACCGTACGGTCATCGAACAGCCCGGCGCCTGGCTCGCCAGGGTCGTCACCAATCTCTGCCTCACCCGGCTGACCTCCGCGCGGGCACGTCGCGAGCGGTACACGGGGACCTGGCTGCCGGAGCCGGTGCTGACCTCCGACGGCACCCTGGGCCCGCTGGAGTCGGCCGAGCAGCGCGACGCGGTCTCGCTCGCGCTCCTGGTCCTGCTGGAGCGGCTCACCCCGACCGAGAGGGCCGTGTACGTACTGCGGGAGGCCTTCGCGTACGGGTACCGGGAGATCGCGGCCGTCCTGGACATGACCGAGGCCAACTGCCGTCAGCTGTACCGGCGGGCGGCGGGGCGGGTGGCGGTGGCGGAGGCCCGGTTCGAGCCGGCACCGGAGCGGCGGGCCGGGCTGGTGGAGTCCTTCCTCGCGGCGGCACAGAACGGGGACATGGCCGGGCTGGAGAAGATCCTCGCCGAGGACGTGACCTGGTGGTCGGACGGCGGCGGCAGGGTCAGCGCGGCGCGGCGGCCGGTCGAGGGACGGGAGAAGGTACTGCGGCTGGTGGCCGGCGGCTGGGAACGGTTCGCGGGCGGCCTGGACTTCGCCGTGGCCGAGGTCAACGGCTCCCCAGCGCTGATCGCCAGGGCCGGGGACGCGCTCGTTGGCACCGCGTCCTTCGCGTTCCGGGGCGGTGTCGTGACGGACGTGCGGGTCGTGGTGAACCCGGACAAGCTGGAGTTCGCGGGCCGGCAGCTGATGGGGACGTGACCGTGCGCCGATGGCATGGGTCCGCTCGGTCGCCTCGGTTGTCACATTCCCCAGGGGCTGTCCCGTCGTAGCTGCCGTAGGGCGTTTCCGGCCGGGAGCGTCCGAGTTACGAAGGGGATGAACAGCATGACCACGATCCTGGTGACCGGCGGCACCGGCGTCCTCGGCCGGCCCGTCACCGAGCGGCTGCGGGCGGACGGGCACGAGGTGCGGGTGCTCAGCCGGCACGCGCAGCCGTACGCCGTCGATCTCCTCGCGGGCGGGAGCGGGCTGGACGCGGCCGTGGCGGGGGTGGACACCATCGTGCACTGCGCGACGTCGCCGCGCGGGGGCGACGAGAAGGCGGCGGAGAACCTGATCGCGGCGGCGGGGCGGGCCGGGGTGCGGCACCTGGTCTACATCTCGATCGTCGGCGTGGACCGGGTGCCGTTCGGCTACTACCGGTCCAAGCTGGCCGTCGAGCGGCTGGTCGAGGGGTCGGGGCTGGGCTGGACGACCCTGCGCGCGACCCAGTTCCACGATCTCGTGGTGATGCTCTTCCAGGGCCTTTCCAAGCCGCCGGTCATGATGCTCCCCGCCGGGGTGAGCGACCAGCCCGTCGCCGTCGCCGAGGTCGCCGAGCGCCTGGCGGAGCTGGCCGTGGGCGCTCCCGCCGGCCGC
This sequence comes from Streptomyces europaeiscabiei, assembly GCF_036346855.1. NCBI lineage: Bacteria > Bacillati > Actinomycetota > Actinomycetes > Kitasatosporales > Streptomycetaceae > Streptomyces > Streptomyces europaeiscabiei. The sequence goes on from NZ_CP107841.1 coordinate 1,860,044, forward strand.
GTCGACGACCTGGGAGGCCCCGAGATCCTGTCCTTCCCCCAGCTGGCCCACGCCTACCTCGCGGCCACCGGCCGTCGCCGCCCCCTGCTGAACGTCCCGCTGTTCGGCAAGGCGTACCGGGCCTTTCGCAGCGGCGGCCACCTCACGCCGGGGCGGGCCGTGGGCAAGGGGACGTTCGGGGAGCACCTGGCGGAGCGGTTCGGTGGTGGTCGGGGGAAGGGGTGAGGGGCTGGGCGGGGACCGCTCAGGGGGTGGCGGCGACACACCCCCTGAAGACAGCGGTGGCGGCGGGCGGCTCGGCGGCCGGCAGGTGAAACCGCCAGGTGAAACCGGCTGGGGTGACGGGCTGGGGTCACCGGCAGGGATGACCGGCAGGGTGCCATCGATCGTCCGGCGCGTGGGCGGGGCGGCGGCCGCGTCGAGCGGCCTGCGGTGACGGGCGCCGCCGGGTCGGGCTCGGAGCGCCCGGCCCGAAACGCGCCCGCTATCGCGCGGGTGGTGCGAACAGCTCGTCCTGAGCCGCCTCCCGGGCCATGAGCAGCGCGCCGCGCAGCACAGCGGCCCCGCCCAGGCCACTGGCCCGCACCTCGGTGGGCAACGGCGACATGGCCGCCAGCCGCTTGCCCACCCTTACGGCCAGCTCCTCCCCACCGGCCTGCCCGACCTCACCCCCGAGCACCACACAGCCCGGGTCGAGCACCGCGACGACGGAGGCAGCGCCGAGGGCGAGGCGGTCGGCGAGGGCGTCGAGGAAGCGGGCGCGGGGGTCGGCCGAAGGGCCGGGCGCGGCCGAGAGTCCGGCGACCGCCGCCCGTACCAGCGTCGCCGCGTGCGGCTCGTTCGGGGCTGCCTCGGCCGTGACGCCGTGTGCGGTGGCCAGTGCCGCCACCGCCGCCGCGCCGCCCAGGGAATGGAAGCCGCCCTCGCAGTCGGTGGCCGAGGGGACCGTGGTCGTACCGGGAACAGGGAGAAAGCCGATCTCGCCCGTGCCGCCGGAGGCGCCCCGGCGGAGGTGGCCGTCGAGAACGACCGCGGCGCCGGTACCCAGGCCGAGCCAGAGGAGGACGAAGGTGTCGCGGTCGCGGGCGGCGCCGTCCCGCTGTTCGGCGAGGGCGGCGAGGTTGGTCTCGTTCTCGACGAGGACACGGGCGGGGAACCGCTCGCCGAGGGCGGCGACCAGGCGGCGGTGCCATTCGGGGAGGCCGCTGGAGACGCGGAGTTCGCCCGTGGCCGGGTCGATCAGACCGGGGGCGCCGATCGCCACCGTGTGCAGCCGGTCGGCGCCCGCCTCCTTCGCGGCACGCTCCACCAGGGTGACCGCCTGCTCCACCGCGGGCCCCGTGCCGGCGTCGTCCGCGATCGGGACGGACTCCCGCGCCAGCTCCGTACCGAGCAGATCGGCGACGACGACCGTGACGCCCTCGGTGCGCACATCGAGCGCGGCGAGATGCGCACGGTCCGCCACGATGCCGTAGAGACGGGCGTTGGGCCCGCGCCGTTGCTCCCCCGACTCCCCCACGACCTCGATCAGACCGGCGGCCGTGAGGCGCTCCACGAGGTCGGCGACCGTGGGCCGGGACAGACCGGTGAGCTGCTTCAACTGCCCGGCCGTCAGCGGCCCTTCCTGCTGCAGCAGCCGCAGGGCGAGCCGGTCGTTGATGGCTCGGGCGGTGCTGGGTGATGCGGGCATGCCGGGATCCTCCCAGATCTGCGGCGCCGTACGGCCGGTGGCCCTCGGGCGGCCGCTCCCTATCTATCAGGCAGGGTTCCTGATAGTTTACTGCGGCGCGCCGAAGGCCGGGTGGGCGGAGGGCACCGGGGAACCGGAAACTCGAAGGGCTTCGAGAAGTCCGGAGGTTTCGGGGACGTCGAAGCACTTCGCGCGCCGGGAGGCTTCGAGGACGTCGGACGCTTCGCGCACTTCGGAGGCTTCGAGGGCAGCGGGCGAGTCGGAGTACGGGACGCCGAAGCTCCGGGTTCTGCGACGCTTCGAGAACACCGGCAGCGCAGAGAACCCGGCGGCACCCGCAGGCCTGCGGGCCCGTGGGCGACGACGGACGACGACCGGGCACGCCGACATCGCGGCGCATCGAAGTACAGGGAGGCGGAGAATGAGCGTGGTGGTCTACGAGCAGCGCGAGGTGAGGCGGGCGCGGTACGCGGTGGCGGCCGTGTTCGCGGTGCACGGCGCCGTCACCGGCTCGTTCGCGACCCGCGTGCCGTGGATCCAGGACCACGCGGGGGTCAGCGCGGGCCAACTGGGCCTCGCCCTCGCCTTCCCGGCGATCGGCGCGTCCTTGGCGATGCCGCTCGCGGGCCGGATCAGCCACCGCTTCGGCGCCCGCACCGCACTGCGCGGACTGCTCTCCCTGTGGACGCTCGCGCTGATCCTGCCGTCCCTCTCGCCGAATCTCTGGACGCTCTGCTTCGCGCTGTTCGTGTACGGCGCGTCGGCGGGCATGGCGGACGTCGCGATGAATGCGCTCGGCGTCGAGGTGGAAAGCCGTCTCGGGAAGTCGATCATGTCGGGCCTGCACGGTATGTGGAGCGCGGGCGCCCTCGTCGGCTCGGCGGCCGGTACCCTCGCCGCCCATCTGGGCTCGGACGCCCGGCTGCACCACGCGCTTGCGGCGGTCACGCTCACCGCCCTCGGTCTGGTCGCCTGCCAGTGGGTACTGGACCTCAGGGCCACCGAGGACGAGGAGCCGCCGCCCAGGTTCGCGCTACCGCCGAAGTCGGCGCTGCTGATCGGCGCGGTCGGGTTCTGCGCGGTGTTCGCGGAAGGGGCGGCGCTGGACTGGTCGGCGGTCTATCTGCGGGACCAGTTGGAGACCTCGGCCGGGCTCGCGGCGGCGTGCACCACCGGTTTCATGCTGACCATGGCGGTGGCCCGGCTCGCGGGCGACGCGGTGGTCAACCGTTTCGGCGCGGTCCGTACCGTCCGGGCGAGCGGTGTGCTGGCCGCGCTCGGCGGGGTCCTGATCGTCTTCGCGAACCAGCCGGCGCTCGCCATGGGCGGCTTCGCGCTGATGGGGCTCGGCATCGCGGTCGTCGTCCCGCTCTGCTTCGCCGCCGCCGGCCGCAGCGGGCCGAACCCCAGCCAGGCCATCGCGGGCGTCGCGACCATCACGTACACCTCCGGCCTGGTCGCGCCGAGCGCGATCGGCGGTCTGGCTCAACTGACCAGCCTGGTCGTGTCGTTCGGCCTGGTCACCGTGCTGGCGTGCGGCTTGGTCGCCTTCGCGGGCGTCCTGCGCACCAGCGACCGGGACCGCCCACGACTCACGCGGACGGACGTAGCAATTCCCGACCCGAAGCCCTGACACCGCGGCCGTCCACGGAGGCGGACACAGGGTCCCCGCGTCCAGCCGTACGAGGACGTGGAAGGCGCGGACATCGAGCCGTGCGAGCGGTACGAGGACGTGTAGGACGCCGACATCCAGCCAGTACGAGCGGGACACGGGCTCGGGCTCGGCCCGTGCCGGGACTACGAGTGTCCGCCTCACCCCCGCGCGTCTCTCACCCCCGCGTGTCCCTCACCCCCGCGCCAGCTCGTACGCGTACCCCGGTGAGAACGCCCCCGCCCTCCCCCGGCAGCCGTCGGACTCGCCGGGCAGTTTCACCCACAGGTAGGCGTCGATGCGGGGCTCCCCGGTGGTGAGGGTCGGTGGTCGGCCGAGGCCGCGGCCTGCGGGGTCGCACCACTCACCGTCGGCCGGGGCGCCGTTGCCGTTGCGGCTGGTGTCGATGACGGCACCGAGGCCCGCGGGGCCGCCGAGGGCGTCGAGGACCCGGCGGTCGTAGGCGGCCTCGGCCTGCGTGCGGTTGAAGTTGGACACGTTGCTGAAGACGCCGTCGGAGCCGTCGGGCGAGGCGGCGCCCGCCCGGCGGAGAAGTGCGGCCTGCTTTCCCGGCACGTTCCACTCCGAGTGCCCGGCGTCGTAGTAGACGCGGGCATGGGGGTCGGCGGCCTTCAGGACGCGTCCGGCGCGAGCGAGCGAGGCGAAGCGGTCGGCACGGGTCTCGGCGGAGAGGCAGTCGGACTGGGCGATCGCGTCCGGCTCCAGGATCACGATGACGTCGTCCGACCCGAGCCCGGCGGCGAACGCGTCGATCCAGGCGTCGTACGCGTCCAGGCTCGGCGCCCCGCCCTGCGAGGCCCCTCCGCAGTCGCGGTCGGGGATCGCGTACGCCACGAGGACGGGCACCTGCCCCCGCGCGGCGCCCGCGGAGGCGACCGCCGCGACCCGGGACCTGGTGGTGGCCGGGGTGGGGTCGGTGAACCAGACGGCGGCCGGACGGTCGGCGATGCCGGTCTCGATGGCGGTGCTGCGCGGATCGTCCGGGTTGTCCCGGACCCAGTCGAGAACCTGGGAGTCGGGGTGGCGGTAGAGCGCGCCGGGGCCGGGCACGGGTTGCGTCCGCCGTTCGGTCCGCTGCGCCGAGGGCCCCACCCTGGCCTCCTCGGACGGTACGGGCGATTTCGAAGGCGGGGGCGCGGTGCGTGACGGGTGGGGCGAGCCCGCGGTCGGCTCGGTCGGCTCGGTCCGTCCGACCGCATCGGACAGGAGGCCCGGTGAGCGGCTCGCCAGTGGCCGGGCCTCGTGCGCGGCACCTCTTTCGCCGCCCAGCGCGGCCACCATCCCGGTGACGGTTCCGACGACTGCCATGGCCGCCGCCGCTGCCACCAGGGCGCCGCGCCTGGCCGCCCGCCTGCGCTCGGCTCGGCGTGCGGCCAGACGCCGGGCGCGCATGCCTGACACGTGGTGCTCCCCCCTGCTCCCCGGACCGGCTCCCCGGAACCGCTGCCCGCTCCCCGGACCTGCTCCCCGGACCGCGTTCCGTCGGCTTTCCGATACTTCCCGCCGGGCCCGCGTTACCCCGTTCCGGGGACGCGACGGGCACGGCGACGCCGGTGGCAGCCTAGGCCTGGGACCCTGCCCCCTATGGCGCAGTTGGAGCAATTCACCAATTCCGTGGACTCGGTGGACACCGTCGTCTCCCGTATGCACGCCCTCGACGCGGTCCTGCCCGAGCGGGACGGGATCGCCGTCTTCAACCGCGTCTACCTCACCGTCACGGAGGCCATCGACCGACGACTGGACTCCGGCCACTTCCCGGACGCCGAGGCCGCGATCACCTTGGACGTGCTCTTCGCCGAGCGGTATCTGAGCGTCGCCGAGGGCGGCTGTGCGCCCGCCTGCTGGCGGCCGCTGCTGCAGTTCCGGCACCATCCCGGCGTACGGCCACTGCAGTTCGCCCTCTGCGGCATCAACGCGCACATCGGACACGATCTCGCGCTGGCCGTCGTGGACACCTGTCGTACGCTCGGCTGCGAACCCGCCGACCTGGAGGACGAGTTCGAGCATGTGGGCGATGTCCTCGTGTCGCTGGAGGAGCACATCCGCGAGGAGCTGATGCCGGGGCCGGATCTCCTGCAGATCGCCGATCCGCTCACCCATCTGCTCGGCGCGTGGAGCCTGGAACGGGCCCGTGAGGCCACCTGGTCGACCGCCCGCGCACTGTGGGCGCTGCGTGGACTCCCCGATCTCGCCGAGGAGTCCGCCCTCCGCCTGGACGCGGCGGTGGGCCTGACGGGCCGCATGCTGCTGACCCCGCTGCCGACCTGACCGGCCGCCACCGACCGCCACCGACAGGCCCCGGTCCTCTGGCAGTTCTAGTCCTCCGGCAGTTCCACCGGTGCGATCTCGTCGTAGACGTCCCCGGGCCCGGGGTTGGTCGCGTCGGTGGCGCCCCCGAAGTGGTGCATGACGCCCCAGACCGCGTTGAGCGCGGTCTGGATCGCGCCCTCGGCCCAGCCGGCCGTCCAGGAGATGTCGTCGCCGGCGAGGAAGATGCCCCGCTTGTCCTCGGGCAGCCGGTCCTGCATGAAGTGTGTGAACAGGCGCCGCTGGTAGCGGTAGTGGCCGGGCAGGTTCGCCTTGAACGCGCCCATGAAGTAGGGCTCGTTCTCCCAGGAGACGGTCACCGGGTTGCCGATGACGTGGCTGCGGATGTCGACCTTCGGGTAGATCTCGCCGAGCGACTTCAGCATGACCTCCATCCGCTCGCTCGCGGACAGCGGCAGCCACTTCAGGCTGTCGTCGCACCACGTGTAGGAGAGGCAGATGACGGCGGGCTTGTCCGGACCGTCGTCGAGGAGGTAGGTCCCGCGCGTCATCCGGTCGGTGAGCGTCATCGACATGACGTCCCTGCCGGTCGGATTTCCCCTGTCGTCGACGGCCTTGTCCAGCCAGAAGGGCCGGTCGACCGGGACGAACAGCTTCGAGCTCTCCATGTAGTGCGTCCGCTCGATGGCGGTCCAGTGGTCGATCGGGAAGAGCGAGTCGTCGCAGGCGATCTTCGACAGCAGCATCCAGGACTGGGCGGTGAAGATCGCCACCTGGTAGGTGCGGATGTCGCCGTTCGCGTCCGTCACGGTGATCCGGTTGCCGGCGGTCCGGTGCAGCCGGGTCACGGCGGGCCGCGGCTCACCGTCGACGTGCAGGGACTTCAGGGACGTCCCGTACGGCCAGTGCACGATCTTCTCCGGCTCGCGCTCCCACAGCCGCAGCGGGAGCTGCTGGCTGCCGCCGACGATGCCGCGGTGGTGGTCGTCGGCCTCGGTGTAGACGACCCGCAGGATCTCCAGGATGGAGTTGGGGAAGTCGGTGTCCCAGCCGCCCGTGCCGAAGCCGACCTGGCCGAAGATCTCGCGGTGCCGGAAGGACCTGAAGGCCTCGGAGTCGCAGAGGAAGCCGTAGAAGGTCTGGTTGTCGAGCCGCTCGACGAGCTTCCCCCAGATCTCCCGGATGCGCGGCACATCGCGCTCACGCAGCGCCCGGTTCATGTCGGAGAAGTCGGCGCCGTCTTCGAGGCAGGCGTTCCAGGCCGCGGCGACGTCCCGGTACACCTGCGGCAGGTCGTCGATCGTCTCGGCGTAGTGCGACTCGCCCTTGAGGTCGACGACGGTCGAGGGCGTGGCCTCCGCCAGGGGGTTGGGGAAGGGCCGGGTCTCCAGACCGGCCAGATCGATGTAGTGCTGCAGCGCGGTGGAGGACGGCGGAAAGCGCATGGCCCCCATCTCGGCCGTGAGGGAAGGATCGCAGCCGTCGAACCCGACCGTCCGCAGGCGCCCGCCGATCCGGTCGGCCTCGTACACGACCGGCTTGAGCCCCATCTTCATCAGCTCGTACGCCGCCACGATGCCGGACAGTCCGCCGCCGATGACCGCGACCTCGGTGCCGTGCTCGGTGGCCGGTATCTGCCCCAGGCCGGCCGGGTGGGCCAGGAAGTCGTCGTACGCGTACGGGAAGTCCGGGCCGAACATGGTGATCGGCTGCTGCTGCTCGTCTGCGTGCTCGATGGCGTTGGGCACGGTGGACGTCATGGGGTACGGACTCCTAGCGGAAAGGGGTGTGCGGGGCGGGGCGGGGCGGGGCGGGTCTCAGACGAGGGACCCGTAGAGACCGGGACGACGGTCCCGGAGATACGGGTTCGCCTCGCGCTGGGCCGCGAGGAAGGCGGGGTCGACATCGGCGAGGACGAGCTCGTCCTCACGTCCGGCCCGGGTACGTGCGACCCCGTCGGGCCCGGCCAGTGCGGAGAGCCCGACGAACTCGAACTCCCCTTCGCGGCCGACCCGGTTGACGTACGCGACGTACATCTGGTTCTCGAAGGCCCGCACCGGGATCATCGACTCGGCGACGAACTGGAACGGATGCATCTGGGCCGTCGGCACCACGAGCAGGTCGGTGCCGGCGAGGGCGTGGGCACGGACGTTCTCCGGGAACTCCACGTCGTAGCAGATCAGGATCCCGACGCGGAGCCCGTCCAGCTCGGCCTGGACGACGGACTGCTCGCCCGGCGTGAAATGATCGCGCTCGAAGCAGCCGAACAGGTGGGTCTTGCGGTAGTTCGCCAGCCGGACGCCGTCGGCGGAGACGAGCTGCGCCGAGTTGAAGACCGCCTCACCGGCGCGCTCCGGGTACCCGTACGCGATCGCGACCCCGTGCCGCCCCGCGATCTCGGCGACCGCGTCGGCCGCGTCACCGTCGGCCGCCTCGGCGAGCCGCGCGATGTCGTCGCCGATCGCATAGCCCGTGAGGAACATCTCCGGCGCCACCACCAGCCCCGCCCCGGCCGCGGCGGCCCGCCCCGCGGCCTCGTCGAGCACCTTCAGGTTCCCGACGACCGAGCCGGGACGACCGGAGCTCTGGAGCAGGGCGGTACGCATGCGTGTTCCTCACCGGGACAGGGGGTTTGGGGGCCATCCATGGGGCCATCTAGACGGTACGGTCGGCGCGCGGGGCCGGACAAGCAGGAGCCATTGCGCGCCGAGGCGCGATTCGTTGCGTACCTGATGCCACGGACGACGATTCGTTGCGTCTGTGCTCAGGGGCGCGCCCCGCTCCCCGAGGGAACGGGGAACCGCGAGATCGATCACGCCGAACCCGCGGCCGCCCGCGGCCCCCCGGTCCATCCCCCTCGCTCCGTCCCCTCAGGCGTCCCTCCGCATCAACATGATCGCCGTCACCAGATACGGCACCGCGAACACGGCGAACGCGACCCCGTGCGCGTGGGACGCGCCGATCACGGCGTACGCGGCGAACACACCCACCGTGGCCAGTTCCGTCCCCATGCTCGCGACCGACGTCACGGTCGCCCGCCGAGCCCCCTCGATCCGATCCTGCAGCCGCGCGTCGGCGAGCACGTTGACCAACTGGAAGCCGCCGAAGGCGACGGCCACCAGCCCGATACCGGTCGGCGTACGCATCGACGCCCCCACGGCCAGCGCGAACGCCGAGCCCGCCAGCACCACTCCCAGTCCGGCCGTGCCCAGCCGCTCCCCCGCCCCGGTCAGCAGGCTGCCGATCGTCGGCCCCACCCAGATCACCAGCAGCAGATACGGCACCGTCTGCTCGGCCACCCCGGTGTCCCGGACCAGCAGCGGCGTGTACTCGTCGAGGGCGCCCCACACCGCGCCGACGGCGGGCACGAGCAGCAGCGCCCCGCGGACGGACCGGTCCCGTCGGACCTCCGCGATTCCGGTCCGCAGGGTCGTGAGAATGGAGACCCGGTCGCCTCCGCCCGACCCGGCCGACCGGTGCTCCGGGAACCGTGTGGCCACCACCGAGGTCAGCACACAGACCAGCACGCTCGCGGCGCCCACGGCCGGGTAGCCACCGAGGTCGAGGACCGGCCCCGCCAGCCCCATCGCCGCCATCACGGCGACCATGCCGACCGCCTGGGCCCGGCCGATGACGCGCGCGTACCGGTCGGCCGCGCCGAGCCGGTCCAGTTCGTCGTAGACCAGCGCCTCCAGCGCACCGGAGCCGAGCGCGCCGCGCACCCCCCACAGGACGAAGCCGAGGGCGAAGGCCCAGTACGACGGGACGATCACCCACAGCGCGAAGCCGGTGGCGGTGAGCAGCGGGCCCAGCCACAGCAGCAGCCGTCGGGAGACGGCGTCGGCCCAGGCGCCGGAGGGGACCTCCAGCAGGATGCCGGTGATCGACCACAGGGCGAACAGTGAGGAGATCTGCCAGATCGACAGTCCGGTGTCGCTGAACAGCAGCGCGTACACCGGGTAGAGCAGCACGAAGTCGTCGAGGAACGCGTATCCGTACAGCGTGGCCGTCAGCCGCCGGACACCAATGGTTCCGGCATCAGGCACACGCGCAGGTGAGAGAGTCATGAGGCCTTCCCGAAGGAGCGATTCGGACGTCGGTGGTACGGCGTCCGAGGCGGCCCTCGGGAGGAGGCACGGCTGGTGGATCAATGTCGCCAGGTCATGGCACCGATGCTAGTCCGGCCGGCCCGTCCGGCCCAGTGGATATCCGGAGTCACTCCCTGGCGGCCGTGACCGGCGCGAACATGGTGATCACCGCCGCGTGGTCGGACGGCCAGTCGTTGTCCTCGACGTCCGGCCAGGGGCGGGGCGTGCCGCTGACGTAGGTACGGGAGTCGAGGACCGCGAGGCCTCGGTGCAGAACGAAGTCGATCCGGTCCTGGGGCTCCGGCCGTCCGCTGCCGTCCTCGTGTTCGGCGTGGACCGGCGACCAGGTGTGGCCCGGCTCCCGTGCGGGGTCGGGATGGGCCTCGCGGTAGGAGTCGCGCAGGCCTGCCGTCTCGGCGGCCCTGGTGACCGGCCAGTCGACGTCCGGCCGGTCGAGGTGGGACGGGCTGTTGAAGTCGCCGACCACGACGACCGGCACGGTGCCGTCGAGCCGGCTCAGGCAGTCCCGCAGCCGGCCGAGCCGCACTTCCTCGTGGGCGGTCAGCTCGGCGGCCTCCAGCCCGTCGAAGGCGGCCTCGTAGGGCCCGTACGGCTCGCAGTCCAGGTGGACCGTCCAGATGTCCACCTCGGTGCCGGAGCCGGTCCTGATCCGGACGCCCGCCGCCCCGTAGAAGCCGACGTCGGGGTCGCCGAAGCGGGCCGTGATCGGGTGTCGGCTGATGATGCCGAGGTTGTCGCCGGCCCGGTGGTGGTGCCAGCCGAGGGCGTCGGCGAGTTCCTGCGCGGCGGTGCCGTCCGTCTCCTGGAGGCCGACCACGTCGACGTCCGTCTCGGTGATGACCTTGAGCTGCTTGGCCCGGTGATCGCGGACCCTGGTGCCGCCGTGCCAGAGGTTCCAGGTCATCACCCGCAGGGCGGGTCCGTCGGGGGCGACCAGCCGGCGCAGGCTCGCCGGGGTCACCGACTCCAGGCTCTCCCGTACGGTCCGCCCCGGGGCCTCGTCGATCGGCGCGAGCGAGGGCACGGCGAGGACCACGCATCCCGCCGCCTCGGCCGAGGCGACACCGGTCTCGGTGTCCTCGACGGCCACACAGGCGGCGGGGTCGACGCCGAGGGCGCGGCAGGCGGCGAGGTAGGGGTCGGGGGCCGGCTTGGTGTGCTCGGTGTCGTCGGCGGTGACCGAGACGGCGAACAGGTCGCGGCCGAGGGCGTCGAGGACGGTGTCGGCGACGGCTCGCGGGGACGCCGTGACCAGGGCGGTGGGGACGCCCTCGCGGGCCAGGGCCCTGAGCAGTTCCAGCGCGCCAGGGCGGGGAACGGTCCCGGTGCGGACCCGGTCGGCGAACTCCCGGTGCAGGTCGGCGGCCAGTCCGTCCCCCGGTGCGCCCGTGATCCCGGCGAGCCAGGCGGCGGTGTACTCGACCGGACGGCCCAGTACGTCCGGTTGGTCGGCCTCGGTCAGTGCGCGCCCTAGGCCGGCGGCCACCTCCTCCACCGCATCCCACCAGAGCCGCTCGGTGTCGACGAGCGTGCCGTCCATGTCGAACAGGGCGGCCTGGAGCGGGAGTCGAGACAAGGGTTTCTCTTTCTTTGACATCCTCCCTCGGCTGAAGCCTAGGGATTCCAGCCTTTGTGGGCTGAGGTTCACGGGCATTCGAACCCTCACGGGGTGTCACCCCTCCGGCGTGTCCCGCCGCGACCCGCACTGCTTCCAGCTTGGCGCCCGCTTGGTTGTCGCCAAGCGCCGCAGCCAGACCACCACTTGTGTGCGGGTCGTCACGGAGAGCCGGTGGTTCGGGGCAGTACCCGGCAGGAGCCGGGCAAGGGTCGTTCAGCGGGTGGCGCGCGCGGCGACCAGTACCGGCCGTTCGGGGAGGCTCACGGTCACGGCCGCCCCGGCGCCGAGGGCCGCCGCCTCGTGCGTGGGCAGGTCGGCCTTGACCTCGGTGCCGTCGGCGAGCCGTACGGTGAGGCGGGTGGCGGCGCCGAGGAACGCGGTGGCCACCACCCGGGCGTCGCCGGTGTCGTCCGCCCGTACCCCGACCGCCTCCGGCCGTACGAGTACATCCACCTCGGCGGTGGTGGGCGCCGCGCCGTCCACGGGCAGCCGTCGGCCCAGCACCTCGACCGTCGTGCCGTCCAGCCGGCCCGGGATCCGGCTCATCGTTCCGACGAACTCGGCGACGAAGGCGGTGGCCGGACGGCCGTACAACTCGACCGGGGCCGCGCACTGTTCGAGCCGCCCGGCGTGCATCACGGCGACCCGGTCGGCCATGGACAGCGCCTCCTCCTGGTCGTGCGTCACGAACAGCGTGGTGATGCCCAGCTCCTGCTGGAGCCGACGGATCTCCTCGCGGAGGGTCAGCCGCACCTTGGCGTCGAGGGCGGAGAGCGGTTCGTCGAGGAGCAGCACCCGGGGCCGCAGGGCGAGCGCCCGGGCGAGGGCGACGCGCTGCTGCTGGCCGCCGGACAGCTGGTGGGGGTACTGGGCGCCCTTGTCGGCGAGGCCCACGAGGTCGAGCAACTCGGCGGCGCGGGAGCGCCGTTCGGCCGTGCGCACCTTGCGCATGCGCAGCCCGAAGGCCACGTTGTCGAGGGCGCTGAGGTGCGGGAAGAGGCTGTACGACTGGAAGACCATGCCGGCGTCGCGCCGGTGGGCCGGGACGCGGGTGACGTCCTCCCCGTCGACCAGCACCTCGCCGGAGTCGGGGTGTTCGAAGCCGGCGAGCATCCTCAGCGCGGTGGTCTTGCCGCAGCCGGACGGGCCGAGCAGCGCGAGGAGTTCACCGGGCCGGACGGTCAGGTCGAGTCCGTCCAGGGCGACGGTGGCCCCGAACTCCCGGCGCAGGCCCCGGAACTCGACGGTGGCGGCGGTGTCGGTCGCAGTTTTCTCAAGCACGGTCATGGTTCATCCCCGGGAGGCGGAAGCGGTTGGGGTACGTCCGCCGAAGGAGGCGAGCGCGAGGAGCATGGCCCAGGTGACGAGCAGGCTGAGCACCGAGACGGCGACGGAGAGCTGGGCCTGCGAGCCGCTGACGTTGACGATCCACACGGCGAACGGCCTGAAGCCCAGCAGCTGGGCGACGGTGAACTCGCCGAGCACGAGCGCCAGGGTGAGGAAGGCGGAGTTGAGCAGCGCCCCGCGCAGATTGGGCAGCACGGCCCGCACCAGCGCCTGCGGCCAGCTCGCCCCGCAGCTGCGCGCGGCCTCGACGAGAGTGGGTACGTCCATGGCGCGCAGCCCCGCGTCCAGCGCCCGGTACACGAAGGGCAGCGCCATCACGACGTAGGCGAGGACCAGCACCACGGGGAAGTCGGGGTTCTGGATCGCGACGAAGGTCTGGAACAGCGGGGTCCGGGAGAGGTGTTCGGGCCCCCACTTGAGCACGGTCCCGAGCCCGGCGACGAACGCGATCGGCGGCACCACCAGCGGCAGGGAGCACACCACCTCCACGACGGGCCGCAGCCTGGGCGCGCCGAGCCGCAACGCGACCATGGCGGGCACCATCAGCAGCAGTACGACGGCGATCGTCACGGCGGCCAGCTCCAGCGAGAGCAGCAGGCTGGTCACGAAGCCCTCGGTGCCGAGGATCTGCCCGTACGCCTCGAAGGTGATCCCCTCGCCCGGCACGTCGACCGTGAAGATCACGGAGGCGGCGAGCGGGACGAGGAAGTACAGCCCGGCGCAGGCGAGGACGAGCGGGCGCCACAGGGCGGGGCGCCGCGATGCCGGGCGCCCGGGGTTCAGGCCAGCCATCGCGCGCTCCGTCGTTGCAGGGGCAGGTACACGGCCATGACCAGCCCGGCGATCAGGACCATGTCGAGGCTGAGGGCGAGCGCCACGTTCTCCTGGCCGACCAGGACGTTGCCGGAGATGGCGTCGGCGATCTGCAGGGTGACCAGCGGGATCGAGCTGCCCACCATGGCCGCGGCGGTGGCGTACGCGGCGAAGGCGCTGCCGAAGAGCAGCACGAGCCCGCCGAGCAGCGAGGGCGCGAGCACGGGCAGGGCGACGTGCAGCCAGTACTGGAAACCGGTGGCGCCGTTGTTCTGCGCGGCCTCCCGCCACTGGACGCGCAGTCCGTCGAGGGCGGGGGTGATGGTGAGGACCATGAGCGGGATCAGGAAGTACAGGTAGACGATGACCAGTCCCCAGAAGCTGTAGAGGTCCCAGCCCTTGTCCGTCAGACCCAGTTGCCGGGTCAGCACGCCGGCGTTGCCGAGGGTGGCGACGAAGGCGAAGGCGAGCGGGACACCGCCGAAGTTGGCGAGCACCCCGGAGGCGGTGAGCACGGCCTCGCGCAGCGCCGGGAAGCGGGAGGTCACCACGGCCTGGGCGAGGGGCAGCCCCAGTACGGCCGCGAGCCCGGCCGAGACGGCGGACAGCTTCACGCTGCCGAGCATGGCCGTGAGGTAGGCCCCCTGCACGGAGGCCGTCATGTTCGCCGTGGTGTACGAAGTGGCGCCCGTGGTCTGGTCCTTGACCGTGAACGCGCCGTTCAGCATGGCGAGGGCGGGCAGCCCGAAGGCGACCGCGACGAAGGCCAGCAGCGGGAGCACGGCGAGCCATCCGCCGGGGCGGGGCCGCCGCTTCGGGGAAGCGGCGGCCACCAGTGCCGGGTCGGCCTCGGTGACGACGGCGGTCACCCGGAGACCGCCTTGGCCCAGCCCTGTCCGAGCACGTCCTTGGCCTTGGTCTGCTGGTCCTCGGTCGGGAACTCGGGCGTGCCGGACACCTCGGGCAGCTTGGCCGCGGCGGTCTTGTCCAGCGTGCCCGCCTTCTCCATGGCGGTCATCAGGGCCGGGCGGGCGTATCCGGCGAGCCACAGGTTCTGGCCCTCGGCGCTGTAGAGGTACTCCTGCCAGAGCCGGGCGGCGGCCGGGTGGGGTGCGTCCTTGTTGATGGCCTGGGAGTAGTACTGGGAGAACTTGCCGTCCTCGGGGACGACGACCTTCCAGTCGACGCCCTTGGACTTGAACTCGTCGGCGTACCCGGCGTTCAGGTAGTCCCAGTCGATACTGATGGGCGTCTCGCCCTTCTCGACGGTGGCCGGCGTCGACTCGACGGGCGTGTAGTTGCCGTTCTTCTTCAGCTTGGCGAAGAAGTCGAGTCCGGGCTGGATGTCGTCGAACGAGCCGCCGCTCGCCAGCGAGGCCGCCCACACCCCGCCGAAGGCGGAACCGGACTTGGTGGGGTTGCCGTTGAGCGCGACCTGCCCCTTGTACCGCGGCTTCAGCAGGTCGGCGAAGGTCTCCGGGCATTCCTTCACGCGCTTGGCGTCGCACCCGATGGATATGTAGCCGCCGTAGTCGTTGTACCACTGGCCCTTCGGGTCCTTCTGGCCCTCGGGGATGTCGGCGAACGCGGCCACCTCGTACGGGGCGAGCAGCCCCTGCTGGGCGGCGCTCAGAGCGAAGGAGCTGCCCAGGTCGAGCACGTCGGGCGCCCGGTCCTGTCCCTTGCGCGAGGTGACGGCGTTGATCTCGTCCTGGCTGGCCCCGTCCGGGTTCTCGACCTCGATCTTGATGCCGTACTTCTTCTCGAACCCGTCGATCAGCGCGCCGTAGTTGGCCCAGTCACGGGGCAGGGCGATCGCGTTGAGCGTGCCCTCCTTCTTGGCCGCCTTGATCAGCGCGTCCAGGCCGCCGAAGTCCTTCGCCGAGGTCGCGGTGGCCGCGTTCCTGCCGTCGGTGGTGGTCGTGGTCTCGGGGGCCGCGCCACAGGCGCTGAGGGTGAGTACTGCGGCGGCGAGGGCGCCACCGATGACGGCGGTTCTCGGCGGGAAGAGGGTCACGGGCTCTCCAGGGGTACGCGCAGGGACGATCTGGGTGGAGCACTTGTCTGAACAAGTTGGCCTCATTAGGTCCGCGCTTCATATCACGCACGTAAACTCCGGCGAAATACTCGTGCACGTTTTCCCGCACAAACACTGGCCGATCAACCGGTTCGGCAGTTCCTTCGCCACCTCATTAGGCTGGCCGCACTGTGCACAGCGGGCGACCGGGACGAGCGGAGGGGGATCATGGCGGCGCGACACGAGGAGATCGCCGAGGCACTGCGGCGGGCGATCGACCGTGAGGACTACACGGTGGGGAGTCTGCTGCCCCCCGAGACCGAACTCGCGGCCCGCTACGGCGTCTCGCGCGGCACCGTCCGTCAGGCGGTGGCGACCCTGACCGCCGAGGGCCTCATCGGCTCACGCCAGGGTGCCCGCCGGGTGGTCCTGGCCGGCCGCCGCAGCCAGAGCTTCGCCGAGTTGCGCAGCTTCGCCCAGTGGGCGCGCGCGATGGGCCGTGAGGCGACGGGCCGGGTGATCGCCCAGGAGTACCGGACCGCCGGCGCGGAGGACCGCGTACGCCTCCAGCTCACCCCGGGCGCCCGCGTCCTGCACGTGCTGCGCCTGCGCGGTCTCGACGGCCTGCCCGTCCTGCTGGAGCGCACGGTCTACGCCGACTGGATCTCCCCGGCCGTCGAGCACATCGAGGCGGACTGTCCCTCGGTCACCCAGCGCCTGCTCGACGACACGGGCCTGGTCTTCGCCTACGGCGAGCACATCATCGACGCCGTGGCCGCCGGCGCCCAGGACGCCGAGTTCCTGGCCGTGCGCCGTACGAGCCCCCTCCTGCGTGTCCGGCGCGTCACCACCACCCGCGAGGGCCGCCCGGTGGAGTGGTCCGACGACCGCTACCGTCCGGACGCGGTGAGCTTCAGCGTGCACAACTCGATAGGGAACAACGCGCTGGCGAGGACGACCGCGGCTCCCTGAGGGGCACGCACTGTCAGGCGGGCGCCCCGGAGGAGAACCGCCGCAGCAGGGGCGACAGCACCAGCACGGACTTGGTCCGCTCGACGAACGGCTCCCCGGCGATCCGCTCCAGCACCCGCTCGAAGTGCCGCATGTCCGAGGCGAAGACCTGCACGAGGGCATCGGCCTCCCCGGTGACGGTCGACGCCGCGACCACCTCCTGATACCGCTCCAGCCCCCGCTGGATCGTCTCCGGCGAGGTGTTCCGCCGGCAGTAGATCTCGACGAACCCCTCGGTCTCCCACCCGAGGGCGGCGGGGTCCACCCGAACCGTGAAACCGGTGATCGCCCCGGTCGCCCGCAGCCGGTCCACCCGCCGCTTGACCGCGGGCGCGGACAGGCCGACGAGTTGGCCGATGTCGGAGTAGGAACGGCGGGCGTCCTCGGCGAGGGCGTGCACGATGCGTTCGTCGAGATCGTTCAGCACTGCGGGTGGATCACTTCTCTGGAGTCGACGGAGCCGATGAGGACGAGGGAGTCGAAGGGGTCGAGGGGATCGCGAGACGCGAGCGGCGATAGCCGTAGCTGAAGTAGAACACGAGCCCGACGGCCATCCAGACCCCGAAGACGACCCAGGTGACGGTGTCGAGGCTGCCCATCATCCAGACGCAGAACCCGAATCCGAGCGCGGGCAGCACCGGCGACAGCGGCACCCGGAACGACCGCGGCATGTCCGGCCGGGTCCGACGCAGCACCACGACGGCCACGTTGACCAGCGCGAACGCGAACAACGTACCGATGCTCGTCGCATCCGCGAGCTGCCCCAGCGGAATGGCGGCGGCGAGCACACCGCAGAACAGCGAGACGATCACGGTGTTGACGCGCGGCGTGCCGGTCCTCGGGTGCACACGCGAGAACACCTTGGGCACGAGCCCGTCCCGGGACATGGCGAACAGGATGCGGGTCTGCCCGTACAGCACGGTCAGCACCACACTCGCGATGGCGATGACGGCCCCGGCCGCCAGCAGCGTTCCCCAGAACGCGTCCCCGGTGACGTCCTTCATGATCCCGGCGAGCGCGGCCTCGGACTCGCCGAACCGCTCCCAGGGCCGCGCCCCGATCGCGACGGCGGCGACCAGTACGTACAGCGCGGTCACGATGACCAGGGAGAGCATGATCGCGCGAGGCAGATCGCGCTGCGCGTTCTTCGCCTCCTCGCCGGCGGTCGAGGCCGCGTCGAACCCGATGTACGAGAAGAAGAGCGTCGCTCCGGCCGCACTGACACCCGCCATGCCGAGCGGCATGAAGTTCTCGTAGTTGCCGGACCGGAAGCCCTGCACACCGATGAGGCAGAAGAGCAGCAGGGCGGCGATCTTGACCACGACCATGATCGTGTTGGCTCGGGCGGACTCCCGGGCCCCGCCCAGCAGGAACGCCATCGCGAGCAGTACGACGATCAGCGCGGGCAGGTTGAAGACGCCCCCGTCTCCGGGCGGAGCGGACAGAGCGGCCGGAATGGTCACGCCGATCGTCCCGTCCAGCAGCTCGTTGAGGTACTCGCCCCAGCCGACCGCGACGGCCGCCACCGACACCCCGTACTCCAGCACCAGACACCAGCCGCAGACCCAGGCGACGAGCTCGCCCATCGTTGCGTACGTGTAGGAGTACGAGGAGCCGGAGACCGGGATGGTGCCGGCCAGCTCCGCGTACGACAGGGCGGAGAACAGCGCGGTGAGACCGGCGATCACGAAGGAGAGCGTGACGGCGGGCCCGGCCTTGGGGACGGCCTCGCCGAGCACGACGAAGATGCCGGTGCCGAGCGTGGCACCGATGCTGATCATCGTCAGCTGCCACAGTCCGAGGGAGCGCCGCAGCGACCCTCCCTCCCCCTGGCCGCCCTCGGCGACCAGGCGTTCCACGGGCTTGCGGCGCATCAGCCGCGCCCCGACGCCTCCGGACGGCGGGGCGGGCCGATTCTCATGCTGCGGGGGTGCGCCTTGGTCGAGCACGCGTGGCTCCTTCATCGCTGCCGGTCAGGGCGGGTGGGGACCGACAGCACCGAACAGCAGGGGGCCACCGAGCAGGAGGTCCCCGCCACGCCACGTACAGCGCATGACCCTATGAGCCAGACCTTCACGAGCGTAATGCGGCAACCTTGCGCACTCACGCAAGATCGTTGCGTGCATCGAACGACGGCGCAGCTTCGTTGCACGGCCCTTTAAAACCCTTGCGTGACACCGGCGGAGTCAGGGGCGCGGGGCCGCATTCGACGTGCGGCTCCGCCGCATGGGCGCGACAAGCCACAACGAACCCGCAGCCGCCGCATCACCGCTCCCCGAGCTCTCAGGCGCCCCTAGCTCCAACTGGCGTGCAACGGCTTGCCCTCCGCATACCCCGCCGCACTCTGGACCCCCACCACGGCCCGCTCCGCGAACTCCTCCAGGGACCCGGCCCCCGCATACGTGCACGAGGACCGCACCCCCGCGATGACCGAGTCGATCAGGTCCTCGACCCCCGGCCGGGCCGGGTCCAGGAACATCCGCGACGTCGAGATGCCCTCCTCGAACAACGCCTTGCGCGCCCGGTCGTAGGCCGACTCCTCGCTCGTACGGTTGCGCACGGCCCGAGCCGACGCCATCCCGAACGACTCCTTGTACAGCCGCCCGCTCGCGTCCTGCTGAAGGTCGCCCGGCGACTCGTACGTCCCCGCGAACCACGACCCGACCATCACGTTCGACGCGCCCGCCGCCAGCGCCATGGCGACATCGCGGGGGTGGCGCACCCCACCGTCGGCCCACACGTGCTTGCCGTACTTCTTCGCCTCGGCCGCGCACTCGAGAACCGCGGAGAACTGGGGCCGCCCGACGCCGGTCATCATGCGCGTCGTACACATCGCACCGGGTCCGACACCGACCTTGACGATGTCCGCGCCCGCCTCGATCAGATCCCGCACTCCCTCGGCGGCGACGATGTTGCCGGCCACGATCGGCACCCGGGGGTCGAGGTCGCGCACCAGCTTGATCGCGTTGATCATCGACTCCTGGTGGCCGTGCGCCGTGTCGATGACGAGCGTGTCGACGCCCGCGTCGAGCAACTCCTTGGCCTTGCCCACGAAGTCGCCGTTGACCCCGACGGCGGCGGCGACGCGGAGCCTGCCGTTCGCGTCGACGGCGGGGGTGTACAGCGTGGCCCGCAGCGCGCCCTTGCGGGTGAGGATGCCGGCGAGGCGGCCGTCCTTGTCGACGGCGGGCGCGTACCGGCGGTTGGCCGCGTCGAGCCGGTTGAAGGCCTCACGCGGGTCGATGTCGGCGTCCAGGAGCAGCAGGTCCCGGGACATGACGACTTCGAGCTGGGTGAAGCGGTCGACGCCGGTCAGGTCCGCGTCGGTGACGACACCGACGGGGCGGAGCGCCTCGTCGACGACGACGCCCGCGTTGTGCGCCCGCTTCGGCAGCAGGGCCAGCGCGTCGGCGACCGTCTGGTGCGGGTTCAGCACGATGGGGGTGTCGAGGACGAGGTGGCGGCTCTTGACCCAGGAGATGACGTCGGTGACGACCTCGTTCGGGATGTCCTGAGGGACGACCACCAGGCCACCGCGGCGCGCGACCGTCTCGGCCATGCGGCGGCCCGCGATGGCGGTCATGTTGGCGACGACCAGCGGGATGGTGGTGCCCGTGCCGTCCGGGGAGGTCAGGTCCACGCCCTGGCGCGATCCGACGGCGCTGCGGCTCGGGACCATGAAGACGTCGTCGTACGTCAGGTCGTACGCGGGCTGGATGTCATTGAGGAAACGCACGTGCCGCACATCCCGGTCGATCAGAGGTGACCCCCTGACAGGACCGCCAGAGGGAAGAGCACGTACTTCATTGTCCCATGTCGGCGGGTACGAGTGGCCCCGACGGATCGTCCAGAGGGGCGGTGGGTGGCCTAGGAGGATCCTCCGAGAGCCAGCAGGATCCGCAGGTCGGTGCCGCTGCGGTGCCGGCGCGGTGCGGTGCGGTGCGGTGCCGGCGCGGTGCGGTGCGGTGCCGGCGCGGTGCGGTGCGGTGCCGGCGCGGTGCCGTGCCGACGCGGCGCGGTGCGGTGCCGTGCCGACGCGGCGCGGTGCGGTGCCGTGCCGACGCGGCGCGGTGCCGTGCGGTGCGTTGCGGTGCCGTGCGGTGCGTTGCGGTGGTCGGCGGCGTCGGCGGACACCTCCCGCGCGATGTTCCAGCCGTTCGGATCGGCTCCGGCGTACTCCTGCCGTCCGGTGACCTCGACCAGGCGTCCCCGGGGGCGGCGCCCGCGGCAGGTCGGTGAGGCGGTCGGCGAGGGCGTCCCGATCGCGGCCGGGTGCACCTCGGGCCGAAGTCGGGCGGGTCGAAAGCGCAGGCGCAGCGGATTGGTGCAGGCGGGCCTGGCCGCGACACCGCCCGGCTTCGGCCCGAGGTGCACCCGGCCGCCGGCGCGCAGCACCTCGGCGAGCGTGCCGTCGCTGTCCGTCCCGCACGACTCGTACTCGTACTCGTCATCGGCCCGCCGGGCTGGGACCGCGCCCCGAAGGGGCGCGGGGAACTGCGCGATCACCCCCCACGCACCCGCAGCCACCCACACACCCCACCCGGTAGACGCACCCCACCGGCCACCGAGCGGAGCGCTACGGCCCGTCCGGGTCCGCCCGGTTGAGCGCCGGCCGCGGCGTCTGACCGGCCGTCAGCAGGTAGTCCGCCGCGGAGGTGTCGGTGACGAGGCTGGTCACCAGCCCCGACCGCAGCACGGCGTCGATCGCGGCCGCCTTGCGCTGCCCGCCCGCGATCGCCACGACCTCGGGGATACGGCGGAGCTGGTCGGCCTTGACCGTGATGCACCGCTCGCCGAGGTCGCGCCCGACGCGGCGGCCCTCGGCGTCGAAGAGGTGCGCGGACATCTCGGCGGCGACACCGAGGGAGGCGTAGTGGCCGCGCTCCTCGTCGCTGAGCATGTCGTGCACCGTGGAGATGCCCGCCTCCCACGAGCCGATGGAGACACAGGCGACCGTGACCTTGTCGAAGTACTCGAAGGCCCGCGCGATCCCGGTCTGGTGGCGCAGCGCGATCGCGGTCGCCGCGTCCGGCAGCAGCATCGGCGCGTAGATGGGGTGGGCGTCGCCGCCCGACACCTGCGCGGCCCGCCGGACCGCCTCGACCGAGCCGCGCTCGGCGGTCCCCGCGTCGTACACCCCCGTCAGCTGCACCACCGTGCAGGGCGGCAGCCGGTCGAGGGCGGCCGCCATGTGGATGGTGGAACGGCCCCAGGCGAGGCCCAGGATGTCGCCCTCGTTGACCAGCTCGCCGAGCAGGTCCGCGGCGACCTCGCCGAGGTTCTCCGGGTCGGTCGTCTCCTCGGCCTCCGCCGGGGACTCGACGACCACGGCGTGCCGCAGGCCGTAGCGGGCGCGCAGCGCGTCGGAGCGCTCCGCGTCCAGTTCCGCGGGGACGCGGATCTCGATACGTACGAGATCCCGTTCGAGGGCGGTCTCCAGGACCCGGGCCACCTTGAAGCGGCTCACGCCGAACTCCTCGGCGATCTGGATCTTGGACTTGCCCTCGAGGTAGAAACGGCGGGCCATGGCCGCCGCCTGAACCAGCTCAGCGGGTCCCATCCGCATGGCTGACCGGCCCGCCGACATACCCGACACGGTCATCTCCTCACTGCTCTTCACACATGGATACGCCGTTCATCCTTGCAGATCCGGCGTTTTCGATCAGCCCGAAGGAACGTCGTTCACGTTCCCTTGGCCCTCTGGACGTACGACGTGCCGCGCTCACCTCGGTGTTCGCACAGCCGTACCCCCGTGACTCAGTGGCCGCAGGCCCACCCGGCGGTTGCCGTCGTGGCCTCCGCCTGGGCCCGCAGCGCGCGCACCGCCTCGGCCGGGTCGTCCGCCCCGTACACCGCGGAACCGGCGACGAAGACGTCGGCACCCGCCTCGGCGCAGCGCTCGATGGTGGACGCGGCGACACCGCCGTCGACCTGCAGCCACAGGTCGAGGCCGTGCTTGCTGATCAACTCGCGGGTCCGCCGGATCTTGGGGAGCATGATGTCGAGAAAGGCCTGGCCTCCGAAGCCCGGTTCGACCGTCATGATCAGCACCATGTCGAGTTCGGGCAGCAGGTCCTCGAAAGGCTCGATCGGCGTCGCGGGCCTCAGCGCCATGGAGGCTCTGGCTCCCTTGGCCCGGATCTCGCGGGCGAGCCGCACCGGTGCGGCGGCCGCCTCGGCATGGAAGGTGACGGAACCGGCACCCGCTTCCACGTACTGGGGCGCCCAGCGATCGGGGGCCTCGATCATCAGATGGCAGTCCAGCGGCGTCCGAGTCGCACGGGCCAGGGACTCCACGACCGGCACACCGAGCGTGAGGTTCGGGACGAAATGGTTGTCCATCACGTCTACATGGAGCCAGTCGGCGCCTTCGACCGCCTTCGCCTCGTCGGCGAGACGGGCGAAGTCGGCGGACAGGATGCTTGGGTTGATCTGCGCGGCCATGGGCCAAGACTGCCATGTCCGCCGGGGGTTGCGGGCATCGGTTCGGGGTGGAGACGGTGGTACGTCCGCTGTGGGCCGTTCGTGGTGGACCGCGCCCACGCGACGGAGTCGCACATGTCGCTGTCCCGCGCCCCTGAGGGGGCGCGGTCCTGGAGGTCGGTATGACAGGAAACCGGGGCATCGGTCACCTCGTCTGCGGGCGGCGTGCCAAGTGGATCGTGCTGGGGCTGTGGCTGGTGGTGCTCTTCGTGGTCGCGCCGTTCGCGACGAAGCTCACCGACGCCCAGGACAACGACGCCTCCTCATGGCTGCCGGGCTCGGCCGAGTCGACCCAGGTCCTGGAGATCTCCGAGGGCTTCCGGCCCGAGCAGATCCCCGCGGTCGTCGTCTACGCCCGTGAGAGCGGCCTCACCGCCGAGGACCGGTCGATGATCGAGGAGGACGTGCGGGAGCTCAAGCGGCTCACCGACCACGGGATCATCGGATCCCAGACCCGTGGCCCCGTCTACGACCGTGCGGTCGACCCGAGGGCCGCCCAGGTCTATGTGCCGATCACCATGGACGAGAAGGGCTGGGAGCGGATCGCGCCGGCGGTCGACTCGATCCGGGACGACGTGGGAGAGGGAGGTGGCGGGCTCGCGGTGCACATCACGGGTCCGGGCGGTACGTCCGCCGACTTCTCCGAGGCCTTCGAGGGCATCGACTCCACGCTGCTGATGTCGGCGATGGCCGTCGTCATCGTGATGCTCCTGCTCACCTACCGCAGTCCGACACTCATCCTGGTCCCCCTGATCGGGGTCATCGCCGCCCTGTTCACGGCCCAGGCCCTGATCTACCTGCTGGCTGAACACACCGGGTTGACCGTGAACGGCCAAAGCGCGGGCATCCTCACCGTCCTCGTCTTCGGCGCGGGCACCGACTACGCCCTGCTGCTCGTGGCCCGCTATCGGGAGGAGCTGCGCCGCCACGAGGACCGCCACGAGGCCATGGCCCTCGCCCTGCACCGGGCGGGCCCGGCGGTGCTGGCGTCCGGCGCGACGGTCGTCCTGAGCATGCTGGTGCTGCTGGCCGCCGAGATGAACTCGACGAGCGGTCTGGGCCCGGTGGCGGCCATCGGCGTCGCGGTCGCCCTCGTCGCGATGATGACGCTGTTCCCCGCCCTGCTGGTGATCTTCGGCCGCTGGATCTTCTGGCCGGTGATCCCGCACCTCGGCAGCGCCGACCCGACCGAGCACGGCGTGTGGGCCCGCATGGGCCGCCGTTTCTCCCGTCGGCCCCGCACGGTCTGGGTCGCCACGGCGGCCGCCCTGGCCGTGTGCTCGCTGGGTCTGCTCCAGCTGCGCGCGGAGGGCATCAGCAACGCGGACGCCTTCACCGGCGAACCGGACTCGATCGTGGGCCAGGAGATCTCCGCGACCTACTTCCCGGCGGGCAGCGGCGACCCCCTCGTGATCATCAGCAACCAGGAGCAGGCCAGGGAGGTGGGCCGCGTGGTCGCCGACACGGAAGGCGTCGTGCCGGACTCGCTCGGCCTGCCCCCCGGCACGAAGCCCGCCCACGAGGGCCAGGTCCTCTTCGAGGCCACCATGTCCGACCCCGCCGACAGCGAGGCCGCGAAGCAGACCGTGGAACGGGTCCGCGACGCCGTCCACGAGGTGCCGGACGCCGACGCCCAGGTGGGCGGCGGCACGGCGGCCCTGCTGGACATGGACGAGGCGACGACCCACGACAACATCCTGATCATCCCGTTGGTGCTGCTCGTGGTCCTGCTGATCCTCTGTGCCCTGCTCCGCGCCCTGATCGCCCCGCTCCTGCTGATCGGGACGGTGATCCTGTCCTTCG
This sequence comes from Streptomyces europaeiscabiei, assembly GCF_036346855.1. Lineage (NCBI taxonomy): Bacteria > Bacillati > Actinomycetota > Actinomycetes > Kitasatosporales > Streptomycetaceae > Streptomyces > Streptomyces europaeiscabiei. Next base: position 1,884,875 of record NZ_CP107841.1, read on the forward strand.
CCGCAGCGCTGGGCATCAGCGCGCTCGCCTTCAGACACCTCTTCGACTACGCGGGCGAGTCGACCGACTTCCCCCTGTTCGTCTTCGTGTTCCTGGTCGCCCTGGGCATCGACTACAACATCTTCCTGACCACCCGCATCCGCGAGGAGGCCGCCCGCCAGGGCACCCGTAAGGCCGTGGTGACGGGCCTCGCGACAACGGGCGCGGTGATCACCTCGGCCGGCCTGGTCCTCGCGGGCACCTTCGCCGCCCTCGGCACGCTCCCCATGGTCGCCTTCGCCGAGATCGGCTTCGCGGTGGCCCTGGGTGTCCTCCTGGACACCTTCATCGTGCGGTCCGTGCTGGTCACGGCACTGTTCCTGGACGTCGGACCGAAGGTGTGGTGGCCCCACCGGCTGGCCCACGAGGACGGCGGCGCGCCGCCGCCGAAGGAACCGGCGGGCAGCGCGGCGGGTCCGGGCAGCTGACGGGTGAGGGGTTACGCGACCCGGCGGATCAGGGCCAGATACATGGCATCCGTCCCGTGCAGATGCGGCCAGAGCTGGATGTCGGGCCCCTCGCCCAGCGCGGGTACGCCCGCCAGCAGCGGCCGGGCGTCGATGAGGTCGGCCGCGCCGTCGTAGTGCTTGAGCACGTCGTCGACGACCGCGCGGGTCTCGGCGAGATGGGGCGAGCAGGTCGCGTATCCGACGACCCCGCCGATCCGTACGGACTCCAGCGCGGTCCGCAGCAGCGCGCGCTGGAGCGGGGCGAACCCCTCAAGGTCCTCGGGCCGCCGCCGCCAACGGGCCTCGGGCCGCCGCCGCAGGGCCCCGAGCCCCGTACAGGGCACGTCCATCAGTACCCGGTCGAACGAGCCGGGCCGCCAGGGCGGACGGGTCCCGTCGGCGGCGATCACCTGATACGGGCCTGGATTGCCGTGCAACGCCTTCGCGACGAGCCCCGCCCGGTGCGGCTGCTTCTCGGAGGCCAACAGCACCGCCCCGCGCTCGGCGGCGAGCGCGGCGAGCAGCGCGGCCTTGCCGCCGGGCCCGGCACACCCGTCGAGCCACGCCTTGTCGGGCCCCTCCACCGGGGCGCCTGCGAGAGCGAGCGCCACGAGCTGGCTGCCCTCGTCCTGCACACCCGCACGGCCTTCCCGTACGGCGTCCACGGCACCCGGCTCCCCGCCTTCGGAGAGCCGCACTGCGTACGGCGACCAGCGCCCCGCCACCGCGGCCTCCTCGCGGAGCAGTTCCTCGGTGGTGGCCCGACCGGGCCGGGCGACGAGGGTGACCTCGGGCCGCTCGTTGTCGGCCTCCAGCAGGTCCTCGATCCCGGCGCGCCCGCCGCCGAGGGAGTCCCAGAGCGCGGAGACGACCCAGCGGGGATGCGAGTGCACGACGGCGAGGTGATCCTCCGGATCGTCGTCGTAGGGCGGTGCGACCCGCTCCAGCCACCCGTCCAGGTCGTGCTGCGCGATCTTGCGCAGCACGGCGTTCACGAACTTGGCCCGCCCGTCCCCGAGGACGACCCGCGCGAGGTCGACGGAGGCGGACACGGCGGCATGGGTGGGAATCCGCGTCCCCAGCAGTTGGTGCGCGCCCAGGCTCAGCACATCGAGCACCGGCGGATCGACCTCGCGCAACGGCCGGTCCACACATTCCGCGATGACCGCGTCGTAGGTCCCCTGCCGGCGCAGCGTCCCGTACACCAGCTCGGTCGCGAGGGCCGCGTCCCGCGCGTCGAACTTGTCGGGTCCCTCCTTCTCCCGCGCCCTGCGCAGCAGCGGCGGCAGAACCAGGTTCGCGTACGCGTCCCTTTCGTCCACGGCCCTGAGCGCCTCGAAGGCGAGCATGCGGACGGGGTCCTTGTGGGGACGGCGGTACGGCTTGCCCGGCTTACGCGGACGACGGGACTGCTCACTCACGAAAAAGGTGCTCCGGATACGGGTCGAGATGCCACCCCCAGGGTACGCCGCGGGGACGAACCGCCTGGCGTCGGCCGCGTGGGCCTGCGGGCACGGTGGCGATGGGCTCTGCCGGGCGTCGGTCCCCGGCCGGTCCGAGACGGTCGCTCTGCGACGATTCAGTCGCCGACGGACTCTCCGGACTCGATCCGCACCCCGCGCGCCCAGTCCGCGGCCCGCATCGGCTTCTTGCCCTGCGCCTGCACCCAGAGCAGTTCCACGGCGTACGACCCGGTGCCGACGTACACGTTGTTCTTGCCGACGCCGAGGGCGCCCGGAGCGAGATCGGTCCGCTCGGACACCGGCACGACCTGGATGAGCTTCAGCCGCTCGCCCCGGAACGTCGTCCAGGCACCCGGCGCGGGCGTGCAGCCACGCACCACCCGGTCGACGCGCAGCGCGGGCGTGGCCCAGTCGACCTGTGCGTCCTCCACGGTGATCTTCGGCGCCAGGGTGATCCCGTCGGCGGGCTGGGGCACGGCCTTCAGGGTCCCGTCCTCGATCCCGTCCATCGTGGCGGCGAGCAGCCCGGACCCCGCGAAGGCGAGCCGGGTCAGCAGATCACCGCTCGTGTCCGTCGGCCGGATCACCTCGGTGAGCGTCCCGTAGACGGGCCCGGAGTCGAGCCCCTCCTCGATGAGGAAGGTGGACGCCCCGGTGATCTCGTCCCCCGCCATGATGGAGTGCTGCACGGGGGCGGCGCCCCGCCAGGCGGGCAGCAGGGAGAAGTGCAGGTTGACCCACCCCTGGGCGGGCACATCGAGGGCGACCCGAGGCAGCAGGGCCCCGTACGCGACGACAGGACAGCAGTCGGGGTCGATCTCCCGGAGCCGGGCGAGGAACGCCTCGTCCCGGGGCCGGTGCGGCTTCAGCACCTCGATGCCCGCCTCCTCCGCACGCCGCGCCACAGGGCTCGCGACCAGCCGCCGCCCCCGCCCCGCAGGCGCGTCCGGCCGCGTCACGACCGCGGCCACCTCATGCCTCCCCGACGCGATCAACGCGTCCAGCGCGGGGACAGCGACCTCTGGGGTACCAGCGAAGACAAGCTTCATGGATGACTGACGGCCTCTCGCACGGAAGTTCGTACGCCCCGCACGCGACGACGCGGGACAACGCCCCAGTCTATGTTCCGCGCCCAACCACCGACCGACCGCAGCCGCCGAGGGCGATCGGCCCCTTGGCAGATCCGTTTCTGTCAGCCGACCCGCACGGACGGTGCGCGCGCGGCAGACCCGGCAAAGCCCGGCGACAGCAGGGGCGCACCCCCACCCACGCGCCCCACGCATATGCCCCCACGCCCCCACCCCGTTACCAGCGGAGCGAATTCGCGTTGGTCAAGAAAGAGTTGACCACTACGGGCCGCAATCGCGGCACTTTCCCTTTTTCAACGCCGGTTCGAGAGGCTTGTTCATGGCCGACCACGCAACCCACGACGCCCAGGCTCGGGCCAGCCTGCACTTGCTGGTGCGGGACATCGAGCGGGTCCGCCGGCAGGTGGACGCACTGCGCACCCTCACCGCCCAGTTGGGCAACGTCTACCGCCCGCGCCGCTCCGGCCCCTCCACGGGCTTCGTCGTCTACGGACGCGCCCCCGCCCCGACCGTCCGCCTCGCCCAGGAGCTGCGGGACAGTGTAGAGACCCTGGTCACGGCCGCCGTGGACTTCGACCGCTCACTCGGTTTCTCGTGGGACGCGGTGGGCTCGGCCCTCGGGGTCACCAAGCAGGCCGTACACCGCCGTTACGGCGCCCGCCGTGCGGCCGCCCAGGCAGCGGCGGAGGCGGAGCGTACGGGAGATCCCCAGGGCAGCCGCCCCGTCAATGTCGGCTCCGGCATCCCCACGGTCCCCGCTGCCCGCTCGATGCCGGCCCCGATGCCCGCGCACATGCCGACCCAGCCGACAGCCGGCAGCCCGACCCTCCGAGAAGACGTCAGACCCACGGCCTTCCCCGGCCCGCGCAACGGCTGACCCGACCCCCTGCACTGCCTCCCGGTGTCCCACCGGGAGGCAGTCGCACGCCCGGCCACCCTCCGGCTCGGGTCCCGTGAGCCACTCACCCGATGTCCGGCGGATCCACCCGGATCCGCACCCGCTCGCTCTCACTCACCCCACGCGCCATCCGCGCCGCCTGCGCACTCTTCAACGCGGCGGCCAGCGCCGCCCCGCTCCCCGGCGGCACCCGGACCAGCGCCCGCTCCCACGGCTCCCCCGCCGACGGCGCCCCTGCCCGCCGCGCCCTTTGCGCATCCGTACCCGCGACGGATCCGGTGCCGACCCCGGAGGCCGGCACCGCCATGGGCACGGGCCCCAACACCTGCGCGTCCGAAGGCAGTTCGACCGCACGCAGGAAGTCGACCACGGCCTGGGCGGCCCCGGACACGGCGGCCATCCGTGACACCGGCGGAAACCCCAGCTCGGCCCGCTCGGACAGTTCCCGCACCGCGTGCCCCACCGGGTCCCATCGCACGAGCGCCTGCACGGGCCGCAGGGTCGGCTCGGCGACCACGACGACCGTGCCGCCCACCCCCTGGTTCCGTACCAGCGCCGCGGCGCCGATCCACCGCCGCAGCGCCTCCTCCCCGGCCCGCAGATCGGGCCGCCCGAGCATGGCCCACCCGTCGAGCAGCAGGGCGGCCGCGTACCCGCCCTCGGCGACCGGCTCGGCCCCCGGCGTACTCACGACCAGCGCGGGCGTCCCCGGCACGGTGTCCAGCACATGTTCCCGCCCGGAGGTCCGCACGGGCACGGCGGGAAAGGCCCGCCCCAGTTCCTCCGCGGTCCGCCGCGCCCCCACGACCTGCGCCCGGAGCCGGTAGCCCCCGCACTCGGGGCAGTGCCAGCCGGCCTCCTCCCGCCCGCACCACCCGCACAGCAGTGCCCCGGCGCCGTCCCGCGCCTCCAACGGCCCCGCACAGTGCCGGCATCGCGCGGGCTCCCGGCACCGCGCGCAGGCCATCCGCGGTACGTACCCCCGCCGAGGCACCTGCACGAGCACGGGTCCGTCCCTGAGGCCGTCCCGCGCGACCTGCCAGGCGAGGCTGGGCAGCCGTGCCGCCCGAGCCGCCTCGTCCCGCGCGAGCTCCCCGTCCCCCACGGTCCGCACCAGCGGCGCGGCGGCCCGTACCTGCTCCCGCCCGGCCACGATCGGCGCGGCCCACCCGCTCTCGACGAGCTGGGCGGCCTCGACCGTGCAACTCCAACTCCCCAGCAGGAAAGCGCACTTGTCCCGAGAGGCCCGCAGCTCCAGCACCTCTCGCACATGCGGGAAGGGAGCGTTGTCGTCGCTGTGACTGGCGTCGCCGTCGTCCCAGACGACGACCAGCCCCAAATCCCGCACCGGCGCGAACATGGCCGCCCGCGTCCCGACCACGGCCCGTACGGCCCCCCGCCGCACGGCCAGCCACTCCCGGTACCGCCGCTCCTGCCCGGCGTCGGCGGTCAGCAGCGCGTGGCGACCCTCCCCCAGCAGCTCCCCGAGCGCCTCGTCGACCCGGGCGGCCGGCCGCCCGGCCGGTACGACGACGAGCGCCCCCCGCCCGGAGGCAAGCGTCGCCTGCACGGCCCGCGCGATCTCCTCGGCCCAATCCGGTCCCGGCAGCGCGGTCCACACTGCCCTGGGCGCACCCCCATCGGCCAGCGCACGCAGGAAGTCCGCACCTCGCCCGTACCGCGACCACGATCCGGGCTCGGGCGCGACCGGAGGCTGCGCCCGCCCCTCCATCTCCACGGCCTCCGCCCGAGCATGCCGAGGGGGAACGGCCAGCTGCAGCACGTCCGCGAGACTCCCCGCGTACCGGTCCGCCACGGCCCGCGCCAGCCCCAACAGCTCGGGGCCGAGCACCGGCTCCGGCGAGACGACCTGCGCGAGCGCGGCCAGGGGTCCGGAGTAGTCCGATTCAGCGACCCGCTCGACGAGGAACCCGTCGATCAGCGCGCCCCCTTCGCGCCGCCCTTCCCTGACATTGCGCCCCCCGGCCCCGAACCGGACCCGGACCCGGACCCCGGGCTGAGCGACGGCGTCCAGCTCCTCCGGCACCGCATAGTCGAAGTACCGGTCGAGATGCAGCACGCCCTTGTCGACGAGCACCCGGGCGACCGGCAGCTCCTTCGCCAGCGCAGCCCCCCGCCAGGTCCGCGGCTTGGCCCGCGGCACCTTGGCCTTCCGTACCGCCTCCCGTACGAGCGCGAGCTGCTCCGGCACCGCGTCCCCCGCCGCGCCGCCGCCCCTCGTCCCGTCCTCGCTGCTCACGCTTGCATTCTTCCAAACGCCACTGACAACCGACGCCGCCCGCGATCACTGAACCGAGAGCCCGGAACAGAAGGCACAGAGCTGAGGGCACAGAGCTGGGAGCACAGAACGACGAGGCCCGGCGTCCCCAAGGGGACGCCGGGCCTCGTCGGAGAACCGAGGAGCCGCGGGCCTTACAGCCCCGCGGCCTTGCGCAGCGCCTCGACCCGGTCCGTGCGCTCCCAGGTGAAGTCGGGGAGCTCACGGCCGAAGTGACCGTACGCGGCGGTCTGACCGTAGATGGGGCGGAGGAGGTCGAGGTCGCGGATGATGGCGGCCGGGCGGAGGTCGAAGACCTCGTCGATGGCCTTCTCGATCCGGTCGGTGTCGACCTTGGCCGTGCCGAAGGTCTCGACGAAGAGACCGACGGGCTCGGCCTTGCCGATGGCGTACGCCACCTGGACCTCGCAGCGGGAGGCGAGGCCCGCCGCGACGACGTTCTTGGCGACCCAGCGCATCGCGTACGCGGCGGAGCGGTCGACCTTGGACGGGTCCTTGCCGGAGAAGGCACCGCCGCCATGGCGGGCCATACCGCCGTAGGTGTCGATGATGATCTTGCGGCCGGTGAGGCCGGCGTCGCCCATCGGGCCGCCGATCTCGAAGCGGCCGGTCGGGTTGACCAGCAGGCGGTAGCCCTCGGTGTCCAGCTTGATCCCGTCGTCCAGGAGAGCCTTCAGCTCCGGCTCCACCACGAACTCGCGGATGTCGGGGGCGAGGAGGGACTCCAGGTCGATGTCGCTCGCGTGCTGCGAGGAGACGACGACCGTGTCCAGGCGGACCGCCTTGTCACCGTCGTACTCGATGGTGACCTGGGTCTTTCCGTCGGGACGCAGGTAGGGGATCGTGCCGTTCTTGCGGACGTCCGACAGGCGCTTCGACAGACGGTGCGCCAGGAAGATCGGCAGCGGCATCAGCGTCGGCGTCTCGTCGGAGGCGTACCCGAACATCAGGCCCTGGTCGCCCGCGCCCTGGCGGTCCAGCTCGTCCTCGTCACCCTCGACCCGGGACTCGTACGCGGTGTCGACACCCTGCGCGATGTCCGGGGACTGCGCGCCGATCGACACCGACACACCGCAGGAGGCTCCGTCGAAGCCCTTCTTCGACGAGTCGTAGCCGATGTCCAGGATGGTGTCGCGCACCAGCTGGGCGATCGGCGCGTACGCCTTGGTCGTGACCTCGCCGGCCACGTGCACCAGGCCGGTCGTGATGAGCGTCTCCACTGCGACACGGGACGTGGGGTCCTCGCGCAGGAGCGCATCGAGAATGGCATCGCTGATCTGGTCAGCGATCTTGTCGGGGTGACCCTCGGTCACAGACTCCGAGGTGAACAGACGACGGGACACAACGCTCCCTGGGGTTGCAGCGGCTGCTGGCTGATCATTGGCGGACGTGCTCGGGGGCTGCGCCCGGCGTCGTCCGAGAACAGTTTATCGGTCGGGCTCGGCCGCGGGCCCACCTGTCTCGCCTCTCGGGAGCTCTGTGACCTGCGGCACGTGCATTCTGCCCAAAGGCTGTCGCTGTCCGCCAGGGTCGCCACACCCCAATGTGCGAGGTTCGGCTCAGACGTGACGCGAATGGCAGCGTCAGTCGAGCCGGCTCACGACCAGGTCCCACACCGTTTCGGCCAGGGCCTCCTTCGGGCCGTACGGCACCGGCGTCTCGCTCCCGTCGGCTCCCAGCACCATGGCCTCGTTCTCCTCGGAACCGAAGGTCTTGCGCTCCCCCACCTCGTTCACCACCAGCAGATCGCACCCCTTGCGTGCCAGCTTGGCGCGGCCGTTGGCGAGGACGTCGTCGGTCTCCGCGGCGAAGCCGACGACCACCTGTCCGGGGCGGGGGCGGTCCGCCGAGATCTCCGCGAGGATGTCCGGATTACGCACCAGGACGATGGGCGCGGGCTCCTGGCCGTCCTTCTTCTTGATCTTCCCGGCGGCGTACGTGTCGGGTCGGAAGTCCGCCACCGCCGCCGCCATCACCACGACGTCCGCGTCCGGCGCCGCCTTGAGCACCGCCTCGCGCAGCTGGACCGCCGTGCCGATCCGTACGACGTCCACGCCCGCGGGGTCCGGCAGCCCGGTGTTGGCTTCGATCAGCGTGACCCGGGCGCCCCGGGCGGCGGCCGTACGGGCCAGCGCGTAGCCCTGCTTGCCGGAGGAACGGTTGCCGAGGAAGCGGACCGGGTCGAGGGGCTCACGTGTGCCGCCGGCGGTGACGACGACGTGGCGGCCGACGAGGTCCGGCTCGGTGACGCCCCGGGCCAGCACCCGGCGGCAGACCTCGAAGATCTCCGCGGGGTCCGGCAGCCGTCCCTTGCCGGTGTCGACGCCGGTCAGCCGGCCCACGGCGGGGTCGATGACGAGGGCGCCGCGGCGGCGCAGCGTCGCCACGTTCTCCTGGGTGGCCGGGTGTTCCCACATCTCGGTGTGCATGGCGGGGGCGAAGACGACGGGGCAGCGTGCGGTGAGGAGGGTGTTCGTGAGGAGGTCGTCGGCCAGGCCGTGGGCGGCCTTGGCCAGCATGTCGGCGGTCGCCGGGGCCACGACCACCAGGTCGGCCTCCTGCCCGATACGGACGTGCGGCACCTCGTGGACGCTCTCCCAGACCTCGGTGGAGACCGGGTGGCCGGAGAGCGCGGACCAGGTGGCGGCGCCGACGAAGTGCAGCGCGGAGTCGGTCGGCACGACCCGTACGTCGTGCCCGGACTCGGTCAGCCGACGCAGCAGCTCGCACGCCTTGTAGGCGGCGATCCCCCCGCTGACACCCAGAACGACCTTCGGCTTGCCCACCGTGCCTCCCCGCACTCGGAAACGTACAACTCCATGCTGCCTCACGCCTGGGGACGACCACCGTGCCCCCGAGCACACCACAGGCCCGGCAGTCGCGCTGCCGGGCCTGTGGAAAAACCTACCGCGATCTGCAGACAGGACTTACGCGGGGCCCTCGACGGCCTCGGACGTCAGCAGACCCGCGTTGATCTCGCGCAGGGCGATCGAGAGCGGCTTCTCGTGGACGTGGGTGTCGACGAGAGGACCGACGTACTCGAGGAGACCCTCGCCGAGCTGCGAGTAGTACGCGTTGATCTGGCGAGCACGCTTGGCCGCGTAGATCACGAGGCTGTACTTCGAGTCAGTGGCCTCGAGGAGCTCGTCGATCGGCGGGTTGATGATGCCCTCGGGCGCGGAGATGGAAGAGGACACGCTCTACCTTCCGATGGATGGGAAAAGATCGGTCGTGATCACAGAAAACGGACAGAACCCGTGATCACACAACATCCATCAAGGCTAGCAGCTCGCGGGCCACGTCCTCGACGGAGGTGTTGACCAGGGTCACGTCGAACTCGGGCTCGGCCGCCAGCTCGATCTTGGCCGCCTCCAGGCGGCGCTCGATCACCTCGGGCGGTTCGGTGCCCCGCCCGGTGAGTCTGCGCACCAGTTCCTCCCAGGAGGGAGGAGCCAGGAACACCAGCTGGGCATCCGACATGGTCTCGCGGACCTGCCGTGCACCCTGGAGGTCGATCTCCAGCAGGACCGGCTCGCCCCGCTCCAGACGTTCGAGCACGGCGGCCCGGGGAGTGCCGTAGCGGTTGCCGGCGAACTCGGCCCACTCCAGCAGTTCGCTGTTGGCGATCAGCTTGTCCATCTCCTCGTCGGTGACGAAGAAGTAGTGGACTCCGTCCCGCTCGCCGGGGCGCGGCTTGCGGGTTGTCGCCGACACCGAGAGCCAGACCTCGGGGTGTGCCTTGCGCATATGAGCGACGACCGTGCTCTTGCCGACCCCGGAGGGGCCGGAGAGCACGGTCAGCCGCGGACGTTCACTCATGCAGCGATTATTCCAGCAATCCCGGAGTGTCCGGGACTCCCTTCCCGGCGGTAGCCGGGATCAGGAACCGGTGCTGCCGAACTCACGCTCCAGGGAAGCGATCTGGTTGGAACCGAGGCCGCGTACACGACGGCTCTCGGAGATACCCAGTCGCTCCATGATCTGCTTGGCGCGGACCTTGCCCACGCCAGGCAGTGACTCGAGCAGAGCGGAGACCTTCATCTTGCCGATGACGTCGTTCTCCTGTCCCTGCTTGATGACCTCATGCAGGGAGGCGCCGGAGTGCTTGAGTCGATTCTTGACCTCGGCCCGCTCCCGGCGAGCCGCGGCGGCCTTTTCGAGCGCGGCTGCGCGCTGTTCAGGGGTAAGGGGCGGAAGAGCCACGCCTACGTCACCTCGGATGTCGAACTGTCGGATACGGACCGGTGAGGAACCTAGTCGCCCCACACCTGGGGTGCCACGAGCAACACGCTTGCCCGTTCACCCTGCTCGGAGACTAGCGGCCAACTCCGCCAGAGTCAGCGAGAACAGCGGAAAAGTCCTGGTCAGCCTCCATGGAGTCGGACATAAGCCGCATAGTGCCCCGGATTTGAGAATGTATTCAGACTCAAGCCGTCCGGGAACCGCCCCGCGGGCACTCATCGGAGCTCTCAGGCTGTCGCCGTCGCGGTTCGGATCTCGTCCGCGAAACGATCCGACGCGTCACGCAGTGCGACGACGTCGGGACCGTGACGAAGGACACCTCGGCTGACGTTCGGGACCACATTGCGCACAGCGGTCCCGAAGGCCTCCGGCAGATCGGCCGGCGTCGCTCCCTGGGCACCGATCCCGGGGGCGAGGAGAGGTCCGTTGATGTCCAGGTCGTAGGACGAGAGGTCACCCAGCGTGGCACCGACGACGGCGCCGAAGGACCCCAGGGGCGCCTCTCCCGCGTTCTCGGCCGCCAGGTGCGCCAGCATGGTCGCCCCGACGTTGCGGCCGTCGCTCCGTACCGCGTGCTGCACCTCGCCGCCCTCCGGGTTGGAGGTGAGCGCCAGCACGAACAGTCCGGCCCCGCTCTCACGCGCCAGGTCGACGGCGGGCTTCAGGGAGCCGTAGCCCAGGTACGGCGAGACCGTCAACGCGTCCGAGAACAGGGGTGCGTCCTTGTGCAGGAAGGTCTCGGCGTACGCGGCCATGGTGGAGCCGATGTCGCCGCGCTTGGCGTCCATGACCACCAGCGCGCCGGCCGCCCGCGCCTCCTGGACCGACTTCTCCAGTACGGCGATGCCACGGGACCCGAAGCGCTCGAAGAACGCGCTCTGCGGCTTGAGGACGGCCACCCGGTCGGCCAACGCGTCCACGACCGTGCGGCTGAAGCGCTCAAGGCCCCCGACGTCGTCGCCCAGGCCCCAGTCGGCGAGCAGGGAGGCGTGCGGGTCGATGCCCACGCAGAGCGGCCCGCGCTCGTCCATGGCACGGCGCAGCCGCGCGCCGAAGGGCTCGGTCATACCGTCTTCCTCACGTCGGCGCCGACCGCGTCGGCGAGGGTGGCGTACGGGCTCGAACGCAGGCATGCGGCGAGGCCCTTGTGGAGGGTGCGCGCCCAGAAGGGGCCCTCGTAGATGAAGGCGCTGTAGCCCTGGACCAGCGTGGCACCCGCCAGGATGCGCTGCCAGGCGTCCTCGGCGTCGCCGATGCCGCCGACGCCCACCAGCGTGATCCGGTCGCCCACGCGCGCGTAGAGGCGGCGCAGGACCGCGAGGGAGCGGTCCCTGACGGGGGCGCCGGAGAGACCGCCCGTCTCCTTCACGAGGGAGGGTTCGGATGTCAGACCGAGGCCCTCGCGCGCGATGGTGGTGTTCGTGGCGATGATCCCGTCCAGGCCCAGCTCCAGGGCGAGGTCGGCGACGGCGTCGATGTCCTCGTCGGCGAGGTCCGGCGCGATCTTCACCAGCAGCGGCACCCGGCGGGTGCGGACCGTGCGGTCGGCGGCCTCGCGCACGGCGGTGAGCAGGGGCCGCAGCGCCTCGGTGGCCTGGAGGTTGCGCAGGCCGGGCGTGTTGGGCGAGGAGACGTTGACGACCAGGTAGTCGGCGTACGGCGCGAGGCGCTCGGTGGACTTCACGTAGTCCGCGGCTGCCTCGTCCTCCGGGACGACCTTGGTCTTGCCGATGTTGACGCCCACGACCGTCCTGAAGACGGGCGTACGGGAGGCCAGCCGCGCGGCGACGGCGAGCGAGCCCTCGTTGTTGAAGCCCATGCGGTTGATCAGCGCGCGGTCGGCGACCAGGCGGAACAGCCGCTTCCTGGGGTTGCCGGGCTGTGCCTCGCCCGTCACCGTGCCGATCTCGATGTGGTCGAAGCCGAGCATCGACATCCCGTCGATCGCGACGGCGTTCTTGTCGAAGCCGGCGGCCAGCCCGAACGGGCCGTGCATGCGCAGTCCGAACGCCTCGGTGCGCAGTTCCTCGTGGCGGGGCGCCAGCGCGGCGGCCACGAAGGTGCGCAGGACGGGGATGCGGACGGCGCGGCGGATCCAGCGGAAGGCCAGGTGATGGGCGTCTTCCGGGTCCATCCGTTTGAAAACCAGACGGAAGAAAAGCTTGTACATGAGTCGGTGTCCTCTTGAAGCCTCGTGGGTCCCACGAAGAGGGGGACACCGTTTCCGGTGTCCCCCTCAGGGCTGCTAGTCGCGGGCCGCGGTCAGGTGTTCTGCGTGTTCCTGGAGTGAGCGGACGCCCACGTCGCCGCGGTTGAGCGCGTCGATGCCCTGGACGGCCGCGGCGAGCGCCTGGACCGTCGTCAGGCACGGCACGGACCGGGCCACGGCCGCCGTACGGATGTCGTAGCCGTCGAGACGGCCGCCGGTGCCGTACGGGGTGTTGACGATGAGGTCGACCTCGCCGTCGTGGATGAGCTGGACGATGGTCTTCTCGCCGTTCGGGCCGGTGCCCTCGGACTGCTTGCGGACGACGGTGGCATTGATGCCGTTGCGCTTGAGCACCTCGGCCGTGCCGGACGTGGCGAGCAGTTCGAAGCCGTGGGCGACCAGCTCACGCGCCGGGAAGATCATCGAACGCTTGTCACGGTTGGCGACCGAGATGAACGCGCGCCCCTTGGTGGGCAGCGGCCCGTACGCGCCGGCCTGCGACTTGGCGTACGCCGTGCCGAAGACGGAGTCGATGCCCATGACCTCGCCGGTGGAGCGCATCTCCGGGCCGAGGATCGTGTCGACGCCACGCCCGTGGATGTCGCGGAAGCGCGACCACGGCATGACGGCCTCCTTGACGGAGATCGGCGCGTCGAACGGCAGCTCCCCGCCGTCGCCGTTGGCCGGAAGCAGCCCCTCCGCCCGCAGTTCGGCGATGGTCGCGCCGAGCGAGATCCGGGCGGCGGCCTTGGCCAGCGGCACCGCGGTCGCCTTCGAGGTGAAGGGGACCGTGCGGGAGGCGCGCGGGTTGGCTTCGAGGACGTAGAGGATGTCCCCGGCCATCGCGAACTGGATGTTGATCAGGCCGCGCACGCCGACGCCCTTGGCGATGGCCTCGGTGGAGGCCCGCAGGCGCTTGATGTCGAAGCCGCCGAGGGTGATCGGGGGCAGGGCGCACGCCGAGTCGCCGGAGTGGATGCCGGCCTCCTCGATGTGCTCCATGACGCCGCCGAGGTACAGCTCGTGGCCGTCGTAGAGGGCGTCGACGTCGATCTCGATCGCGTCGTCGAGGAAGCGGTCCACGAGGACCGGCCGGGAGGGGCTGATCTCGGTCGACTCGGCGATGTACGACTCCAGGCGGGCCTCGTCGTACACGATCTCCATGCCGCGCCCGCCGAGCACGTACGACGGGCGGACGAGGACCGGGTAGCCGATCTCGTCGGCGATGGCCTTGGCGCCGACGAAGGTGGTCGCGGTGCCGTGCTTCGGCGCGGGCAGGCCGGCCTCGGCGAGCACCTGGCCGAAGGCACCGCGGTCCTCGGCGGCGTGGATGGCCTCCGGGGGCGTGCCGACGATCGGTACGCCGTTGTCCTTGAGCGCCTGCGCCAGGCCCAGCGGGGTCTGGCCGCCGAGCTGGACGACGACACCCGCGATCGGACCGGCCAGCGACTCGGCGTGGACGATCTCCAGCACGTCCTCGAGGGTCAGCGGCTCGAAGTACAGACGGTCGGAGGTGTCGTAGTCCGTGGAGACGGTCTCCGGGTTGCAGTTGACCATCACGGTCTCGTAGCCCGCGTCGCTCAGCGCGAAGGAGGCGTGGACGCAGGAGTAGTCGAACTCGATGCCCTGGCCGATGCGGTTCGGGCCCGAGCCGAGGATGATCACGGCGGGCTTCTCGCGCGAGGCCACCTCGGTCTCCTCGTCGTACGAGGAGTAGAAGTACGGCGTCTTCGCGGCGAACTCGGCGGCGCACGTGTCGACCGTCTTGTACACCGGGCGTACGCCCAGCGCGTGCCGGACCTCGCGCACGACGTCCTCGCGCAGCCCGCGGATCTCGGCGATCTGCTGGTCGGAGAAGCCGTGCCGCTTGGCCTCCGCCAGCAGATCCGGGTCGAGCTTGTCGGCCTGGGCCAGTTCGTCCGCGATCTCCTTGATCAGGAAGAGCTGGTCGACGAACCACGGGTCGATCTTCGTGTACTCGAAGACCTCCTCGGGCGTGGCGCCCGCGCGGATGGCCTGCATGACGGTGTTGATGCGGCCGTCGGTCGGCCGGACGGCCTCTTCGAGGAGGAGGGCCTTGTCGCCGGGCTCGCCGACGAACGTGAACTGGCTGCCCTTCTTCTCCAGCGACCGGAGCGCCTTCTGCAGCGCCTCGGTGAAGTTGCGGCCGATCGCCATGGCCTCGCCGACCGACTTCATGGTCGTGGTCAGGGATGAGTCGGCGGACGGGAACTTCTCGAAGGCGAAGCGGGGGGCCTTCACGACGACGTAGTCGAGCGTCGGTTCGAAGGAGGCCGGGGTCTGCTCGGTGATGTCGTTGGGGATCTCGTCGAGCGTGTAGCCGACGGCCAGCTTGGCCGCGATCTTGGCGATGGGGAAACCGGTCGCCTTGGAGGCGAGCGCCGAGGACCGCGACACACGCGGGTTCATCTCGATGACGATCACCCGGCCGTCCTCGGGGTTCACCGCGAACTGGATGTTGCAGCCGCCGGTGTCGACGCCGACCTCGCGGATGACGGCGATGCCGATGTCCCGCAGGATCTGGTACTCGCGGTCGGTCAGGGTCATCGCAGGCGCGACCGTGATCGAGTCGCCGGTGTGCACGCCCATGGGGTCGAAGTTCTCGATGGAGCAGACGACCACGACGTTGTCGTTCTTGTCGCGCATCAGCTCCAGCTCGTACTCCTTCCAGCCGAGGATGGACTCCTCCAGGAGCACCTCGGTGGTCGGCGAGAGGGTGAGGCCCTGGCCGGCGATGCGACGCAGCTCCTCCTCGTCGTGCGCGAAGCCGGAGCCGGCGCCGCCCATGGTGAAGGAGGGGCGCACGACGACGGGGTAGCCGCCGAGCGTCTCGACGCCCCCCAGTACGTCGTCCATGGAGTGACAGATGACCGAGCGGGCGGACTCGCCGTGCCCGATCTTGGCGCGGACGGCCTCGACGACGTCCTTGAAGAGGTCGCGGTCCTCGCCCTTGTTGATGGCCTCGACGTTGGCGCCGATCAGCTCGACGCCGTACTTCTCCAGCGTCCCGGCCTCGTGCAGCGAGATGGCCGTGTTGAGGGCCGTCTGACCGCCGAGGGTCGGCAGCAGGGTGTCCGGGCGCTCCTTGGCGATGATCTTCTCGACGAACTCGGGGGTGATCGGCTCGACGTACGTGGCGTCGGCGATCTCCGGGTCGGTCATGATCGTCGCCGGGTTGGAGTTGACGAGGATCACGCGCAGACCCTCGGCGCGCAGGATGCGGCACGCCTGGGTGCCGGAGTAGTCGAACTCGGCGGCCTGGCCGATGACGATCGGGCCGGAGCCGATGACCAGGACGGACTGGATATCGGTGCGCTTAGGCACGCTGGCCCTCCATCAGGGATACGAAGCGGTCGAACAGGTAGGCGGCGTCGTGCGGGCCCGCTGCCGCTTCGGGGTGGTACTGGACGCTGAAGGCGGGGCGGTCCAGGAGCTGGAGCCCCTCGACCACGTTGTCGTTGAGGCACACGTGGGAGACCTCGGCGCGGCCGTAGGGCGTCTCGGAGACCTGGTCGAGCGGGGCGTCGACGGCGAAGCCGTGGTTGTGCGCGGTGACCTCGACCTTGCCGGTCGTACGGTCCTGCACCGGCTGGTTGATGCCGCGGTGGCCGTACTTCAGCTTGTAGGTGCCGAAGCCGAGCGCTCGGCCCAGGATCTGGTTGCCGAAGCAGATGCCGAAGAGCGGGGTGGAACGCTCCAGGACGGCCCGCATGACGGAGACGGGGTGGTCGGCGGTGGCCGGGTCGCCCGGACCGTTGGAGAAGAACACGCCGTCGGGGTTCACGGCGTACACGTCCTCGACCGTCGCCGTGGCCGGGAGCACGTGCACCTCTATGCCCCGCTCGGCCATGCGGTGCGGGGTCATGCCCTTGATGCCGAGGTCGACGGCGGCGACGGTGAACTTCTTGGTGCCGATCGCCGGGACGACGTACGTCTCCTTGGTGGCGACCTCGGCGGAGAGGTTCGCGCCCTTCATCTCGGGGGCCTGGCGGACCTCGGTGAGCATGGTGCCGTCGTCGGGCAGCGCGTTGCCGGAGAAGATGCCGACGCGCATGGCGCCGCGCTCGCGCAGATGGCGGGTGAGGGCCCGGGTGTCGATGCCGCTGATGCCGACGACCCCCTGCTGCGCCAGTTCCTCGTCCAGCGAGCGCCGGGAGCGCCAGTTGGAGGGCACGCGCGCGGGGTCGCGTACGACGTACCCGGAGACCCAGATCCTTCCGGACTCGGGGTCCTCGTCGTTGATTCCCGTGTTGCCGATGTGCGGGGCGGTCATGACGACGACCTGGCGGTGGTACGACGGGTCGGTGAGGGTCTCCTGGTAGCCGGTCATCCCGGTGGAGAACACGGCTTCGCCGAAGGTCACCCCCACGGCCCCGTAGGCGCGGCCGCGGAAGATCCGGCCGTCCTCCAGGACGAGTACGGCGGGAACCCTGGTGGCTCCCCGGGTGGAGGTCGTCATCGTGCGCCTTCCGTTTCCGTCTTGTTGATCATCTGGTTCAGGGTCGCGACCCACTCGTTGTGCTCGGCCGCGCGGTCGGAGCGGAATCCGGAGTCCAGCAGCCTGCCGCCGTGCTCCCAGGTGACGACCAGCAGCCCGCCCTCGGTAAGGACCTTGCCGGCGATGCCCTTGTCGAGCCGGGCCTCGCGCAGGGCCTCGACGGGGACGAAGAAGTCCGTCGCTCCCGGGCGTACGACGTCCAGGCCCGCGTCCGTCAGCGTCAGCTCGACCCTGCTGCGGGTGCCCAGGCCGTGCGCCACGATCCGGTCCAGCCACTGCCCGGCGGTGGTGGAGCCGTGGTAGCGGCCGCTCATGCCCAGTCTCGCCTCACCGGGCTCGTCCGGCATTCCAGACAGCGGCGGCTTGCCGTCTCCGTTGAGGGTGGTGGTGGGCGACGGGCGGGTGGAGAGGGCGGGCAGGTCGCTCTGGAGCGTGCCGCGCCACTTCCAGCCCTCGCGCATCAGCCAGTAGACGAGCGCGACGAAGAGGGCGAGTCCGACGACCCAGCCGATGCGCGCGGCCCAGTCGGTGACCTCGGCCGATTCCTTCTCCGCGGCCAGCAGAATTACAGGTGTCACGTGAGCTTCCCGTCGACGAGCGTGGCCTTGCCCCGCAGCCACGTGTGCGTGACACGGCCCGGCAGCTCGCGGCCCTCGTAGGGGGTGTTGCGGCTGCGCGAGGCGAAGCCCGCGGGATCCACCGACCCACGGTATGCCGTGTCGACGAGCGTGAGGTTGGCGGGCTCACCTGCCGAGACGGGACGTCCGTGTCCGGCCGCCCTGCCGATCCTGGCCGGCTTGAAGGACATGCGGTCCGCGACGCCCGCCCAGTCGAGCAGACCGGTCTCGACCATCGTCTCCTGGACCACCGACAGCGCGGTCTCCAGGCCGACCATGCCCATGGCGGCCGCGCCCCACTCGCAGTCCTTGTCCTCGTGCGGGTGCGGGGCGTGGTCGGTGGCGACGATGTCGATCGTGCCGTCGGCGAGCGCCTCGCGCAGGGCCAGCACGTCGCGCTCGGTGCGCAGCGGCGGGTTGACCTTGTAGACCGGGTTGTAGGAGCGCACCAGCTCGTCGGTGAGCAGGAGGTGGTGCGGGGTGACCTCGGCGGTGACGTCGATGCCGCGGGACTTGGCCCAGCGGACGATCTCGACGGACCCGGCGGTGGAGAGGTGGCAGATGTGGACCCGGGAGCCGACGTGCTCGGCGAGCAGGACGTCCCGGGCGATGATCGATTCCTCGGCCACCGCGGGCCAGCCGCCGAGGCCCAGCTCGGCGGAGACGACGCCCTCGTTCATCTGGGCGCCCTCGGTCAGCCGCGGCTCCTGCGCGTGCTGGGCGACGACCCCGCCGAAGGCCTTCACGTACTCCAGGGCCCGGCGCATCATCACGGCGTCGTCCACGCACTTGCCGTCGTCCGAGAAGACGGTGACCCCGGCGGCAGACTCGTGCATCGCGCCCAGCTCGGCGAGTTTCCTGCCCTCCAGGCCGACGGTGACGGCCCCGATGGGCTGCACGTCGCAGTAGCCGTGCTCCTGGCCGAGCCGGTAGACCTGCTCGACCACACCGGCGGTGTCGGCGACCGGGAAGGTGTTGGCCATGGCGAAGACGGCCGTGAAGCCGCCGGAGGCCGCCGCGCGCGTGCCGGTGAGCACGGTCTCGGAGTCCTCGCGGCCGGGCTCCCGCAGGTGGGTGTGGAGGTCGACCAGGCCCGGGAGGAGCACCTTGCCGTCGGCCTCGACGACCTCGGCACCCTCGGCGGACAGGCCGACGCCCACCTCGGTGATGGTCCCGCCGTCGATCAGGACGTCCTGCTCCTCGCCGCCCAGCACCTTCGCACCACGGATAAGGATCTTGCTCATGGTCTTACTTCTCCTCGGTGGTGCGGAATTCGGAGGTGGGCGCGAAGCGCCTCGTCGAAAGGGTGGTGGTGGGCGACGGGTGGGTGACGGCGGGCTCGTTGCCGCCCAGCAGCAGGTACAGCACGGCCATCCGGATGGAGACGCCGTTGGCGACCTGCTCGACGACGGTGCAGCGGTCGGAGTCGGCGACCTCGGCGGTGATCTCCATGCCGCGGACCATCGGGCCGGGGTGCATCACGATGGCGTGCTCGGGCATCCGCGCCATGCGGTCGCCGTCGAGGCCGTAGCGCCGCGAGTACTCGCGCTCGGTGGGGAAGAACGCGGCGTTCATCCGCTCCCGCTGGACGCGCAGCATCATCACCGCGTCGGACTTGGCGAGCGTGCTGTCGAGGTCGTACGAGATGTCGCAGGGCCAGGTCTCGGCGCCGACCGGCACCAGGGTGGGCGGGGCGACGAGGGTGACCTGGGCGCCGAGGGTGTGCAGCAGGTCGACGTTGGAGCGGGCGACGCGGCTGTGCAGCACGTCGCCGACGATCGTGATGCGCTTGCCGGACAGGTCCTGGCCCAGCCCGGCGTCCCGGCCGACGAGGCGGCGGCGCATGGTGAAGGCATCGAGCAGGGCCTGGGTGGGGTGCTGGTGGGTGCCGTCGCCCGCGTTGATCACGGCGGCGTCGATCCAGCCGGAGGTCGCCAGGCGGTACGGGGCCCCGGAGGCGCCGTGGCGGATGACGACGGCGTCCACGCCCATGGCTTCGAGGGTCTGGGCGGTGTCCTTGAGGGACTCGCCCTTCGACACGCTCGACCCCTTGGCGGAGAAGTTGATGACGTCGGCGGAGAGGCGCTTCTCGGCGGCCTCGAAGGAGATCCGGGTCCGCGTCGAGTCCTCGAAGAAGAGGTTGACGACGGTACGGCCGCGCAGGGTCGGCAGTTTCTTGATCGGCCGGTCCGCGACCCGGGCCATCTCCTCGGCGGTGTCGAGGATCAGGACGGCGTCGTCGCGGGTGAGGTCGGCGGCCGAGATGAGATGACGCTGCATCTTTCAGGCTCCGTAAGGCAGTTCGGGAGATTACGGGCAGGCAGGGGCATCGCGAAGGGGCGTACGGCACGAGGCCGTACGCACGCGTGCTACTGCCGGGCGGTCCGCTTCGCACCGAGCAGAACGGTGTCCCGACCGTCTTCCTCGGCGAGCTGGACCTTGACCGTCTCCCGCAGCGACGTGGGGAGGTTCTTGCCGACGTAGTCGGCGCGGATGGGCAGTTCGCGGTGGCCCCGGTCGACGAGGACCGCGAGCTGGACGGCGCGCGGGCGGCCGATGTCGTTCAGCGCGTCGAGCGCCGCGCGGATCGTCCGGCCGGAGAAGAGCACGTCGTCGACGAGGACGACCAGGCGGCCGTCGATGCCGTCACCGGGGATCTCGGTGCGGGCCAGCGCACGCGGGGGGTGCATGCGCAGGTCGTCGCGGTACATGGTGATGTCGAGCGAGCCGACCGGGATCTTGCGGTCGGTGATCTCTTCGAGCTTGGCGGCGAGCCGCTGGGCGAGGAAGACGCCCCGGGTCGGAATGCCGAGGAGCACCACGTCGTCGGCGCCCTTGGCGCGTTCGACGATCTCGTGGGCGATGCGGGTCAGCACTCGGGCGATGTCGGGGCCTTCGAGAACGGGCCTGGCATCGGACGCCTGCGCATCCTGTTGCGCATCCTGTCGCGGGTCTTCTTGCGGAATTTCTTGCGAGTCCATATGAAACGGACCTCCTTCTCCGCCTCACGGGACGGACCTTAAAGGACGTCGGAATTGCGCCGTCAACGCTAGCAGGTCCCAGGAACACCCCTGATCACCCCCCTGGCGCAACGGATCACGGCTACCACGGAAGAGCCGGTCCGGACCATTCGGCTTGACGGGGCAGAGTCACGCTGCGTAACCTCACAGTGAGTCACCAGCCTTCGTCCGGGGAGCTATATGTCCAGCGAATACGCCAAACAGCTCGGGGCCAAGCTCCGGGCCATCCGCACCCAGCAGGGCCTTTCCCTCCACGGTGTCGAGGAGAAGTCCCAGGGACGCTGGAAGGCGGTCGTGGTCGGTTCGTACGAGCGCGGAGACCGCGCCGTCACCGTGCAGCGCCTCGCGGAGCTGGCGGACTTCTACGGGGTCCCCGTGCAGGAACTGCTTCCTGGTACGACCCCTGGTGGCGCCGCCGAGCCGCCGCCGAAGCTCGTCCTGGACCTTGAGCGCCTGGCCCACGTGCCGGCCGAGAAGGCGGGCCCGCTGCAGCGTTACGCGGCGACGATCCAGTCCCAGCGCGGTGACTACAACGGCAAGGTGCTCTCGATCCGCCAGGACGACCTGCGCACACTCGCCGTCATCTACGACCAGTCCCCCTCGGTCCTCACCGAGCAGCTGATCAGCTGGGGCGTCCTCGACGCCGACGCGCGTCGCGCCGTCTCCCACGAGGACGGCTGACACTCCCGGCAGCGCCCAGCAGAAACGTGCCGCCGGGGTGGCCCGAACCATTCGGTTCGGGCCACCCCGGTGGTTTTTTGTTTCTGAGGGGCGCGGGGAGCTGCGCGATCAGCCACGGACCACCCGCGGCCGGCGTCGTGCAGCGTCCCCCACAGTGCTTCCCTGCTCGTCGCGCCTACTCGCCCTCTCGGCGGAGCGAAGGCTTCAGGTCCTTCAGACGGCCCAGCAGACCGTTCACGAAGGACGGCGAGTCGTCCGTGGAGAACTCCTTCGCCAGCTGCACCATCTCGTCCAGCACCACCGCGTCGGGAGTCGCGTCGACCCAGATCAGCTCGTACGCCCCGAGCCGCAGGATGTTGCGGTCCACGACCGGCATCCGGTCGAGCGTCCACCCCACCGAGTACTGCGCGATCAACTCGTCGATGCGCTTGGCGTGCTCCGAGTACCCCTCGACCAGCTGCATGGTGTACTCGCTGACCGGGGGTTGCCGGGTGTCGTTGTGAGCGTGCCGGATCCAGTCCGCGAGGACGGTCAGGACGTCGGCTCCGCGCTGGTCGCCCTCGAAGAGGATCTGGAAGGCGCGCTTGCGGGCCGTGTTGCGGGCAGCCACGGTTAGCTGTTCACCCGGCCGAGGTAGTCGCTCGTGCGGGTGTCGACCTTGATCTTCTCTCCGGTGGTGATGAAGAGCGGCACCTGGATCTGGTGGCCGGTCTCCAGGGTGGCGGGCTTGGTGCCACCGGTGGAGCGGTCGCCCTGGACACCCGGCTCGGTCTCCTGGATCACGAGCTCGACGGCGGCCGGCAGCTCGACGAAGAGCACCTCGCCCTCGTGCTGCGCGACGGTGGCGGTGAAGCCCTCGATCAGGAAGTTGGCGGCGTCGCCGACGGCCTTGCGGTCGACCATGAGCTGGTCGTAGGTCTCCATGTCCATGAAGACGAAGTACTCGCCGTCCATGTAGGAGAACTGCATGTCGCGCTTGTCGACAGTGGCCGTCTCGACCTTGACGCCGGCGTTGAACGTCTTGTCGACGACCTTGCCGGAGAGCACGTTCTTGAGCTTGGTGCGCACGAAGGCCGGGCCCTTGCCGGGCTTGACGTGCTGGAACTCGACGACGGACCAGAGCTGGCCCCCGTCGAGCTTGAGCACCAGGCCGTTCTTGAGGTCGTTCGTGGAAGCCACGGTTGCGGAATCTCCTGGACTGACGTGGACGACCCCGGGCCCCGCGCACAGCCGGTGAGCTAGAGCGCGAGCAGCTCCTTGGTCGTGATGGTGAGTAGCTCGGGTCCGCCGTCCGCCTCGGGGCGTACGACGAGCGTGTCATCGATCCGGACGCCGCCCCGGCCCGGGAGGTGAACCCCCGGTTCGACGGTGACCGGCACGCAAGCGTCCAGTTTACCCATGGCCGCGGGGGCCAACTGCGGGTCCTCGTGGATTTCGAGTCCGACCCCGTGGCCCATCCGCACCGGAAGGCCGTCACCGTACCCCGCGGAGTCCAGGACCTGGCGGGCCGCGCGGTCCACGGCACGGTAGGCCGCACCGGGTGCCAACGCCTCCCGTCCGGCGCGCTGGGCTGCGAAGACCAGGTCGTACAGCTCGATCTGCCAGTCCGCCGGCGAGGTGCCGATCACGAACGTACGGCCGATCTCACAGCGGTAGCCGCGGTAGGTCGCGCCGAGGCAGACGGAGAGGAAGTCGCCCTCCTCGACCCGGCGGTCGGTGGGGATGTGACCGGGGCGGCCGGAGTTCGGGCCGGCGGCGACGGAGGTGGCGAAGGCCGGGCCGTCGGCGCCGTGGTCGACGAGGCGGCGCTCCAGTTCCAGGGCGAGGTGGCGCTCGGTGCGGCCGACGAGGATCGATTCGAGCAGTTCGCCCAGCGCCTGGTCGGCGATCTCCGCGCCGATCCGCAGACAGGCGATCTCCTCCTCGTCCTTGATCACTCTCAGCTGCTCGACCGCGCCCCCGAGGTCGGCGAGCCGCAGCCGGGGCGCGACCGAGCGGATCGCGCGGTGCCGGCCCACGGTGAGGTGGTGTTCCTCCACCCCGAGCGACTCGGCGCCCAGGGCCGTGACCAGATCGGCGGCCGCGACCGCCGCGTCGCCGCCGGGTCCGGGCAGCACCTGGATACGTACCGCCTCGTCGGGCCGGCCCTCGCCGATCTCGCCGCTCGGCGGTGTGCCACAGAGCAGGACGTCCTCGCTCCTCCCGAGCAGCAGCACCGCGCCCTGCGGTGCCGCGCCCGCGAGATAGCGCACGTTGGCCGGGCGGGTGACAAGTGCGGTGGCGCTGCCGCCGGAGTGGCAGCGTTCTCTCAGTCGAGCGCGGCGGGCCGCGTACACCTCTGACATGTGCCGAGCGTATGAGCTTCGCTGCCTGGCCGCCGGTTGAGCGCAGCCGAGCGGGGGCGTTCCGCGGGAAACGGGGGACGGGGCCGACGTGGGGTGCCGGGTGCGGCCCGGTAGGGGTTGTGCGCGCGGTTCCCCGCGCCCCTTGGGGGTCGGCTCAGGCCACGGTGTTCCCCGGTGCCGTCCTCTGGTGCTCGGCTACCACTTGGGTGGGCTGGCGATCGACCTGGCCAGGACCTCGTCCAGGACCCTCGCCGTGGCCGGGACATCCAGCTGGGAGTTGTCGATGATCGGCAGGCCCGAGCCGTACCAGCCCGCCATCCGGCCGTGGATGCGGGCGACCTCTTCGTCGGTGAGGCGGCGGTTGCCCGAGCGCTTGGCGTTGCGTTCGAGGACAATCTCCAGGCCCGGCAGGAGCACGACGGGCAGCAGGCCTGGGCCGACATGCCTCTTCCAGCCACCGAGGCCGACGACGGGGCGGTCGGGGAAGACGGCGTCGTCGAGGATGCAGGAGATGCCGTTGGCCAGGAAGTTCCGGGCGGAGAAGCCGCAGGTGCGGCGGGCGAGACGATACTGCGCCTCGGAGTTGTCGTTCCAGCCGGACTGCGGGTCCGCGAAGCCGGAGCGCACCCACTCGCGTACGTCGTCCAGGCTGATGTGGGCGGTGGGCACCCGGCGGTGGTCCGCCCAGTACTTGGCGACGCTGGTCTTGCCTGCCCCGGCGGGCCCGATGAGCAGGACCGCGAGCGTGGTGGCCGTGACGTCGGGCGCGCCGGTGGCGGGCGGCGGCATGGTGACGGGGCCGCCCGGCGGCAGTTGCACGTGTCCGGTGGTGTCCCGCGGGATCCCGGTCTGCTGCGGGGCCGAGGTGTGCGGATACCCGGGGTTTCCGGCGAAGCCCGGCGCGGGCGGGGGCACGGACCCCGGAGGCGCGGCCGGTGCGGGCGGGCCCATGGGCGCGGGCGGGGGTGGCGGCACGGGGCCCGGGTGTGTGCCCGGCGGCACCGGGTGGCTCGCGCCCGTGTGCCCCGGAGGGTTCGTGCCCGGCGCTCCCGGGTGAGGGGGTGCCGGGTGTCCCTGCTGGTTCGCGGGCGGCGCCCAGGGGGCCGCCGGGTCCTGCCCCGGCCGATGGGGCGGCGGCAGCGGAGCTCCCACTGCGTGCTGCATCCGGTGCCACTCCGTCTCGTACAGTCACATCGACACTGGCGGGCGGGGCCTCTCGACCCCGCCCTTACCGAACGGTACCGTCCCCGGCCGTCCTTTGGTGAACGGCCGGGGGCAGCCCGAAGTGCCCAAGTGGCCAGGGACACAAGGCGAATCGGGCAAGAGCTGCCCGAGCGGGCGTTACTGGCCCACTTCGCCGTAGGCGGCGAGCAGGATCGCCGGGTCGGGTCCTTCGAGGACGGTGGGCTTGGCCAGGCCGTCCAGGACGATGAAGCGCAGCAGGTCGCCCCGCGACTTCTTGTCGACCTTCATCGTCTCCAGCAGCTTGGGCCACTGGTCGTAGCGGTAGTGCAGCGGCAGCCCGACCGCTTCGAGGACCGCGCGGTGACGGTCGGCGGTCGCGTCGTCCAACCGGCCCGCCAGACGGCCCAGTTCTGCCGCGAAGTGCATGCCGACGGAGACGGCCGCGCCGTGGCGCCACTGGTAGCGCTCGTTCTTCTCGATCGCGTGGGCCAGGGTGTGCCCGTAGTTGAGGATCTCGCGGCGCCCGGACTCCTTCAGGTCGCCGGAGACGACCTCGGCCTTGACCCGGATCGACCGCTCGATCAGCTCCGCGGTGTGCGGGCCGGCCGGTGTGCGGGCCGCCTGCGGGTCGGCCTCGACCAGGTCCAGGATCACCGGGTCCGCGATGAACCCGGCCTTGATGATCTCGGCGAGCCCGGAGACGTAGTCGTTGACCGGCAGTGAGTCCAGTGCCGCCAGGTCGCACAGCACCCCGGCCGGCGGATGGAACGAGCCCACCAGGTTCTTGCCCTCGGCCGTGTTGATGCCGGTCTTGCCGCCGACAGCCGCGTCGACCATGGCCAGTACGGTCGTCGGGATGGCGATCCAGCGGACCCCGCGCAGCCAGGTCGCCGCCACGAACCCGGCGAGGTCCGTGGTGGACCCGCCGCCGACACCGACGATCACATCGGTGCGGGTGAACCCGGACTGGCCCAGCGCCTTCCAGCAGTACGCCGCGACCTCGGCGGTCTTGGCCTCCTCCGCGTTCGGCACCTGGATCGCGACCGCCTCGAAGCCCTGCCCGGCCAGATCGGCCCGCAGCGCCTCGGCGGTGTCGTCCAGCGCCTCGGGATGGATCACCGCGACCCGCTTGACCCGGTTGCCGATCAACCCGCCCAGCTCACCGAGGAGCTGACGCCCCACCAAGACCTCGTACGGCTCGGTACCCGCGGTACCGCCGACCTGGATACGGGTCACTGTCTCGCTCATCAAGATTCCTTCGTGGATACCCCGGCCGCCAGGCCGGGGAGGAAACGGACTCCTGCGGAGCAGGGCGGAGGATACCGAAGCGCTGTCAGGGCGGTCCGGTATCCGGCAGTTGCTGGCCGACACCCTTGACTCACACGGGAACTGATAGAATGTGATGCGTGACACAGCAGGTCAAGCGGGCATTCAAGTACCGCTTTTACCCCGCGGACGAGCAGGCAGCCGAGCTGTCGCGCACGTTCGGCTGTGTCCGCCTCGTGTACAACAAGGCGCTGGAGGAGCGCACACAGGCGTGGTACGGCGAACAGCGCCGCGTCTCCTACGTGCAGTCGTCCGCCGCTCTGACGGAGTGGAAGAAGAGCGAGGAACTTGCCTTCCTGACCGAGGTGTCCTCTGTTCCGCTTCAGCAGGCACTGCGCCATCTTCAGACAGCGTTCGGGAACTTCTTCGCCAAGCGGGCCAAGTACCCACGCTTCAAGTCGCGGAAGAAGTCGCGCGCATCGGCCGAGTACACCCGCAGTGCCTTCGCGTGGCGCGAAGGGAAGCTGACTCTGGCCAAGATGACGCAGCCCCTGGACATCCGATGGTCGCGCCCTCTCCCAAAGGGCGCGCAGCCCACGACAGTGACGGTGTCCCACGACAGCTCGGGTCGCTGGTTCGTCTCGCTGCTCGTCGAAGACACCATCGCCCCTGCTCCCGCCACCGACGCGGCGATCGGCCTGGACGCCGGGATCACCTCCCTGGTGACCCTGTCCACCGGGGAGAAGATCACCAACCCGCGGCACGAGCGCCGTGACCGCGCCCGCCTCGCCAAGGCACAGCGGGAGCTGTCGCGGAAGGCGAAGGGCTCCGCCAACCGGGAGAAGGCCCGGCGCAAGGTCGCCGAGGTGCACGCCCGGATCAGCGACAGGCGCCGGGACTTCCTCCACAAACTCTCGACTCGTATCGTCCGTGAGAACCAAACGGTAGTGATCGAGGATCTGACCGTCCGCAACCTGCTGAAGAACGGCAAGCTCGCGCGCGCCATCTCCGACGCAGCCTGGACGGACCTGCGCATGATACTGGAGTACAAGTGCGCCTGGTACGGGCGCGAACTCGTCGTGATCGACCGCTGGTTCCCCAGCTCGAAGCTGTGCGGGGCCTGCGGCACGATCCGGGCGAAACTGCCGCTGAACGTCCGCGAGTGGATGTGCGAGTGCGGCACAGTGCACGACCGCGACGTGAACGCGGCGCGCAACATCCTGGCCGCCGGGCTGGCGGCATCTGCCTGTGGAGACGGTGTAAGACCTCAACGGGAGTCCTCCCGGACGGGGCAGTCGTCGGTGAAGCAGGAACCCCAGCGGGCGACCGCTGGAACCCCCCGCCTTTAGACGGGGGAGAAAGTCAAGCTTCCTTCAACTCCAGTGCGTCCAGGGCCGCTCGGGTGACTTCCTCGGGCGTACGGCCGTCGGTGGCGACGACGGCCGTGGCGACCTCCTCGTACAGGTTCCGCCGTGCCTCCATCAACTCCCGCCACTGCTTGCGGGGGTTGACGGCCAGCAGCGGGCGGGCGGCGTTGAGACCGGTGCGCTTGACCGCCTCCTCGACGTCCATCGAGAGGTAGACGACGCGCTGCCCGGCCAGCAGGGCGCGTGTGTCGGCGTCGAGGATCGCGCCGCCGCCGAGGGCGAGGACGCCGTCGTGGGCGGCCAGTGCCCTGTGCACGGCCCGCTTCTCAACGGCGCGGAAGGCGGACTCGCCCTCGTCGACGAAGATCTCCGCGATGGCACGGCCCTGCTCGGCCACGATGTCGTCGTCGGTGTCGCGGTAGGCGACACCGAGCCGCTCGGCGAGCAGTTGTCCGACGGTGGACTTGCCGACGCCCATGGGGCCGACGAGTACGACCAGAGGCACCGGGGTCACCGGATCGCGAGGTGGTCGAGGTAGGAACGGACGTTGCGAGCCGTCTCGGTGACGCTGTCGCCGCCGAACTTCTCCGCCACCGCGTCCGCCAGGACCAGGGCCACCATCGCCTCGGCGACGATGCCCGCGGCGGGCACGGCGGAGACGTCGGAGCGCTGGTGGTGGGCCTGCGTGGCCTCGCCCGTGGTCACGTCCACGGTCCGCAGGGCGCGCGGCACGGTCGCGATCGGCTTCATCGCCGCCCGCACCCGCAGCAGCTCACCCGTGGTCAGACCGCCCTCGGTGCCACCGGAGCGGCCGGAGACCCGCCGGATGCCCTCGGGGGTGTTCACGATCTCGTCGTGCGCCTTGGAGCCAGGTACCCGCGCCAGCTCGAAGCCGTCGCCGATCTCGACGCCCTTGATGGCCTGGATGCCCATCAGCGCGCCGGCGAGGCGGGCGTCCAGCTTGCGGTCCCAGTGGACGTGCGAGCCGAGGCCCACCGGCACGCCGTACGCCAGGATCTCGACGACGCCGCCGAGGGTGTCGCCGTCCTTGTGGGCCTGGTCGATCTCCGCGACCATCGCCTTCGACGCGTCCGCGTCCAGGCAGCGCACCGGGTCCGCGTCCAGCCTCTCCACGTCGGCCGGCGTCGGGTACACGCCCTGCGGGGCCTTCGCCGCCGCCAGCTCCACCACGTGGCTGACGATCTCGATCCCGGCCGTCTCCTTCAGGTACGACCGGGCGACGGCGCCGAGGGCGACCCGGGCCGCGGTCTCCCGGGCCGAAGCCCGCTCCAGGATCGGGCGGGCCTCGTCGAAGCCGTACTTCTGCATACCCGCCAGGTCGGCGTGACCGGGCCGGGGGCGGGTCAGCGGGGCGTTGCGGGCCAGACCGGCGAGGATCTCCGGGTCGACCGGGTCCGCCGCCATGACCTGCTCCCACTTCGGCCACTCGGTGTTCCCGACCATGATCGCCACCGGCGAGCCCATGGTCAGACCGTGCCGCACACCGCCGAGGAAGGTGACCTCGTCGCGCTCGAACTTCATCCGCGCACCGCGCCCATAGCCCAGGCGCCGCCGGGCCAGGTGGTCCCCCACCATCTCGGTGGTGATCGGCACGCCGGCGGGAAGACCCTCCAGCGTCGCGACAAGTGCGGGACCGTGGGACTCCCCCGCGGTCAGCCAGCGCAACCTGCTCAACGGTGCTCCTCAGTGCTCGCGCCCGGTACTGCGTCCTGCCTGCGTGTACGCGTGTCCTCGCGTACGGCGACGGCTACCGGGTGCGCGGCCCCGGCCCGCCACCTCCGATCCTCCCACGTCCGGGGCGGGACCTGGTCACGGGTCCATCAGACGGACGGGCGTACACGGAGACCTCGCCGTCCGGCAGACGGGCCTGCACGAGCACCTCGCCGTCCGGCAGACGGGCGTGCACGAGCACCTCGCCCGTCGGGCGGACGGCAGCCGTACACACGGAGCACCGTCCCGCCGATCGAACGGACGACCGCGCGCGGAGCACCCCGCCGCGTCACCCCATCTTCGCCGCCGCGCTCTTGATCGCCTCGCGGATGCGGAAGTACGTGCCGCAGCGGCAGACGTTCGCGATCTCGTCGATGTCGGCGTCGGTGGGGTTTTTCGTCCGCTTGAGCAGGGCGACGGCGGCCATGATCTGTCCGGGCTGGCAGTAGCCGCACTGGGCGACGTCCTGCTCCAGCCAGGCCTCCTGGACGGGGTGCAGCTCGTCGCCGTCGGCCAGCCCCTCGATGGTGGTGACCTCGCGGCCGGCCGCGTCGGCGACCGGGACCACACAGGGCCGGACGGCCTCGCCGTCTAGGTGGCTGGTGCAGGCCTTGCAGACGTCGATGCCGCAGCCGTACTTGGGCCCGCGGACGCCGAGCAGGTCGCGCAACGCCCACAGCAGGGGCAGGTCGTCGGGGGCATCGACGGTGACGGTCTCGCCGTTGACGGTGAAGGTGTGGGAAGGCATCGATGTGCTCCTGGAGCCTGGCGCGGGTCGGCGCGCGGACGTACGAGGGGGCTCGGCGGTGACGGCTGAGGCGAGCGGGCTCAGCGGGGGAATGGCGTGAAGTCCACGTCGAAGTTGACGGGGAAACGGCGTGGCTTGGTGCCGGTGGCCCGCGCGTAGGCGTTGGCGACGGCGCCGACGGCCGCCGGGACACCGAGTTCGCCCGCGCCGCCGGGTTCGTCGGCTCCCTCGATGACGAAGATCCTGACGTCCTTCGGGGAGTCCTTCTGGCGGGCGTAGTGGAACTGCGAATAGCTGCCTTCCAGGGGCAGCCCCTCGTCGATGTGGAGCCCGGCCCGCAGGGTGGTGGAGATGGCGTCCGTGAGCCCGCCGAGGAGCTGGGCTTCCAGTCCGCGCGGGTTGATCACCCGGCCCACGTCGGCCACGATGACCGCCTTCGTCACCCGGGGTTTCTTCGGATCGGTGGCGTCGATCTCGACCAGGCAGGCCGTGCAGGCCTTGTACTCGTCGTGGAAGGCGACGCCCTGGGCCCAGCCGTCCGGCAGGCTCCGCCCCCAGTCGCCTTCCGTCGCGGCCCTGTCGAGCACGGCCCGCTGCCGCGCCGTCTTGAGGAACTCCCGCCGGAAGACGACCGGGTCCTTGCCGAGCTTCGCCGCCAGTTCGTCGACGATGATCTCCTCGGCCCCGCGTGTGTTGGCCGAGTACACCGAGCGCCACGACCCGGTGTGCATCTTGACCGGCACCTCGGTGAGCGTCTGCGTGGTGAATCCGAAGTTGTACGGGGACTTCACCGTGGTCAGGAACAGGGTCTGCGCGAAGGTCGCGTTCCCGATGCCGGACGGCAGTCCCGCCGCGGCGGCGGTGATCGCGTCGCCGAGCCCGTGTCGGAAGTCGGTCTCCACGGCGGCCACCTGGTGCTGGAAGGTGAGCACCTGCCCCACCGCGTAGGTGGCCCGGATCCGGTGGTGGGTGGCGGGCCGCATCCGCCCGTGCCGCATGTCGTCGATCCGCGACCACATCAGCCGTACGGGCCGTCCGCTCTTCTTGGACACGACGGCGGCCTCCAGAGCCGCGTCGTGGAAGAGCCGCCGCCCGAAGGAGCCGCCCGACTGCACGACGTGGACCTTCACTTTGGACACCGGAAGTCCGACTGCCCTCGCGATGGCCGCCTGCGCGACGATCGGCGACTTCAGCCCGGACCAGATCTCGGCACGGTCGGCCCGTACGTCGGCGACCGCCGAGTTGGTCTCCAGCGGCGCGTGACTGGCGAATGCGAAGTCGAACTCCCCCTCCACCTTCTTCACCAGCAGCCCGAGCACGTCCAGCGAGGGCGTCGCCGCCTTCAGCCTGGCCGTGATGGCGTCGTCCGACAGCGCGTCGACGCTCCCCGGGCCCCAGGTGACGTCCAGCGCCTCCTTGCCGTCGAGGGCCTGCCCGAACGTCTCCGCGACAACGGCGACACCACTGTCGATGGTGACCACGTCGAGCACACCGGGCATGGCCCGTACGGCGGCCTCGTTGTTCACCGCCTTCACGGTGCCGTTGATCGTCGGCGGCCGGCGCACCATGCACGGCTTGGCCCCGGGCACGTCGAGGTCCAGTGTGTAGACCTGCTTGCCGGTGACCATGGCACGGGCGTCGATGCGCGAGGTGGGGCTGCCGACGACGGTGTGTTCCGACTCCTTCTTCGGCGTGACGACGAGGGAGCCGAGGTCGAGGGAGGCGGCGGCCGCCGACAGCGAACCGTAGGAGGCGGTACGCCCGTCCGGCGCGACCACGACGCCCTGCCGCACCGCCAGATCTCCCGCGCGGAGTCCCCATTGCTTCGCGGCGGCACGAACCATCCGCGCCCGCGCGGCAGCCGCCGTATGGCGCACCGGGTCGTAGAGCGAACGGATCGAGTTGGAGCTGCCGGTGAGCTGGTTGAAGAGCAACTCGGGGCGGGCGTCGTCCAGTTGGATGCGTACCCGGTCGAGCGGGGTGTCCAGCTCCTCCGCCACCAGCATCGCCACCGCCGTGGTGAGGCCCTGCCCGACCTCCTCCCTCGGCAGCCGGAAGTGGGCGATGCCCTCCTCGTCGACGCTCAGCACCAGCATGTTCGCCGTCGGTGCCCCGGCCAGGATCAGCAGATCACCGAGGTCCACGAGATCCGCCGGCGCCGGCAGCGTGGGTATCGCCGCGTCGGCGACGTCGGGCGCATAGGCGTCCAGACCTATCTTGGTCGCTACGGCGAGCGTGGGCGCGGCCACCAGATAGGTGAGAAACCTGCGCCGGGAGTGACGTGACATGGGGGCTCCGTTCAACGCCCCGCCTGCGTCGCCGGGCCGCCCGATGATGATTGCCGCTGGTTACCCCTTGGTACAAGTGGCGCCCATGATCAGCACACTCCGGGCGCTCAGCCCCGTTCGGCCAGCGCCCGCTCCCCGGCCCGGCGCATCGCGCCCACGGGAGCCGTCTTGCACCCGGTCATCTGCTCGACCTGCAACACGGCCTGGTGCACCAGCAGATCAAGCCCGCTGACCACGGCACCGCCGAACGCGGACCATCGCGCCGCCAGCTCCGTGGGCCACGGGTGGTACAGCACGTCGAACAGCGTCGTCGGCCGCTCCGGCACCGCACCGGACAGCGCGTCCGTCGCCCCGGCAGGCGTCGTGGCGATGACGAGGGGAGCGCTCAGCCCACGCGCGGCCTCCGCCCAGTCCGCCGTACGCACCTCGACGTCCAGCCGCTCGCCCCACTGCCGCATCTCGGCGGCCCGAGCCTCGCTCCGTACGTACGCCACGACCTCACCGGTGCAGATCCGGGCGAGCGCGGCCAGCGCGGAGGAGGCGGTGGCTCCCGCGCCGAGAATGGCCGCCGACTCCACCTGCTCGATGCCCCGCTCCCGCAGGGCGGCGACGATCCCGGGGATGTCGGTGTTGTCGCCGAGCCGCCGCCCGTCCTCCGTGAACACCAGGGTGTTGACGGCCTCGACGGAGGTCGCCGTCTCGCTGATCTCGTCCAGCAGCGGAATGACCGCCCGCTTGAGCGGCATCGTGAGCGAGAGCCCGGCCCACTCCGGTCCGAGCTTCTCGACGAACCCCGGCAGCGACTCCTCGTCGACCTCGAAACGGTCGTACGTCCAGTCGGTGAGCCCCAGTTCGGCATACGCGGCCCGGTGCAGTACCGGGGAGAGCGAGTGAGCGATCGGCGAACCGAGCACGGCGGCCCGGTTCTTGCTGTCGGTGCGGCTCATCTATCCGTTCTGCGCTTCCTCGTACTTCTTACGGTTTCTATTGTGCTCTTCGTTGGTCACGGCGAAGAGCGTCTCGTCCTCGTTGATCGACACGAAGTAGTACCAGTCGCCCTTGGCGGGCTTGAGCGCCGCCTTGATGGCCACCTCACCCGGATTGTCGATCGGCCCGGGCGGCAGACCCGTGAACTTGTACGTGTTGTACGGATCGTCAATCTGCCGAAGCGAGTTCACTGAACCCGTGGCCAGCTTGGATTCACCGCGCAGGTAGTTCACCGTGGAGTCGAAGTCGAGCAGTCCGTAGGTCTCGGTGTTGTTCTCGGCGAGCCGGTTGTAGACCACGCGGGAGACCTTCAGGAAGTCCTTCTTGTACTTCCCCTCGGCCTGGACGAGACTCGCCACCGTGAGCACCTGGAGCGGATTCTCCAGCTTCAGCCCCTTGGCCTTGCCCTCAAGGTCCAGTTCCTCGTACTTCGCCTTGGCGAGGTCGACCATTTCCTTCAGGACCGCCTCGGGCTTCATGCCCTTGGCGACCGGATAGGTGGACGGGTAGAGGAATCCTTCCAGCGGATCCTTGATGTCGTCGTTGTCGTTCGCCCAGTCGGGGAGGCCGAGGGAGGCCCACTTCTTCTCGGCGACCTCCTCGGTCGTTCCCTTGTCGAGGCCCAATTCCTTGTCGATCAAGGAGTAGATCTCGCGGTTCCGAAGACCTTCCCTGATAGTGAAGTTGCTCTGACTCTTCGGGTCGAGCATCAGAGCCACAGCACTTTTGGCTGACATCTCCTTTTTGAGGAGATAAACGCCGACCTGAATCTGCCTCGTGGGATCCTTTGCCAGCGCGGCCGTGAAGGCATCAACGCTCTTGACAACCCCGGCCGCCTTGAGTTTCTGCCCGATGTCCGACCCGAATTCGCCCTTGGCGACCGTGATCGTAACGACCTCGTTCGTACCGTCCCCCGAATAGTCGGGATTCTCGCCGTAACGGCTCTGGAAGAACTGGTACCCGAAATAACTGACCCCGGCGAAGCCGCCGCCGAGAACCACGACGACCACCAGGCAGGCAAGACCACTGCGGCGCTTCTTACCACCCTTGCCCGGCTTCTTCGCCTTGCCGCCGCGGCCCTTCCGGTCGCCCCGGCCGACGCGTTCCCCGGCCTCGTCGTCATCGTCGTCGTCTCCGCCGCCGGCGAAGAACGCGTGCTCGCCCTGGTCCGGCCCGGGATCCCACTCGGTCCGCTCGGCGGCGGGCGACGGCTGCTCGGCCTCGGGCTCCGGAGAGGGTGCGGTTTCGGCTGCGGGCGTGGCTTCCGCGCGACGGCGCGAGGGCGGCTCCGGCGGCGGATACGCGTCGGGCGTGCCGTAGAAGTCCTGTTGGCCGCCGCCGTAGGCCATCGCCTGCTGCTGCGCGCCGTAGGGGTCGGCCGGGTCGCCGACGTAAGGGCCCTGCGCGTGCTGGTGTGTTCCGTTGTTCCAGCCGCCGTTGGTGTGGTCGTACTGCTGCTGGCCATGACCGGTGTACTGCTGCTGATGCTGGTTCTGGCCGGGGTACTGCTGCCCGGGGTCGCCGTACTCCTGCTGGTACTGCTGCTGGGCGTAGGCGTCCTGATGACCGTTGTTCCAGACGCCGTTGCCGTTGTCGTACTGCTGCTGGTACTGGTGCTGCTCCGGGTAGTGCTGCTGCGGCTGGCCGCCGTAAGGGGACTGCTGGCCCGCCTGGGCCTGCTGTCCGTCCCATCCGGCGTCCCCGTACAACGGGTCGTCCGGATGCCACGGTTCGGAGCCCGGGCCCCGGCCATACTCAGTCATCGATCCCCTAGAGCCGCGAGGCGGCGGTCACGCGGGGCCTGTGGCTCTGCTTTCGTCCCCGCCTCTTTTTGTGCGGTGGCTGTTCGAAGGCCACCGCATCGCGCGGAACGTTACCGTATCGCGATCAGATGACCACTTCGACGCCCTCGCCCGGAGCTTTACCAGACGCCCGTTCGGATTCCAGCGCCTGTTGCAGGATGATCACGGCTGCTGCCTGGTCAATGACCGACCTGCCCTTTTTGGATTTCACACCCGAGGCACGCAGCCCTTGACTCGCCGTCACCGTGGTCATCCTCTCGTCGACGAGTCTGACCGGAACGGGCGCGATCATTCGAGCCAACTCCTGGGCGAAACCCCGTACCTTGACGGCGGCCGGGCCCTCTCCTCCCTTGAGGGAACGCGGAAGTCCGACGATTACCTCTATGGGTACGTACTCGTCGATCAGTTGTCTCAATCGACGCTGAGCTGCGGGGATATCGCGTCCGGGAACGGTCTCGACCGGGGTGGCGAGGATGCCGTCGGGGTCGCAGGAGGCGACGCCGATGCGGGCGTCCCCGACATCGAGCGCGAGCCGACGGCCGCGGCGCAGGGCCGGGCCGTCGTCTCCGCTCGTGTGATCCGTCGTACTCACTTGGCCGTCTCGGCGACCAGGCGTTCGACCGCGTCCACGGCCTCGCCGATGGCGGCCGGGTTCTGGCCACCACCCTGGGCGACGTCCGGCTTGCCGCCACCGCCGCCGCCGAGGGTCTTGGCGGCCGTACGGACCAGGTCGCCGGCCTTCAGACCGCGCTCGCGAGCGGCCTCGTTGGTGGCGATGACCGTCAGCGGCTTGCCGTTCACAGCGGTGAAGAGGGCGACCACGACGGCCCGGCCGCCCTGGATGCGTCCGCGCACGTCGAGCACCAGCTTGCGGAGGTCGTCGGCGGTGGTTCCGTCCGGGACCTGACCGGTCACGACGGCAACTCCGGAGACGTCCTTGGGGGACTCGGCGAGACCGGCGGCGGCCTGCAGCACCTTCTCGGCGCGGAACTTCTCGATCTCCTTCTCGGCGTCCTTCAGCTTGCCGAGCATGGCCGAAACCTTCTCCGGAAGCTCCTCCGGACGGCCCTTGATCAGCTCCTGGAGCTGGGCGACGACCGTGTGCTCACGGGCGAGGAAGTTGTAGGCGTCGACACCGACCAGAGCCTCGATCCGGCGTACGCCGGAGCCGATGGACGACTCACCGAGCAGCTTGACCAGGCCGAGCTGCGAAGTGTTGTGGACGTGTGTGCCGCCGCACAGCTCCTTGGAGAAGTCGCCGATGGTGACGACGCGGACGCGCTCGCCGTACTTCTCGCCGAACTCGGCGATGGCGCCCTGCTTCTTGGCCTCGTCGAGGCTCAGGATCTCCGCGTGCACGTCCAGGTCGCGGGCGAGCACCTCGTTGATCTTCTGCTCGACGTCGGTCATCACGGCCGTCGGAACGGCGGAAGGGGAACCGAAGTCGAAGCGGAAGCGGCCGGGCTGGTTCTCGGAACCGGCCTGGGCGGCCGTCGGGCCGAGGGCGTCACGAAGGGCCTGGTGGGTGAGGTGCGTGGCGGAGTGGGCGCGGGCGATGGCCGTACGGCGACGGCCGTCGATCGAGGCCTGGGCCTTGGCACCGACGGTCACCTCGCCGACCTGGACGACGCCCTTGTGGACGTACACGCCCGGGACCGGCTTCTGGCAGTCGCGGATCTCGATGACGGCACCGGAGTCGACCTTGATCCGGCCGGTGTCACCGATCTGACCGCCGCCCTCGGCGTAGAACGGGGTGCGGTCGAGGACGATCTCGACCTCGTCGCCCTCGGTGGCGGCGGGCGAGGACAGACCGTCCACGAGGATGCCGACGACCGTCGACTCGCCCTCGGTGTCCGAGTAGCCGATGAACTCGGTCTCCCCGGCGGCGTCGGCGATCTCGCGGTAGGCGCCGAGGTCGGCGTGGCCGGTCTTCTTGGACCGGGCGTCGGCCTTGGCCTTGTCCCGCTGCTCCTTCATCAGGCGGCGGAAGCCGTCCTCGTCCACGGAGAGGCCCTGCTCGGCGGCCATCTCCAGGGTGAGGTCGATCGGGAAGCCCCAGGTGTCGTGGAGCAGGAACGCCTTGTCGCCGGGCAGCTGCTTGCCGCCGGTGGCCTTGGTGTCGGTGATGGCCGTGTCGAGGATGTTCGTGCCGGCCCTCAGCGTCTTGAGGAAGGCGTTCTCCTCGGCGAGGGCGACCTTCTCGATGCGCTCGCGGTCGGTGATCAGCTCGGAGTACTGCTGGCCCATCATGGCGATGACGACGTCGATGAGGTCCTGGACGACCGGGCCGGTGGCACCGAGCAGCCGCATGTTGCGGATGGCGCGGCGCATGATGCGGCGCAGGACATAGCCCCGGCCCTCGTTGCCCGGGGTGACGCCGTCGCCGATGAGCATCACGGCGGTGCGGATGTGGTCGGTGACCACGCGCAGGGAGACGTCGGAGTCCTTGGCGTCGCCGTAGGAGACACCGGTGATCTCGGTGGCCTTGTCGATGACGGCCATGGAGGTGTCGATCTCGTACAGATTCTGCACGCCCTGCAGAATCATGGCGAGGCGCTCCAGGCCGAGGCCCGTGTCGATGTTCTTGCTGGGCAGCTCGCCGAGGATCTCGAAGTCCTCCTTCGAGGTGCCCTCGCCGCGCTCGTACTGCATGAAGACCAGGTTCCAGATCTCCACGTACCGCTCGTCGTTGACGGCCGGGCCGCCCTCGACGCCGAACTCCGGGCCGCGGTCGTAGTTGATCTCGGAACACGGGCCGCACGGGCCGGGGACGCCCATGGACCAGTAGTTGTCCTTCTTGCCGAGGCGCTGGATTCGCTCCTTGGGCACGCCGATCTGCTCGTGCCAGATGCGCTCGGCCTCGTCGTCGTCCTTGTAGACGGTGATCCAGAGCTTCTCCGGCTCCAGGCCGTAACCACCCTTGTCCTGGGGGCTGGTGAGCAGCTCCCAGGCGTGCTTGATGGCGCCTTCCTTGAAGTAGTCGCCGAAGGAGAAGTTGCCGCACATCTGGAAGAACGTGCCGTGCCGGGTGGTCTTGCCGACCTCTTCGATGTCCGGCGTACGGACGCACTTCTGCACGCTGGTGGCGCGGTCGAAGGAGGGCTTGACCTCACCGAGGAAGTACGGCTTGAACGGGACCATGCCCGCGTTGACCAGGAGCAGAGTCGGGTCGTCCGCGATGAGCGACGCCGAAGGGACGACGGTGTGACCGCGCTCCTCGAAGAAGCTCAACCAGCGGCGGCGGATTTCAGCCGACTCCATCAGTGGTCCTCATTCCGGTTGTACGGGTACGACGAGCTGTCGACGTACCTCGGATTCCTGCTGTACTTCGGGGTGTTGGTGTTCTCGATGGCGACGATGTGCCTCGGGGCCGGAAGCTCCGGGTACTGGTCGGGGTTGGCCTCGATGCCGAGTGCCTCGCCCAGTTCGGCCTCCCGCTGGGCCATGTTGTCGCGGACGTCGAGCGCGAAGCCGACCGCCCGGTCCTTGAGCCTGTGGCCCGCCTCGACCGCCTTGTGCGCCGCCTGGGTGGCGAGGTGCTCGGGGGTGAGCTGCTTGAGCTTGCGGTTGACCTTGGTGGTGGCCCACACTCCGGCGGCGACCCCTGTGGTGAACCAGAACGTACGGCGGAACATCGCTCGGTCAGTCCTTCTTTCCACGGGAGTTGCGCCTGCTCCTGCGCGCGCCCGGCACGGTGCGGCCGACGATCACGGTACGACGCTGCTCCTCGGCGGGCTCGCCCTCCCGGCGGCCGCCCATGGCCCGGCGTACGCCGTAGCCGAAGGCGGCGACCTTGACGAGGGGGCCGCCGAAGGTGGACGCGACGGTCGTGGAGAGCGCCGAGGCGTTCGACGTGACCTCCTGGACGTCGGACGCGATGGCGTCGACCCGTTCGATCTGGGTCTGCGCGGAGCGGACGGCGGTGGACGCGTCGGCGAGGAGGGGGACGGCCTGGTCGGTCACGTCCGCGACGAGCTTGGTGGTCGCCTTGAGCGTCTGGGCCAGCCTCGCCAGCGCGACGGCGAGGAAGGAGACCAGGATCGCCCAGAAGACGGCCACCAGGATCCCGGCCACCTCTCCACCGGACACTGTCTGCACCCGCTCCCTGGAACATGCCTGAACGTCGAAAAGTCGTGTCCCGAGCCTATCGCGCCGGAGCGATCGCCCAGTACCGCATTAATGCCTACCGCAGTGCCTACCGCAGTGCCTGGCGCCGTGCCCGCCGCAGCGCCTGCCGCAGTACGGCGTCAGCCCGCCGTCCCGCCCGCCGGGAAGGGCGGGGGGACGACGGGCTGACGCTCGGTGCGTGTGTACTACGTCCGTCGAAAGAGGATCAACGGGCGTAGTACTCGACGACGAGCTGCTCGTCGCAGATGACCGGGACTTCCTTGCGGTTCGGCTCGCGGTCCAGGCGGAACGCCAGGGCCTTGAGGTTCACCTGCAGGTAGCGGGGGGTCTCACCGTCCGCGGCGAAGCCACCCTCGCGGGCGACCTCGAACAGCGGCTTCTGGCGGCTGCGCTCACGGACCATGACGACGTCGTCCGGCTTGACGCGGAAGGACGGCTTGTCGACCTTGTGGCCGTTGACCTCGATGTGGCCGTGGACGACCATCTGGCGGGCCTGGTAGATCGTGCGGGCGATGCCCGAACGCAGGACCAGCGCGTCGAGACGGCGCTCGAGCTCGATGATCAGGGCCTCACCGGTCTTGCCCTGGACCTTGGAGGCACGCTCGTAGGCGCGGACGAGCTGACGCTCGGACACGTCGTACTGCGCGCGCAGACGCTGCTTCTCCAGCAGACGGACCTTGTAGTCCGAGTTCTGCTTGCGGCCGCGGCCGTGCTCGCCCGGCGGGTAGGGGCGGGCCTCGAAGTACTTGACGGCCTTCGGGGTCAGCGCGATGCCGAGGGCACGCGACTTCTTGACCTTGGGGCGGGACTGGTTCGCCACTTCTTTTCCTTTTCTCTTCGGCTGCCTCAGGGTTAAGGGAGGTCGCATCCGCAGCCGGGGAATCCCGTCAGGTCCACGAGGGACTTGTCGGGTAGCCGTTCCCCTGGTCTGGGCACATACGTGCAGCACACGAACGGCCCACCGACCGGTCCCGGGATTCCGAGTGGTGGTGGGCTGCCCGCGACACCTACGACGGTGCGCGACGCTCCTGGATCATGAAGATCCGGCTGAATGTCCCGCCTGAGGCGCCGACCGGAGCCGGACACGGGACGCAGCACTGGGGAGAAGTCTACAGGGGGTTCAGGACTGCTTCCGACCGAGGTTCTTCCTGGTCCACTCCACCGCGTCGGCGTACCGGGCCTCGGCTCCGTGCCTGGTCGGTGTGTAGTACTCCCGCTCCTTGATCTCGTCCGGCGCGTACTGCTGGGCGGCGATCCCCTCGGGCAGATCGTGCGGGTACACGTACCCCTGCGCGTGCCCGAGCTTGGCCGCGCCCTTGTAGTGCCCGTCCCGCAGATGCGGGGGCACGGGGCCGGCCAGCCCCTTCCGTACGTCCTCCATGGCGGCGCCGATCGCCATGGTCGCGGCGTTCGACTTGGGCGCCAGAGCGAGGGCGATGGTGGCGTGGCTGAGGGTGAGCGCGGCCTCGGGGAAGCCGATCATGGCGACGGCCTGGGCGGCGGCGACGGCTGTCGGCAGCGCGTTCGGATCGGCGAGGCCGATGTCCTCGCTGGCGGAGATCATCAGGCGGCGGGCGATGAACCGGGGGTCCTCACCGGCCTCGATCATCCGGGCCAGGTAGTGCAGCGCGGCGTCGACGTCGGAGCCCCGGATGGACTTGATGAGGGCGCTGGCCACGTCGTAGTGCTGGTCGCCGTCGCGGTCGTACTTCACGGCGGCGCGATCGACGGTCTCCTCCAGCGTCTGGAGCGCGATCGCCTCCGCCCCCTTGTCGAGGGCGGCGCCGGCCGCGGCCTCCAGGGCGGTCAGGGCGCGGCGGGCGTCGCCGCCGGCGATCCGCAGGAGGTGGGCCTCGGTGTCCTCGGGGAGGGTGACGGCGCTCTTGAGGCCGCGTTCGTCGGTCAGCGCGCGCCTCAGGAGGCCGCGCAGGTCGTCGTCGGTGAGGGGTTCGAGGGTGAGGAGGAGGGAGCGGGACAGGAGGGGGGAGATCACCGAGAAGTACGGGTTCTCCGTGGTCGCCGCGATCAGGGTGACCCAGCGGTTCTCGACGGCCGGGAGCAGGGAGTCCTGTTGGGCCTTGCTGAAGCGGTGGATCTCGTCGAGGAAGAGAACGGTCTCCTTGCCGTACCCGCCGGTGGCGCGGCGGGCGCCCTCGATGACCGCGCGGACCTCCTTGACGCCGGCGGTGATCGCCGAGAGTTCCACGAAACGCTTGTCGGTGGCCTTGGAGACGACGTACGCCAGGGTCGTCTTGCCGGTGCCGGGCGGGCCCCAGAGGATCACCGAGGAGGGACCGGCGGGTCCGCCGCCGGACTCGCCGACCAGTCTGCGCAGGGGCGAACCGGGCTTCAGCAGGTGCTGCTGGCCCACGACCTCGTCGAGGGTGCGCGGACGCATCCGTACGGCCAGGGGGCTGGCGGCGGGGTCCTTCTCCTGGCGTTCTTCTGCGGCGGCGGTGAACAGATCGGGCTCCACGCGAAAACCCTATGTCACGCCACTGACAGTCCGGCCGGTGCGGTCGGCCGGTACGGTCGGCCGGTACGGTCGGCCGGTACGGTCGGCCGGTGCCCGGGGCCGCCGACGGCCGTCCGGGGCCGTCAGCTGGTCCAGAAGTCCCACCAGCGGGTGAGGATCAGCATGCCGATGACGCCGATGTGCATCACGGGCAGGACCCAGGTGAACTCGCCGAAGAAGTTCTTCAGCCAGCCGGGCGCGGGCAGGAAGCCGTGACGAATGTTGGAGGACGTGACGTACCAGAACATCAGGATCGTGGCGACCCAGGCGAGGCAGCACCACAGGCAGAGCGAGTTGATGTTGTACAGCGACTGGTACTGCAGCCAGGTCACGAAGCCGACGCCGAAGGCGGTGCCCGCGTTGAAGGTCAGCCAGTACCAGCGCGGGTAGGTCGCGCGGGCGAGCAGGCTGATGCCGACGCAGATGACGATGCCGTACGCGACGAGGCCGAGCATCGGGTTGGGGAACCCGAAGACGGAGGCCTGGTCGCTCTTCATGATGTTGCCGCAGGAGACGACCGGGTTGAGGCTGCAGCCAGGGATGAAGTCCGGGTCCTCGAGCAGCTTGAACTTGTCGATCGTGATGACCCAGGACGCGAGCAGCCCGGCCGCGCCGGTGATCAGCAGCAGGATCGCGAAGGCACGACTGCCGCCCACCGTGCGTGGGACCACGGTGTGTTCCCGCTCGGCGGCGGAGACGTCCTTGACTGTCGTCTTGCTCATCACGTCGATTCCATAGCTTCGAAGGGGCCTCTGGGGCACGGTCATTGTGCCGTACACCCTCGCGCGCGCACCGTTCGCTGGACATAAAAGTCGCCCCTGCCACCCGTACAGGGCGGCAGGGGCGACAAGGGTTCGACTCAGCCGAGCCGGGCCTCCAGCTCCGCCACGATCTCGTTCACGCCGACGGCGACCTGCTCGCCGGACTCCATGTCCTTGAGCTGGACGACGCCTTCGGCCAGGTCGCGCTCCCCGGCCACGACGGTGTAGCGCGCACCGCTCCGGTTGGCGTTCTTCATCGCGCCCTTCAGCCCCTTCCCGCCGTACGAGAAGTCGGCCGCGATGCCCACCTTGCGCAACTCCGTGACCTTGGCGAACAGCAGGCGGCGGGCCTCCTCGCCGAGCGGGACGGCGAACACGCTGGTGGCGGCGGGGAGTTCGAGCTCGACGCCCTCCGCCTCCAGGGCCAGGACGGTGCGGTCGACGCCGAGGGCCCAGCCGACCGACGGCAGCGCGGGGCCGCCGATCATCTCGGAGAGGCCGTCGTAGCGGCCGCCGCCGCCCACCGCGGACTGCGAGCCGAGGCCGTCGTGGACGAACTCGAAGGTCGTGCGGGTGTAGTAGTCCAGGCCGCGCACCAGCTTGAGGTCGTCCTCGAAGGAGACGCCCGCCGCCGTGATCAGCCCGCGCACCTCCTCGTGGTACGCCTTGCAGGCGTCGCAGAGGTAGTCACGCAGCAGCGGGGCGTCGGTCAGCTGCTTCTGGACGTCCCCGCGCTTGTCGTCGAGGACCCGCAGCGGGTTGATCTCCGCACGGCGGAGCGTGTCCTCGTCCAGGTCCAGGCCGCGCAGGAACTCCTGCAGGGCGGCCCGGTAGACGGGACGGCACTCCTTGTCGCCCAGGCTGTTGAGCAGGATGCGGAAGTTCCGCAGCCCCAGCGAGCGGTACGCCTGGTCCGCCAGGATGATCAACTCGGCGTCCAGGGCCGGGTCCTCGGCACCGATGGCTTCGGCGCCGACCTGGGAGAAGTGGCGGTAGCGACCGGCCTGCGGCTGTTCGTAGCGGTAGTACGAGCCCGAGTACCAGAGCTTGACGGGGAGGTTGCCCTGGCGGTGCAGGTTCGCTTCCAGCGCGGCGCGCAGTACGGACGCGGTGCCTTCGGGGCGCAGGGCCAGCCTGTCGCCGCCCTTCGTCTCGAAGGCGTACATCTCCTTGGTCACGATGTCGGTCGACTCACCGACACCGCGCGCGAAAAGCTCGACGTTCTCGAAACCGGGCGTCTCGACGTAGCCGTACCCGGAGTTGCGCAGCGGGCCGGCGATCGCCTCACGGACCGCGAGAAACGTCGCGGAGCGGGGCGGCAGCAGGTCGTACGTGCCCTTAGGGGCCTGAAAGGTGCTCACGGAAGGTCTCTCGTCACATTCCTCGTCGGGGAGCCGAGGGGGCTCCCTGGCCGCCGGCGGCCACCTGCCGCAGATACGGGTTGGTGGCGCGCTCCTGGCCGATGGTCGTCTGGGGGCCGTGGCCGGACAGCACCACGGTCGAGTCGTCGAGCGGCAGGCACACGCGGGCCAGCGAATCGAGCATCTCGGCCATGTCACCGCCGGGCAGGTCGGTGCGTCCGATGGAGCCGGCGAAGAGCAGATCCCCGGAGAAGAACACGGAGGGGATCTCCGTGTTCTCGGGCATCCGGAACGTCACCGACCCCTTGGTATGGCCGGGCGCGTGCGCGACGGACAGTTCCAGACCGGCCAGCTCCAGCCGAGCGCCGTCGGTCAGCTCCTTGACGTCACCCGGCTCCCCCACGGTCAGCTCGCCCATGAGCGGCATGCCGATGGAACGGCCGAGCGCCTTCTCGGGGTCGCTCATCATGTACCGGTCCTCGGGGTGGATCCACGCCGGTACGTCGTGCGCGCCGCACACCGGGACGACCGAGGCCACGTGGTCGATGTGGCCATGGGTGAGGACGACGGCGACGGGCTTGAGCCGATGCTTCTTCAGCGTCTCCTCGACACCCTGGGTGGCCTGGTGGCCCGGGTCGATGATCACGCACTCCTCACCCGCGGCGGGGGCGACCAGATAACAGTTGGTCCCCCAGGCCCCGGCGGGGAACCCGGCAATGAGCACGATCGTCCTTCTTGTGTCGTACGAGGGTGGTGGGTTGCTGTGGATCAGAGCCTACCGGCGCTGCCGTTTCCCCAGCGAACCCATATACGGTACGGGTCACACGCAAACAGTCGACTCAACGGACGCGCGACACACCCGTCGACATACAGACTCATGAGGAGAGAACCCCGTGGTCAGCCAGGATCAGC
This sequence comes from Streptomyces europaeiscabiei, assembly GCF_036346855.1. NCBI lineage: Bacteria > Bacillati > Actinomycetota > Actinomycetes > Kitasatosporales > Streptomycetaceae > Streptomyces > Streptomyces europaeiscabiei. Next base: position 1,929,795 of record NZ_CP107841.1, read on the forward strand.
GGCGGCGTCAGCTCGCCCGGGAGAAGTTCTTGCGGCAGCAGCAGCGGCGTACGTCCGCGCGACGCAAGGCCCATGTCCGCAACGCCGTGATCGCCTCGGTGCTCGGTGTGATCCTGGTGGGCAGCGTGGCGCTGTACACGACCGACGTCCTCAAGGGTGACGACAAGCAGGACAACGCCGGCGCGGAGGTGACCCCCAGCGCCTCGCCCAGTGCCAGCAAGGCGCCGGACCCGTGCGAGAAGGCGGCTGCGGGCAAGGTGGAGAAGCTCACCTTCAAGAAGGAACCCGCGATCACCATCGACAAGACCGCGAAGTACACGATGGATCTGCAGACGACCTGCGGTTCCATCCCCATAACGATGGACGCGGCGAAGGCCCCGCACACGGTCAACTCGTTCGACTTCCTGGTGAACAAGGGCTACTTGGACCACACCAAGTGCCACCGCCTCACCACGCAGGGCATCTACGTGCTGCAGTGCGGTGACCCGCAGGGCACCGGCATGGGCGGTCCCGGCTACACGATCCCGGACGAGAACCTCAAGGACTCGCGTCTGAAGGGCGATGTGTACCCGGCGGGCACGGTCGCGATGGCGAACCAGTTCAACGGGCAGACGGGTGAGGGCAAGAACAGCGGTGGCAGCCAGTTCTTCCTCGTCTTCCAGGACAGTCCGCTGCCGGCCAACTACACACCGTTCGGCACGATCTCCGAGGCGGGGATGAAGGTCCTGACCAAGATCGCCAAGGCCGGTGAGAACACGGGGATGGGTGATGGGACGCCCAATGCGACCGTTGTGATCAACAAGGCGACTGTCAAGAAGTCCTGACCTCCAACAGTGAAATTTCGGTCGCGCGGGATGCGGACAGGCAACCCGCCGGTCGCCTATGTTGGCCGTGACGAAACTGTGGACGATGCTCGGGGGCGCTGAGGCTCCTTGCAGGCATCATGTGGAGGAGGCGCTGTGAGCAGCGACCCGTGGGGCCGCGTCGACGAGACGGGGACCGTGTACGTGCGTACGGCCGACGGCGAGCAGGTCGTCGGTTCCTGGCAGGCAGGCTCCCCCGAGGAAGCGCTGGCCTACTTCGAGCGCAAGTACGAGGGCTTGGTCGTCGAAATCGGCCTCCTCGAGAAGCGGGTGAAGACCACCGATCTGTCGGCGAAGGACGCTCAGGTCGCGATCGATCACATTCGCGAGCAGGTGGACGCGCATCATGCGGTCGGTGACCTGGCCGCGCTCAAGGTGCGGCTGGACAGACTCGTGGAGACGGTCGAGGCGCGCCGCGAGGAGCGCAAGCAGCAGCGGGCGAAGCAGTCCGACGAGGCCCGGCACTCCAAGGAGGCCCTGGTCACCGAGGCGGAGGAGCTCGCCCAGTCCGACCAGTGGCGGTCCGCCGGTGAGCGGCTGCGGGCACTGGTGGACACCTGGAAGGGTCTGCCGCGGCTGGACCGCAAGTCCGACGACGAGCTCTGGCACCGCTTCTCGCACGCCCGCTCGGCGTTCTCCAAGCGTCGCAAGGCCCACTTCGCGCAGCTCGACGCGCAGCGCGAGGATGCCCGCAAGACCAAGGAGAAGCTGGTCGCGGAGGCCGAGGCGCTGTCGAACTCGTCCGACTGGGGTCCCACGGCGGCGCGCTACCGCGAGCTGATGGCCGACTGGAAGGCCGCCGGACGCGCCCAGCGTGAGCACGAGGACGACCTGTGGAACCGCTTCCGCGGGGCCCAGGACGTCTTCTTCGCCGCCCGCAGCTCCGTGTTCGCCGAGCGTGACGCGGAGCAGTCGGAGAACCTCAAGCTCAAGGAGGAGCTGGCCGGGGAGGCGGAGAAGATCCTGCCGGTGACGGATCTGAAGACGGCGCGTGCCGCCTTCCGCTCGCTCAACGAGCGGTGGGAGGCCATCGGCCATGTCCCGCGTGACTCCCGCCCGAAGGTCGAGGGCCGGATGCACGCGGTCGAGCGGGCCATCCAGGAGGCCGAGGAAACGGAGTGGCGCCGCACCAACCCGGAGGCCCGCGCCCGCGCCGCCGGTCTCACGGGCCAGCTCCAGGCCGCCGTGGACAAGCTGGGCAGTCAGATCGAGGCGGCCCGCGCCCAGGGCAACAACGCGAGGGCCGACAAGCTCCAGCGTGAGCTCGACGGCCGTCAGGCCCTGCTGGACCAGGCGCTGAAGGGTCTGCAGGAGTTCGGCGGCTGACGTCGACAGCCGGATAAGAGTGGGGCTCCCGTACGGTTCGTACGGGAGCCCCACTCGTATCGTCGGCTTGCCGCCCGCTCTTCACCGGCCCCCGCCCTAGCTAGGGCCTCCGCGCCGACGTCACCCGGTACACGTCGTAGACGCCTTCCACACCGCGTACGGCCTTCAGGACGTGGCCCAGGTGCTTCGGGTCGCCCATCTCGAAGGTGAAGCGGGAGGTGGCGACGCGGTCGCGGGACGTCTGGACGGCTGCGGACAGGATGTTGACGTGCTGGTCGGACAGGACTCGGGTGACGTCCGACAGCAGACGGCTGCGGTCCAGGGCCTCGACCTGTATGGCGACGAGGAAGACCGAGGACTGCGTGGGCGCCCACTCGACCTCGAGGATCCGCTCGGGCTCGCGTGAGAGCGACTCGACGTTGACGCAGTCGTTGCGGTGCACCGATACGCCGCTGCCGCGGGTGACGAAGCCGATGATGGGGTCGCCGGGGACGGGCGTACAACAGCGGGCCAGCTTGACCCAGACGTCCTCGACGCCCTTGACCACGACTCCGGGGTCGTTGTTGCCGCGCCGCTTGCGGCTGCGGGTGGGCGGTACGGCCTCGTCGATCTCCTCGGTGGCGGCCTCCTCGCCGCCGAGGGCCTGGACGAGCTTCTGCACCACGCTCTGCGCGGAGACATGGCTTTCGCCTATGGCCGCGTAGAGGGCGGAGATGTCCGGGTAGCGCATCTCGTGAGCGAGGGTGACGAGCGAGTCGCCGGTGAGGATGCGCTGGATCGGCAGGTTCTGCTTGCGCATCGCGCGGACGATGGCGTCCTTGCCCTGCTCGATGGCCTCGTCGCGGCGCTCCTTGGAGAACCAGGCCCGGATCTTGTTGCGGGCCCGCGGCGACTTCACGAAGTTCAGCCAGTCCCGGGACGGTCCGGCCCCGGCCGCCTTGGAGGTGAAGACCTCCACCAGGTCGCCGTTGTCCAGGGTCGATTCCAGCGGGACGAGGCGTCCGTTGACGCGGGCTCCTATGGTGCGGTGGCCCACCTCGGTGTGCACCGCGTACGAGAAGTCCACGGGCGTGGCGCCGGCCGGCAGCGCTATCACGTCACCCTTCGGCGTGAAGACGAAGACCTCGTTGCGGGACAGGTCGAAGCGCAGGGACTCCAGGAACTCGCCGGGGTCCTCGGTCTCCTTCTGCCAGTCCAGCAGCTGACGCAGCCAGGCCATGTCGTTGAGGTGGTCGTCCTTGCCGGTGGTCCGTGGCTGGTCCGAGCGCACCTTGGAGGCGCCGGCGACGGCCTCCTGCTTGTACTTCCAGTGCGCGGCGATGCCGTACTCGGCGCGGCGGTGCATGTCGAACGTCCGGATCTGGAGTTCGACCGGCTTGCCGTTGGGCCCGATGACCGTCGTGTGCAGCGACTGGTACATGTTGAACTTGGGCATCGCGATGTAGTCCTTGAACCGCCCCGGAACCGGGTTCCAGCGGGCGTGGACGGTGCCCAGGGCCGCGTAGCAGTCACGGACGGTGTCCACCAGGACGCGGATGCCGACCAGGTCGTAGATCTCCGCGAAGTCGCGACCGCGGACGATCATCTTCTGGTAGACGCTGTAGTAGTGCTTCGGGCGGCCGGTGACGGTCGCCTTGATGCGGGCTGCCCGCAGGTCCTGCTGGACCTCGTCGGTCACTATGGCCAGGTACTCGTCACGCTTCGGTGCCCGCTCGGCCACCAGCCGGACGATCTCGTCGTACATCTTGGGGTAGAGGATCGCGAAGGCGAGGTCCTCCAGTTCCCACTTGATGGTGTTCATGCCCAGGCGGTGGGCGAGCGGCGCGTAGATCTCCAGGGTCTCGCGCGCCTTCTTCTCCTGCTTCTCGCGCTTGAGGTAGCGCATGGTGCGCATGTTGTGCAGGCGGTCGGCGAGCTTGATGACCAGGACGCGGGGGTCCTTGGCCATGGCGACGACCATCTTGCGCACGGTCTCGGCCTGGGCGGCCTCGCCGAACTTGACCTTGTCCAGCTTCGTGACGCCGTCGACGAGGAGGGCGACGGAGTCACCGAAGTCGCGGCGGAGCTGGTCGAGGCCGTACTCGGTGTCCTCGACCGTGTCGTGCAGGAGCCCGGCCATCAAAGTGGCCGGGTCCATGCCCAGCTCCGCGAGGATGGTGGTGACGGCGAGGGGGTGCGTGATGTACGGGTCGCCGCTCTTGCGCTTCTGGCCGCGGTGCCAGCGCTCGGCGACCTGGTAGGCCTTCTCGATCTGACGGAGTGTCGCCGTCTCGATCTTCGGGTCGTTGCCGCGGACGATCCGCAGCAGCGGCTCCAGGACCGGGTTGTACGGGTTGGAGCGCTGCACGCCGAGGCGGGCGAGGCGGGCACGCACGCGGTTGGAGGAGCCGGAGCGCGCCGGCTGGCCCGTGGGGGCGGGCCGGGCCGGGGGCGCCGGAGTGGGCGCGGGCGCGGGGCTCTCTGCCGAGGCTGGCTTGGGGCGCGCCGGGCCGGCGGCCTTGTCGGCGGGCGCGGACTGGGCATGCTCGACCGGGCCCTGCGCGGACGTCGTCGCGGGGTGCGTCGCGTCCTGCGCGGGCTTGGCCGCGGGGCCCGAGGCGGACTCGGGCTTGGCGGCGGTCAGGTGCTGGGCCTCGTCTGCCAAGAGGACTCCTCGTACGCGATCCGGGTCCCCCGGTCAGGCTCCGGAGCACCCATGGTAGCGATCCCGCGTCCCGGACTCGCCTTCAGGCCACTGTGAGGGACGTCTACCCATGGAACACGAGGGGCGCGCAGCGGATTCCTGGGGCCGCCTCGAGGCCGTGCGCAACGGGGCGTCCGGTGGGTCGGTCGGTGCTGGGTCGGTACGGTCCGTGTGTGGTTGCTCGCGCGGTTCCCCTCGGCCCTTCGGAGCGCGCTCGGCGGGCCGGTGGGGTGGCGCGGAGGGGCGCGGGAGCGTTCCGTTCACCGGGCGCGACACGACGGGCGCCCCGGGAAGAATCCCGGGGCGCCCGTCGTGTGGTCGTCACGCTGTGGGTCAGACGGTGATCAGGGCCTCCAGCGGGGCTCCGGCCAGCGCGGACTCCAGGCGCTGCCGGCCCGTCAGGAAGGACAGCTCCATCAGCACCGCGACGCCGGCGACCTCGGCGCCCGCGCGGCGGATCAGCTGGAGGGAGGCCTCGGCGGTACCGCCGGTGGCGAGGACGTCGTCGATGACCATGACGCGGTCGCCCACGGCCAGGTCCTCGGCGTGCACCTCGATCTCGGCGGAGCCGTACTCCAGGTCGTAGGCCTGGCTGAGCGTGGCTCCGGGGAGCTTGCCCGCCTTGCGTACGGGGATGAAGCCGACGCCGGCCCGGATCGCGGCCGGGGCTCCCAGGATGAAGCCCCGGGCCTCCAGGCCGACGATCTTCGTGGCGCCGTGCCGCACGGTCAGCTCCGCCAGCGCGTCCGTCAGCGCGGTGAACGCCGCAGGGTCGGCCAGCAGCGGGGTGATGTCCTTGAACATCACGCCCGGCTCCGGGTGGTCCGCGACGTCACGGATGCGGCTGAGCAACAGCTCCTTGATGTCCGTCATCGCCGCTTACCACCCCGGCCGCGGCTGCGGCTCCCCGGCTGGGCGCGCGGGCCGACCACCGCGGGGGTGGCGTCCGCCGACTCGTCGTCGTACGGACCGTCGGCCTCCGGCTCCTCGTCGTGCTCGGCCTGGGCCCGCTTGGCGAGTACGCGCTTCTTGAGTGCCTTCAACTGCGGCTCGCGCTCCTTGAGGTCGGCGACGAGCGGCGTGGCGATGAAGATCGACGAGTACGCACCGGCCGCGAGGCCGACGAACAGCGACAGCGAGATGTCGTTGAGCATGCCCGCGCCGAGGACACCGCCACCGATGAACAGCAGACCGGCGACCGGCAGCAGCGCGACCACCGTGGTGTTGATCGAGCGCACCAGGGTGCTGTTGATCGAACGGTTGGCGATCTCGGCGTACGTCCAGCGGTTCTGCTTGGTGATGTCCTTCGTCTGCTCCTTGAGGCTGTCGAAGACGACGACCGTGTCGTAGAGCGAGTAACCGAGGATCGTGAGCAGACCGATCACCGTGCCCGGCGTCACCTCGAAGCCGACGAGGGCATAGATGCCGATCGTGATGGTGATGTCGTGGATCAGGGCGACGAACGCGGCGATGGCCATGCGCAACTCGAACGCGATCGCCAGATAGATCACCACGAGGACCAGGAAGATCGCGAGGCCCTGCCAGGCCTTGGTGGCGATCTGCTCACCCCAGCTGGGGCCGACCAGGTCTGCGTTGATCGTGTCCGCGTCGACCTTGAGGTCCTTGGCGAGCTCCTGCTTGATCTCGTCGGACTTGGCCGTGTCCACGCCGGAGATCTGGATGCGCAGGGTGTCGTTGCCGAGCTTCTGCACGATCGCGTCGTGGCCTGAGGCCTCCTCCGCGTACGTCTCGGCCTGGGTGACCGAGACGCTCGTCCGCTCCGTGGTGAAGACGGCGCCGCCCTGGAACTCGATGCCCATGCTCAGGCCGCGCACCGCCAGGCCGAGGATGGCCGTGATGGTGATCAGGATCGAGACGCCGTACCAGATCTTGCGGTTGCCGACGAAGTCGTAACCGACCTCGCCGCGGTGGAGTCGGGCTCCGAGGTCACCGAGCTTCGACATCTCAGGCCTCCTTCGGGTCGGCGGGGACGGCGGGACGGCGGGTGCGGCGCAGCGGCGGCCGGGCGCCCAGTCGCTTCGGGTCGAGACCGGACCAGGTGTGGCCGTTCCCGAAGAACTTCGTGCGGGCCAGCAGCGTCAGCAGCGGCTTCGTGAAGAAGAAGACGACCACGACGTCGAGCACGGTCGTCAGACCGAGCGTGAACGCGAAGCCCTGGACCTTGCCGACGGTGACGATGAAGAGCACCGCCGCGGAGAGGAACGACACGAAGTCGGAGACCAGGATGGTGCGCCGGGCACGCGGCCAGGCCCGCTCGACGGCGGGGCGCAGCGTGCGGCCTTCGCGGATCTCGTCCCGTACGCGTTCGAAGTACACGATGAACGAGTCCGCCGTGATACCGATCGCGACGATCGCACCGCAGACGGCCGGGAGGTTCAGCGCGAAGCCGATGGTCGGGCCGAGCAGCGCCATGAGCACGTAGGTCAGTGCCGCCGACACCAGCAGGGAGGCGATGGCGATCAGTGACAGGCCGCGGTAGTAGACGACCAGGTAGATCATGACCAGGGCCAGACCGATCGCACCGGCGATCAGGCCGGCGTGCAGCTGGTCACCGCCGAGCGCGGGGCTGACGGTGGTGACGCTGGATTCCTTGAAGGTCAGCGGGAGCGCGCCGTACGACAGCATGTTGGCGAGGTTCTGGGCCTCGTCCTGCGTGAAGCTGCCGGAGATCTCGGCCTTGCCGCCGGTGACCGCCGCGCGCACGTAGGGGTGGGAGACGACCTCGTCGTCGAGGACGATCGCGAACTCGTTCTGCGGGGAGGTCTGGGTCGCCAGCTGGCCGGTGATGTCGGCGAACTTCTTCTCTCCCTTGGAGTCGAAGTCCATGACGACCTGCCAGCCGGTGCCGTTCTGGGTGTCGAGCAGCGCCTGGGCCTTGTCGACCTCGGTGCCGTCGACCCCGACCGGGCCGAGCACGAACTTGCTCCAGCTGCCGTTGTCCTGGCCACAGGCCACGACGATGTCGGTGGTCTTGCCCTTGCCGGCCTTGGCGCGCTGCTTGGGGTCGTTGCAGTCGAGGGCGGCGAACTCGGCCTGGAGCGCCTGTGTCGCCGCGTCGACGCTCGGGCTCGCCGACGGCGAGGCGCCGTCGGAGGCCTTGGCGGACGCGGAGCCGCTGCCGGAGGGCGTGGGGCTGGCCTTCAGCGCGTCGGTGACCGCACGGCCCTGGGACGTGGCGGAGGACGACGGGCCGGCGGTGTCACCGGACTCGGGCGAGGTCGCCTCGTCCTTGCCGTCGGAGCTCGACGGGCTCGGCGAGCCGCTGCCACTGGGGCTGGTGCTGGTGCTCGGCGAGCCGCTCGGGGTCTGGGTCGCTCCGGTGCCGATCTGGCTCTGCAGAACCGGGCGGAAGTACAGCTTCGCGGTGGTGCCGACCTGGTCCCGGGCCTCTTCGGAATCCGTGCCCTTGGGAATGTTGACAATGATGTTGTCACGGCCCTGGGTCTGGACCTCTGCCTCGGACACGCCCAGACCGTTGACACGGCGGTTCATGATCTCGACCGCGGTGTCCATGTTGGTCTTGTTGATCGCGTCGCGCTCGCCGGGCTCGTTGATCGCCGTCAGTGTGATGCTCGTACCACCGGCGAGGTCGATGCCGAGACGCGGAGTGGTGTGTCCGGAGGCGAACATTCCCCCGGTGAGCGCCACAAGGGCGATCAGGATGAGGGCCAGCGCGCGCCCAGGCTTGCTCTGGGCGCTGGCGCTCCGGCCCTTCTTCGGTGCTGCCACCTTCTCGTACTCCCTCTCGGGCCGCCGTGCGCGGGGTCAGCGCGATGGCGGCCATGACTGGTGTCGGGAATCCGGGCGAAAACGGCACGTGCCCGGGGCGCGGGCGGTTCTCGCTCGCACTCCCGGGACGTGACTACTTCGCGTCGGACTCGCCGTCGGTCTTCTTCGGCTCTGCTTCGGCGGCCTTGTCGGCGGCCTTCGACTCGGCGGTCTCGTCGGTCGCGTCGTCGGACGCGTCCTTCTTGCCGAGGTCGATGGGCTTGTCGTCGGAAGCGGCGGAAGCGTCGTCGGAGGGCTCGTCGGTCTCGGTGAGGGAGGAGGCGTCGTCCGGGACGACGTCGGACTTCAGGTCGTGCTCGATGCCGTGGACGATGCGGTTGTACTCCTCGTCACTGAGGACGGCACCGATGGCGTTCTTGGCGAACAGCAGCTCGACGCCCGGCCCGGCATCGAGGAGCAGCGTGTCCTCGCTGACCTCCTTGACGGTCGCGTACATGCCCCCGATCGTGCGGACGCCGGAACCGGGCTGCAACTGGTTCCGCATGTCGACGGCCTGCTGCTGCTTCTTCTTGGCCGATCGGGTCATCAGGATCATGGCCCCGATGAGCACGATGAACGGGAGGAGGGTCACGAGACTCACGGGTCGGAACTTCCTTCACATGACCGCGATGGCGAGCGGCCTGATGGTTGGGGGTATGTGTGCTGCCGACAGGGGCGGCATCGGCGGAGTCTAAGCGAGTCCACCGTGATGGAACAACGCACAGCATGTCACCGGGGTTCCATGACGGGCGAGTACCGCGCCGTCACGAGACGGTCACGCCCCGAACAGGTCCTGTTGTCCGTTTCCGCCGGTCGTGGCGCGTGGCGGGGTGAGTCCGAGGTGGGCCCACGCGGCGGGTGTCGCCACCCGGCCGCGGGGGGTTCGGGCGAGCAGTCCCTCACGGACGAGGAAGGGCTCGGCGACCTCCTCCACGGTCTCGCGCTCCTCCCCCACGGCGACCGCGAGCGTCGACAGACCGACCGGTCCGCCGCCGAAGAGCTTGAGCAGGGCTTCGAGGACGCCCCGGTCGAGGCGGTCGAGGCCGCGGGCGTCCACCTCGTACACGGCGAGGGCGGCCGCGGCGATGTCGCGGGTGATGAAGCCGTCCGCCTTGACCTGCGCGTAGTCCCGTACACGGCGCAGCAGACGGTTGGCGATACGGGGCGTGCCGCGCGAGCGGCCCGCGATCTCGGCGGCGCCGTCCGTGTCGATCTCGACGTCGAGGAGGTTCGCCGAACGGTGGATGACCCGCTCCAGCTCGGCGGGCTCGTAGAACTCCATGTGTGCGGTGAAGCCGAAGCGGTCGCGCAACGGCGGCGGCAGCAGTCCCGCGCGCGTGGTGGCGCCGACCAGGGTGAAGGGCGGCAGTTCGAGGGGGATCGCCGTGGCGCCGGGGCCCTTGCCGACGATCACGTCGACGCGGAAGTCCTCCATCGCCATGTACAGCATCTCCTCGGCCGGCCGGGACATGCGGTGGATCTCGTCGAGGAAGAAGACCTCGCCCTCCTGGAGGGAGGAGAGGATCGCGGCCAGGTCGCCGGCGTGCTGGATGGCGGGGCCGGAGGTGATGCGGATGGGGGCGCCCATCTCGGCCGCGATGATCATCGAGAGGGTGGTCTTGCCGAGGCCCGGGGCACCGGAGAGCAGGACGTGGTCGGCGGTGGCCCCGCGCGCGCGTGCCGCCCGCAGGACCAGGTCGAGCTGTTCGCGGACCTTCTCCTGACCGATGAACTCGTCCAGGTCCTTGGGGCGCAGGGCGGCCTCGACGGCCTGGTCCTCACCATCGGCGACAGAGCCCACCAGCCGCTCGGAGGCGGTGTCGTCGGTCGTGTCGTCCCAGTTCACTGAAACTCTCCTCGCAGGGGCGTGCCGGGTGCGTTCGGTTCGGCCGGGGGGCCGGCCCGCGGCCGGAGGCCGCTTTCAGGTGCTGCGCCCCCGGACAGACACAGCATGGCGTGTGCCTCGCGGTCGCGGTCGGACGGAGCCGGTGGCCGTACCCGTCGTACGGGTTTCGTACGAGGGCCCGACAGTCCGGTCAGCGGGCTCTGTTGAGGGTCTGGAGGGCGGCCTTCAGCAACTGGCCCACCTGGGGCGTGCCTTCGGCGGCCTCGGCCTGGGGGGCCACGGCCGACACCGCCTCGTCCGCCTCGCGGGTGGCGTATCCGAGGCCGATCAGGGCGGCGTGCAACTGGTCGCGCCAGCCCTGGGTGACCGGGGCGCCGATCGCGGGGGCGCCGATCGGCTCGCCGAGGCGGTCCTTCAGTTCGAGCAGCAGCTTCTGGGCACCCCTCTTGCCGATGCCGGGGACGGCGATCAGCGCCTTCTCGTCACCGGTGGCCACCGCCCGGCGCAGGGCGTCGGGTGTGTGCACGGCGAGCATCGCCTGGGCGAGGCGCGGGCCGACGCCGCTCGCGGTCTGCAGCAGCACGAAGACCTGCCGCTCGTCGTCGTCCATGAACCCGTACAGCGTCAGCGAGTCCTCCCGTACGACGAGGGAGGTGGCGAGCTTGGCCGGCTGACCGAGCCGCAGCGTGGACAGCGTGTTCGGCGTGCACTGCAGGGCCATGCCGACCCCGCCCACCTCGACCACCGCTGTGTCGGGAGCGAGTGCGGCGACCGTGCCGCTGACGAAGGCGATCATGCCGTACGGCCTTTCAGTGCGTTCGATGTGCGCGAGGTGTTCGCCGCGCGCGAGGTGTTCGCTGCTTTGGTCGCCTGCAGGGCGACGGCCTGCTGGAGGCGGTTCTGTGCGGGAGCCCGCCAGATGTGGCAGATGGCGAGGGCGAGGGCGTCGGCGGCGTCCGCCGGTTTCGGAGGTGCGTCGAGCCGGAGGAGACGAGTGACCATGGCGCCGACCTGGGCCTTGTCGGCGCGGCCGCTGCCGGTGACGGCGGCCTTGACCTCGCTGGGCGTGTGCAGGGCGACGGGGATGCCGCGGCGGGCGGCACACAGCATGGCGACGGCGCTTGCCTGGGCGGTGCCCATGACCGTCCTTACGTTGTGCTGGCTGAACACCCGTTCCACGGCGACGAATTCGGGGCGGTGTTCGTCGAGCCACTGCTCGATGCCCTGCTCGATCGCGACGAGACGGAGCCCCAACTCCGCGTCCGCGGGCGTGCGGACGACACCGACGCCGAGCATGGTGAGCGGCCGTCCGGCGACACCCTCCACGACTCCGACCCCGCAACGGGTCAGCCCCGGGTCCACCCCCAGTACGCGCACACGACCCTCCCATCGATCACCTGTTTGTGCAGGCTATCGGGTGCCACTGACAACAGCGGAGAACGCGACGGGCCGACGGGGTGTGTCCCGTCGGCCCGTCGAAGTCCATCGGCCGTGGAGCCCGTTCGGCTCGGCCGGCGGAGCGCTACGCGTCGACCTTGGCCATGACGTCGTCGCTCACGTCGAAGTTGGCGAAGACGTTCTGGACGTCGTCGCTGTCCTCCAGGGCGTCGATCAGCTTGAAGATCTTCCGGGCGCCCTCCTCGTCCAGCTCGACCTGCATGGTCGGGACGAAGTTGGCCTCGGCCGAGTCGTAGTCGATCCCGGCCTGCTGGAGGGAGGTGCGGACCGCGACCATGTCGGTGGCCTCGCTGAGCACCTCGAAGGCCTCACCCAGGTCGTTGACTTCCTCGGCACCCGCGTCGAGCACGACCTCGAGGACGTCGTCCTCGGACAGCTCGCCCTTGGGGACGATCACGACGCCCTTGCGGTTGAAGAGGTACGAGACGGAGCCCGGGTCCGCCATCGAGCCACCGTTGCGGGTCATGGCGACGCGGACGTCGGAGGCGGCCCGGTTGCGGTTGTCGGTGAGGCACTCGATGAGCACCGCGACACCGTTCGGACCGTAGCCCTCGTACATGATCGTCTCGTAGTCGGCGCCACCGGCCTCGAGGCCGCCACCGCGCTTGACCGCGGAGTCGATGTTCTTGTTCGGGACCGACTGCTTCTTGGCCTTCTGGATGGCGTCGTAGAGAGTCGGGTTGCCCTCGATGTCGACGCCACCCATCCGGGCCGCGACCTCGATGTTTTTGATCAGCTTCGCGAAGAGCTTGCCGCGCTTGGCGTCGATCACGGCCTTCTTGTGCTTCGTCGTAGCCCATTTAGAGTGGCCGGACATCTGCCTGTCTCCTTCGCGTAACCCAACTCCGTACGAACCCGAGAGATCCTACAAGGACTCCGCCGCCCGGTTCGCGCGCACCATCTCGACGAAGAGGGCGTGCAGCCGGTGGTCGCCGGTCAGCTCCGGGTGGAACGACGTGGCGAGGGCGTTGCCCTGGCGTACGGCGACGATGTGGCCGTCGTGCTCGGCGAGCACCTCGGTCCGCGCGCCCACGGATTCGACCCAGGGGGCGCGGATGAAGACGCCCTCCACGGGATCGCCCTCGACGCCCCGCACGTCGACCGCCGCTTCGAAGGACTCGTTCTGGCGGCCGAAGGCGTTGCGGCGCACGATCATGTCGATGCCGCCGATGGTCTCCTGGCCCGAGCGGGGGTCGAGGATCTTGTCGGCCAGCATGATCAGTCCGGCGCAGGTGCCGTAGACGGGCATGCCGTCATGCACGCGCGCGCGGAGGGGTTCCATCACGCCGAAGAGGACGGCCAGCTTGGAGATGGTGGTGGACTCGCCGCCGGGGATGACGAGGCCGTCCACCTCGGCGAGTTCCTCGGGGCGCCGAACCGGCCTGGCCACGGCATCGGCCGCGGCCAGGGCGACGAGGTGCTCCCGTACGTCGCCCTGGAGGGCCAGGACGCCTATGACGGGGGTGTCGCTCATGGGTGCTTACCAGCCCCGGTTCGCGTAGCGCTCGGCCTCGGGGAGGGTGTCGCAGTTGATGCCGACCATGGCCTCGCCCAGGTTGCGGGAGGCGTCCGCGATGATCTTCGGGTCGTCGTAGAAGGTGGTGGCCTTCACGATGGCGGCGGCGCGCTTGGCCGGGTCACCGGACTTGAAGATGCCGGAGCCGACGAAGACGCCCTCGGCACCGAGCTGGCGCATCAGCGCGGCGTCGGCGGGGGTGGCCACACCGCCGGCGGAGAACAGGACGACCGGGAGCTTGCCCAGCTCGGCGACCTCCTTGACGATCTCGTACGGGGCGCGCAGCTCCTTGGCGGCGGCGTACAGCTCGTTGTTGTCGAAGCCGCGCAGCTTGGCGATCTCGTTCTTGATCTGGCGCAGGTGACGGACGGCCTCGACGACGTTGCCGGTACCGGCCTCGCCCTTGGAGCGGATCATGGCCGCGCCCTCGGCTATGCGGCGCAGGGCCTCGCCGAGGTTGGTGGCGCCGCAGACGAAGGGGGTCGTGAAGGCCCACTTGTCGGAGTGGTTGACCTCGTCGGCCGGGGTGAGGACCTCGGACTCGTCGATGTAGTCCACGCCGAGGGACTGCAGGACCTGGGCCTCGACGAAGTGGCCGATGCGGGACTTGGCCATGACCGGGATGGAGACGGCCTCGATGATGCCCTCGATCATGTCCGGGTCGGACATCCGGGCCACGCCGCCGTCCTTGCGGATGTCGGCGGGGACCCGCTCGAGGGCCATGACCGCGACCGCGCCCGCGTCCTCGGCGATCTTGGCCTGCTCGGCGTTGACGACGTCCATGATCACACCGCCCTTGAGCTGCTCGGCCATGCCGCGCTTCACGCGGGCGGTGCCGGTCTCGGGGGTCGGGGCGGAGGGGCTGGAGAGCGTGCTGGACACGGGATTGACCTCGCTCGGGGAAGGGGGTTTCTGCAAGCTCCGAGGAAACGCGAGGGGACCAGGCCACTGCAAGGGCCAATGGGGAGGCGGTGGCTCGTTTTCCGGCACGGTCGTGGCTGAGCTGGGCTTTCTTCGCCCCGCCTCCCCTGCCCGTTTCCCATCCCCTGGGGCGCTGCCCCTTCGACCCCGAGGAGCGGGTTTCTTCGAGTGCGGGTGGGTGGGGGCTTGTCTCGCAGTTCCTCGCGCCCCTGAGGGGGCCGGGGGTTACGTGGTCGGTCTTTCCGCCACGGCCGCCGGGGGCTCGTCGTCCATCTCGAAGGCCATCGGGAAGGGTGCGTGGCCGGCCAGGCGGAACCAGCGGACCGTGCGGTGGCGGCGGAGGGCGCGGGCCGCGCGTACGGCGTCGTTGTGGAAGCGACGGGCCATGGGGACCCGGCGGACGGCCTGGGCCAGTTCGTTCGCGGCGTCCTCACCGCCGGGCGCCTCGCGCACCACCTCCACCTGCTGCGCGTCCGCGAACACGGCTCGCAGTGCCTGGCTCAGCTCGCTCTCGGCAACCTCGCGCTGTTCCTCCTCGGCCTGCCGCGCCGCGTGCGCCGCCTCGTAGAGGACGATCGAGGCGGCCGGGTCCAGCACTCCGGACGTGGCCAGCTCCTGGGCGACCGACGCGCGGCGCAGCAGCTGCGCGTCGAGGGCGGCGCGGGCGGCGTCGATGCGCGCGTGCAGTCGGTCGAGGCGTCCCGCGGTCCAGCTCAGGTAGAGGCCGATCGCGAAGAGGACGACCGCGATCCAGATGAGTGTCGAAGTCACGGGCGGCAAGGCTACTACCGGTGTCCACCACAGCCACGTACGTGTTCAGCGCCCCGCCAGGGGCACGGGGAACTGGGCGACCGCCCCCACACACCCGCGGCGAAGGAACCCACCGCGGCGGGGGTCCGGGGGCGCAGCAGCCCCCGGAGGGTGGGACGGGTAGGGGCGGCGGGGCGGAACACGAAGCCCCGGCATCAGTCCCGGGCGAACCCCAACCGCGCCCGCAATCCGGTCCGTTCGTCCGCCGCCACCGAGGCCGCTCCCTCCGTGACCGTCTCGTAGACACCGAGGATGTCCGCCCCGACGGTCGACCAGTCGAACCGCCGGACGTGGGCACTGCCCCGCTCGCGGAGCTCGGCGCGACGGACCGGGTCGCCGAGCAGGCGTACGGCGGCCGCCGCCAGGGCGTCCGCGTCCTCGTTGGCGAAGAGTTCGCCCGCACCGCCCTGGTCGAGGACCTGGGCGAAGGCGTCGAGGTCCGAGGCGAGGACGGGGGCTCCGGCGGACATGGCCTCGACGAGGATGATGCCGAAGCTCTCGCCGCCGGTGTTGGGGGCGACGTAGACGTCGACGCTGCGCAGGAAGCGGGCCTTGTCCTCGTCGCTGACCATGCCGAGGAACTCGACGCGCGAGCGCAGCTCCTCGGGCAGCGTCTCCACCGCCTCCTCCTCGTCGCCGCGCCCGGCGACCAGCAGCCGGGTCCGGGGGCGCTCGGCGAGGATCTTCGGGAGGGCCCTCATCAGCACCGGCAGGCCCTTGCGGGGTTCGTCGATGCGGCCGACGAAGCCGAGGGTCTCGCCCTGCCAGTCCGGGTTGGGCTTGGCGCGGGCGAAGAAGTCGACGTCCACGCCGTTCGGGATGACGACCGCGTCGCCGCCCAGGTGTTCGACGAGGGTGCGGCGGGCGTACTCGCTCACCGCGATCCGCGCACTGATCTTCTCCAGCGCGGGCTGCAGGATCGGGTACGCGGCGATCATCGCCCGGGAGCGCGGGTTGGAGGTGTGGAACGTGGCGACGATCGGACCCTGCGCGGCCCAGCAGGCCAGCAGGCCGAGCGACGGGGAGGCCGGCTCATGGATGTGGATCACGTCGAACGTGCCGTCGTGCAGCCAGCGCCGTACCCGGGCCGCCGACAGGAAACCGAAGTTCAGGCGGGCCACCGAGCCGTTGTACGGCACCGGGACCGCGCGGCCCGCGGAGACGACGTACGGCGGCAGCGGGGTGTCGTCGTCGGCGGGGGCGAGCACCGACACCTCGTGGCCGAGGCGGATGAGGTGGTCGGCCAGGTCACGGATGTGGAACTGGACTCCCCCGGGCACGTCCCAGGAGTACGGGCAGACGATCCCGATCTTCACGCGCGGCCCTTCTCGGAACCCGGCTCCGTGGCCGTCTCGGAACCGCTGTCCGAACCCGTCGCGGGAGTCGCGGGCCCGTCGGGACTCTTCGCGGGGTCCAGGTCCGCGAGCCACAAGCGCTGGAGCATGTGCCAATCCTCCGGGTGGTCGGCGATGCCGGTGGCGAAGGCGTCTGCCAGCGCCTGTGTCATGACAGACGTCTTCTCGGCGCGGGTACCTGTCTCGGGTGTCTCGATCGGAGCGTGCACACGGCCCCGCATGACGGGCGAGTCGTCGTACCAGAGCGTCACCGCCAGCAGCAGCGCGCCGGTCTGCTGGGCGAGGAGGGCCGGCCCGGCGGGCATTCGGGCCGGCTCGCCGAAGAAGTCGACCTCGACGCCGGACGCGGACAGGTCGCGGTCGGCGACCAGGCAGACCAGGCCCCCGTCGCGCAGCCGCCGTGCGAGGGTGCCGAAGGCGGAGCCGCCACTGTGCGGCAGGACCTCCATGCCGAGGCCCTCGCGGTAGGCGACGAAGCGGTCGTAGAGCGTCTCGGGCTTGAGGCGTTCGGCGACCGTCGTGAACGGGGTTTTCAGCTCGGTGGTGGCCCAGGCGCCGGCAAGGTCCCAGTTGGCCAGGTGCGGAAGCGCGAGCACGACGCCCCGGCCGGAGGCTAGGCCGTCGGTGAGGTGGTGCACGTCCTTGCAGTCGAAGCCGGTCCTGATGCGCTCCTCGCTCCAGGCGGGGAGGCGGAAGGACTCCATCCAGTAGCGCAGGTAGGAGCGCATGCCCGCGCGGGACAGCTCGGCGAGGCGCTCGGGGCTCGCGCCCGGCACCACGCGCGCGTAGTTGGCCTCCAGGCGCCGTACGAGGGGGCCGCGCCGCTTCCAGGTGGCGTCGGCGATCGTCCGGCCGAGGCGTACGGCGACGGGCTCCGGGAGCTTCTTCACGGTGCTCCAGCCGAGGCCGTACAGCCCGTCGGTCAGACGCTCCCGCAGAGCGCTCACGGGGTTGCCTCGCTGTTCCGGGCGGTGTCCGGCGTCTCCTGGGCGGACGCGGCGGCCGCCTCCGCCTCGGCCTCGGCGGATTCGCGGCGGACGGTGACGACGCGCTGGATCAGCGTGACGAGGCTGCCGACGGCGACGATCCACAGCGCGATGGGCAGCAGGACATCGACGCCGGGCACGCCGAACGCGTGCATGCCCGACAGACCGGCCGCGACCAGCGAGATCACCAGGCGCTCGGCACGCTCCACCAGTCCGTTGACCGCCACCGGCAGACCGATCGACTCGCCGCGCGCCTTGGTGTACGACACCACCTGGCCGCTCGCCAGACAGAAGATCGAGACGGCGCACAGGGCGATGTCGTCGCCCTTGCCCGCGTACCAGAGGGCGAAGCCGCCGAAGATCGCGCCGTCGGCGACCCGGTCGAGCGTGGAGTCGAGGAAGGCGCCCCAGCGGCTGGAGCGGCCCATCTGACGGGCCATGTTGCCGTCGACGAGGTCCGAGAACACGAACAGCGTGATGACGATCGTGCCCCAGAAGAACTCGCCCCGGGGGTAGAAGACCAGCGCGCCCGCGATCACTCCGGCGGTACCGAGGAGCGTGACCGTGTCGGGGCTCACACCCCTGCGGATCAGAAACGCGGCGAACGGTGTGAGGACACGCGTGAAGAATGCACGCGCGTACTTGTTCAGCATGGCCTTCCCGAGGGTCGGTGTCGCCGCGTGGCCCCTGCTGGCCATCCGGCTGGCCCATCGTAGCCACGCGGTCGCGTGTGCGACCGTCGGGCATCAGCCCGCCGTGTCTTGTCCTGATGGCGCCGGTGGCACGGCGGGATCGCGGAGCGGGCGTACCGGGCCGCACCCGGGCCGCGGGGAGCGATCGCGTCCCTCGTATGGACGCGCGGTGACGCGGGTGCAAAGCTCGAAGGCACCGCGGGCGTCATCGGAGCCGCCACCGCACGCGGATCCGCATGTCCGCGCCCACAGTGACCTCACCGTGCACGGGAGGCAGGACCATGGGCGACAAGGCGAACGCACACCCCGGAGCCGCCGGCAGGGCTACGGCGGCCGACCACCCCGCGTCCGTACGGAATGTGGTGCTGGTCGGCCACTGCGGATCGGGCAAGACGACTCTGGTGGAGGCTCTCGCGCTGACGGCGGGAGCGGTGAACCGGGCGGGCCGTGTGGAGGACGGCGGCACCGTCTCCGACTACGACGAGATCGAACACCGGCAGCAACGCTCGGTGCAGCTCTCCCTCGTCCCCGTCGAATGGGGCGGGTACAAGATCAATCTTCTGGACACACCCGGATACGCCGACTTCGTCGGGGAACTCAGGGCCGGTCTGCGAGCGGCGGACGCGGCCCTTTTCGTCGTCTCGGCCTCGGACGGCGTCGACGGCTCGACCCGCATGGTGTGGGAGGAGTGCGCGGCGGTCGGCATGCCACGGGCGATCGTGGTCACACACCTGGAGGCCGCGCGGGCTGACTTCGAGGAGATGACCAGAATCTGCGCGGAGACGTTCGGCGGGGACGACCCCGACGCAGTACTGCCGCTCTATCTGCCGCTGCACGGCCCTCAGGGGCCGGACGGGCACGCGCCCGTGACCGGTCTGACCGGGCTGCTGTCGCAGAAGCTGTTCGACTACTCCTCCGGTGAGCGCAAGGAGTCCGAGCCGGGCCCCGAGCAGCTGCCCGCGATCGAGGAGGCCCGCAACCGGCTCATCGAGGGGATCATCGCCGAGAGCGAGGACGAGACCCTCATGGACCGCTATCTCGGCGGTGAGGAGATCGACGTCTCCACTCTCATCGACGACCTGGAACGGGCCGTCGCCCGCGGGGTCTTCCACCCCGTGCTGGCCGCCGCCCCCGCGGCCGACGGCGCCAAGCAGGGTCTGGGCACGGTCGAACTCCTCGAACTGGTCACCGGCGGCTTCCCCACCCCTCTGGAGCGCGAGGCGCCCGCGGTCACCACCCCCGAGGGCAGGCCCCGCGAGATCAAGGCGGCCTGCGACCCGGACGGACCGCTGGTGGCCGAGGTCGTGAAGACCGCCAGCGACCCGTATGTGGGCCGTATCTCCCTGGTACGGGTCTTCTCCGGGACGCTGCACCCCGACGAGACGGTGCACGTCTCCGGGCACGGGCTCGCCGACCGGGGGCACGAGGACCACGACGTCGACGAGCGGATCGGCGCCCTGTCCACCCCGTTCGGGAAGCAGCAGCGGACGCTCACGCACTGCATCGCGGGCGACCTGGCGTGTGTGGCGAAGCTGAACCGCGCGGAGACCGGGGACACCCTTTCGGCCAAGGACGACCCGCTGCTCATGGAGCCGTGGGAGATGCCCGACCCCTTGCTGCCGCTCGCCATCCAGGCACACAGCAAGGCCGACGAGGACAAGCTCTCCCAGGGCCTCGCCCGGCTCGTGGCCGAGGACCCGACCATGCGGCTCGAACAGAACCAGGACACCCACCAGGTGGTCCTCTGGTGCCTGGGCGAGGCGCACGCCGACGTGGCGCTGGAACGGCTGCGCAGCCGGTACGGCGTCCAGGTCGACGTCGTGCCGCACAGAGTCTCCCTGCGGGAGACGTTCGCCGACAGGTCGGCCGGGCGGGGCCGGCATGTGAAGCAGTCCGGCGGGCACGGGCAGTACGCGATCTGCGAGATCGAGGTGGAGCCGCTGCCCGGCGGCTCGGGCATCGAGTTCGTCGACAAGGTCGTCGGCGGCGCGGTGCCCAGGCAGTTCATCCCGTCCGTCGAGAAGGGGGTGCGGGCGCAGGCGGCCAAGGGCGTCGCGGCCGGCTATCCGCTCATCGACGTACGCATCACGCTGCGGGACGGCAAGGCGCACTCGGTGGACTCCTCGGACGCCGCGTTCCAGACGGCGGGCGCACTGGCGCTGCGTGAGGCCGCGGTGGACGCGAGGATCCATCTCCTGGAGCCGGTGGCCGAGGTGTCGGTCCTGGTCGGCGACTCGTACGTGGGCCCCGTGATGAGCGACCTGTCCGGGCGGCGTGGCCGGGTCGTCGGCACCGAGCAGGCGGGTGGTGGGCGCACCCTCGTCCGGGCCGAGGTACCGGAGATCGAGATCGACCGGTACGCCGTCGATCTGCGTTCCCTGTCCCACGGCACCGCGCGCTTCGGCCGCCGGTACACGCGGCACGAGCCGATGCCCTCCCATGTGGCCGAGAAGGTCCGCGAACAGACCAAGGAGCACTGACGGTTCGGGATCGAGGGAAGGTCCGGCGACCTCTCGGCGGACGGCCCCGGCCGTCCGCCGAAGGCCGTGGGGCCGGACGAGGCCGGTGCACGGCCCGTGGATTGCGTGAATGTCCGTTCTTCGCACCGCACGATGTCCATGGCTGCGGATACGCTGATCACCTGATCGACAAGTATGGCTCGATCAGGCCCGGATCGGGTTATGACCTGATCAACAGGTGTGCGGAGCACGGAAGTCGGGAAGAGCCGCAGGAGCGAGTGTGCGGCGATGGGGGCGGCGGCGGTGGCGGACAATTTCGATTTCACTCCCGGGGCACAGGTGCCGCTGATGGGCACCGCGGGCCAGACCGCGGCGACGTACGCCCTGGCGTCCGCGGCCTACCGGGACAACGAGATCGCGGAGATCCTCAAGGCCAACAACGACTGGCACAAGTCCACGGTCAAACCGGGCCGCAAGTGGGCGACCATCTTCCGGCCGAACCTCGGGGAGGCGTTCTCCCTCGCGGTGCGGGACCGGATGGTCGGCGCGGGCCGCAAACCGCTCATCCAGTCCTTCGGCATGGAGCCGCAGGTCGTCGTCGAGCACTGCCTCGCGGCGAACAACATCCGCCGGGAGCGCGACAACTGGCTCTCGGCGGTGATGGTCCTGTGCGGCCTGCTCTTCCTGCCCGGACTGCTTCTCTGGCTGCTGGTCTTCCAGATCCGCACGACGGTCGCCAAGCGTGACAAGCGCGCCGGCGCACTCGGCACCACGCTGCTGGTCGCCGTGGGCGCCCTCGCCGTGATCTTCCTGCTCAGGATGCCGTTCGAGGGCATCTGGGCCTGGTACGCGCGTGCGTGCGTCGTGCTGCCCGTGGTCGGCTGGTTCTGGGCCAAGCAGATCTGCGAGCGCGCCGCCACGGACCTGCGGGACCGCTGGTCCGGCCTGCTGGCCGGCGGTGGCGTCGGCGCCAAGATCCCCGAGGCCGTGCCCGGCAGCCCCAACGAGACCAAGGCCGAGCAGCTGCGCAAGGAGCTCGCCCGGCTCAGCGCCGAACAGCGCTCCAACCTCGTCTTCTACGCCGGCCCCAAGGGCATCCTCGGCATGGGCACCCGCTGGGGCGCCTGGCAGCTCGCCGAGGACCTCGTGCCGGCCGACTCCGGCAAGGAGATCCACCCGTTCCGCAGCTGGGACGTCATACGCGCCATCCACGACCAGCTGCGGATGCTGGAGCGCACCCCTCTCAACACCGGTGGTTTCACGGCGCCCTCCATCAAGCACTGGGTCGTCAGCCCCATCGGCGAGGGCGCCGGTGCGGTGGCCCGGCCCGACAGCACCGACGTGGACGCCTACCAGTACAAGAACCACGCGATACAGGAGATCTGCAACAAGCAGCACTTCGGCAGCGGCAACCGGCACTACCTGGGTGTCCAGTGGACGCTCTGGGACGGCCAGTTGATCATCACCATGATGGTCACGGTCACCGTGCTGCACCAGACGCTGCGCATCGAGGTCACCGGGCACGCCCTGGGCCCGGTGCACGGACTGTTCACGACCGGGCCGGCGGCCAAGGAGAAGGAAGTCCAGAAGTCGCTGAGGTTCTGGGAGACCCGCAAGGTGAAGCTCCCCCTCGTCGACGCGGACGAGGTCGTACGGCTCGCCGCGCGCGCCCCGCTGACCTGGTATCCGCCGCTGCTCAACTGGCTCGGCGGGTCCATGGGCCTGCCCGAGCCGTTCGGCCTGCGGCACGCCTGGGCCGACCAGCCGTGGCGGCACCGTTTCATGGCCGACGACGCGCTGCGCGCCGCGACGCCCGTGCTCCGCGTGGTGCACAACGCCGCGATCAAGGTCCTCAAGGACAACGGCGTGGACACCGAGAAGTTCGGCTCGCGGGCCGGGTTCCTCAGCGGGGCGGTGCAGGACCCGACGCCGCGGAAGGCGGACCTCTACGACGCGTGAGCGCTGCGCTCGCCTTGGCCGGGGGTGCGTGAGGTCGGGCGCCGATTTCGTCCGCGGGCCCGGTGGGGGCTGGTCGCGCAGTTCCCCGCGCCCCCGAAAACAGGGGCTGCGCCCCGTGCTTTTCGGCCCGAGGGGCCATAGACCCTTAGGGCCGCGGGGAACTGTGCAAGAGGCCCCACGCACCCGCGGACGAACGACCACCCGACCCGGCAGTCACACCGTGGGCCAGGCCTCCGCGAGCATCTTCCTCGTGTCGGCCAGGAGTTGGGGCAGGATCCGCGTGTGGCCGACAACCGGCATGAAGTTGGTGTCGCCGCCCCAGCGAGGGACGATGTGCTGGTGGAGATGGGCCGCGATGCCCGCTCCCGCGACCGTGCCCTGGTTCATGCCGATGTTGAAGCCGTGGGCGCCTGAGGCGGTGCGCAGGGCGGTCATGGACTGCTTGGTCAGCTCGGCCAGCTCGGTGGTCTCCGGCCCGGTGAGATCCGTGTAGTCGGCGACGTGCCGGTAGGGCACGACCATGAGGTGGCCGCCGTTGTACGGGTAGAGGTTGAGCACCGCGTACACGTGCTCCCCACGCCTGATGATCAGGCCGTCCTCATCCGATTTCGCCGGAATCGAGCAGAACGGACAGCCGTCGTCGGCGCCGGGGCCGGTCGGCTTGTTCTCACCCTGGATGTACGCCATCCGGTGGGGCGTCCACAGGCGCTGGAACGCGTCCTGCGTTCCCACTCCGATCTGCTGCTCCGGCTCACTCGTCATGCAGTGCAGCATATGACTTCGCCCGTTCGCGGCGTGTCGCCGGGTACCGGGGCGGGCCGGGCGAGGCCAAGCTGAGGCGATGGACCTCGACAGCCGCGCGCTCCGCTGGGAGCAGCGCACCGGACGCGTCCTCGCCGGGGCGTCGGCTCTCTTCCTCGCCTCCTACACGGTACGGGTGCTCGCCCACAGCCTCCCTCAGGGCTGGCTCGACCTCTGTCTGGCGGTGACCCTGCTGACCTGGGCGGTGTTCGCCGTCGACTACGCGGTGCGCTGGCGGCTGAGCGGGATGGGCCCGAGATTCGTCCGCGTCCACTGGCTCGACACCCTCGTGCTGGTGCTGCCACTGCTGCGGCCCCTGCGTGTGGTGCAGATCCACGACAACGTGCGGCGTCACCACGCCCGGCCCCGGTTCTCCCTGCACGCGCGCGTGGCCGTCTACGCGGGCCTGTCGGCGACCCTGCTCGGCTTCACCGCCGCCCTCGCCGTCTACCAGCAGGAGCACACGGCCCCCGACGCGACGATCCTGACCTTCGGGGACTCCGTGTGGTGGGCCTGCTCCACGCTCTCCACGGTGGGGTACGGGGACGCCACACCCGTGACCCCGCCGGGGCGGCTGATCGCCGTGTTCCTGATGGCCTGCGGTCTCGCGCTGCTCGGGGCGGTGACGGGGTCGTTCTCGTCGTGGCTGCTGCAGGTGTTCGCACGGGAGGACGAGCGAAGGCCCCCGGGAAGCTG
Organism: Streptomyces europaeiscabiei; assembly: GCF_036346855.1. Taxonomy (NCBI): domain Bacteria; kingdom Bacillati; phylum Actinomycetota; class Actinomycetes; order Kitasatosporales; family Streptomycetaceae; genus Streptomyces; species Streptomyces europaeiscabiei. Next base: position 1,953,955 of record NZ_CP107841.1, read on the forward strand.
AACCCCGGAGGCCTTCGACGACGTACGTGGATCACTCACGTACACCGCGTGTCTCAGATCTGGACGCGGTCCTCCACGACCTTCGCGATCTTCGCGATGGCCTCCTCGACGGGGATGCCGTTCTCCTGGGAGCCGTCGCGGTAGCGGAAGGAGACGGCGCCGGCCGCCATGTCCTCGTCACCCGCGATGACCATGAAGGGCACCTTGGCCTTCTGTGCGTTGCGGATCTTCTTCTGCATACGGTCGGAGGAGGCGTCGACGTCGACGCGCAGCCCCTTCTTCTTCGCCTCGGCGGCGAACTTCTGCAGGTACTCCACGTGCGCGTCGCCGATCGGGATACCGACCGCCTGGACGGGCGCCAGCCATGCCGGGAACGCGCCCGCGTAGTGCTCCAGGAGGACGGCGAAGAACCGCTCGATCGAGCCGAACAGCGCGCGGTGGATCATGACCGGGCGCTGCTTGGAGCCGTCCGGGCCGGTGTACTCCAGGTCGAAGCGCTCGGGCAGGTTGAAGTCGAGCTGCACCGTCGACATCTGCCAGGTGCGGCCGATGGCGTCCTTGCACTGCACGGAGATCTTCGGCCCGTAGAACGCGGCGCCGCCCGGGTCCGGGACCAGCGGGAGGCCCTGCTTCTCGGCCACCCGCTGCAACGTCTCGGTGGCCTCCTCCCAGGCCTCGTCCGAGCCGACGAACTTCTCCGGGTCCTTGGTGGACAGCTCAAGGTAGAAGTCCGTGAGGCCGTAGTCGCGCAGCAGGTTCAGGACGAAGGTCAGCGTCTTGTCGAGCTCGTCCGCCATCTGCTCACGGGTGCAGTAGATGTGCGCGTCGTCCTGCGTGAAGCCGCGCGAACGGGTCAGACCGTGCACGACGCCTGACTTCTCGTACCGGTACACGGTCCCGAACTCGAAGAGGCGCAGCGGGAGTTCACGGTACGAACGACCACGCGCGTCGAAGATCAGGTTGTGCATCGGACAGTTCATGGGCTTGAGGTAGTAGTCCACGCCATCGTCGAGCTGCATGGGCGGGTACATGCCGTCGGCGTACCAGTCCAGGTGGCCCGAGGTCTCGAAGAGCTTGCCCTTGGTCGCGTGCGGCGAGTAGACGAACTCGTAGCCCTCCTCCTCGTGCCGCTTGCGCGAGTAGTCCTCCATGACCCGGCGGATGATGCCGCCCTTGGGGTGGAAGACGGCAAGGCCGGGGCCGACCTCCTCCGGGAAGGAGAACAGGTCCAGCTCGTTGCCGAGCTTGCGGTGGTCGCGCTTCTCGGCCTCGGCGAGGAAGTCGAGGTGCGCCTTCAGCTCCTCCTTGGAGGGCCAGGCGGTGCCGTAGATGCGCTGGAGCATCGGGTTCTTCTCGCTGCCGCGCCAGTACGCGGCGGCGTTGCGCATCAGCTTGAACGCGGGGATGTTGCGGGTGGTGGGCAGGTGGGGACCGCGACAGAGGTCCTTCCAGCACAGGTCACCGGTCTTGGCGTCCAGGTTGTCGTAGATCGTCAGCTCGCCGGCGCCGACCTCGACGTCCGCGCCGTCGTCGGAGGAGGCCGAGCCCTTGAGGCCGATCAGCTCCAGCTTGTACGGCTCGTCCGCGAGCTCCTCGCGGGCGGCCTCGTCGGTGACGACGCGGCGAGAGAAGCGCTGGCCGCGCTTCTGGATCTCCTGCATCTTCTTCTCGACGGCCTTGAGATCCTCGGGCGTGAACGGCTTCTCGACGTCGAAGTCGTAGTAGAACCCGTCCCGGACCGGCGGGCCGATGCCCAGCTTCGCCTCGGGGAAGAGCTCCTGCACGGCCTGGGCCATGACGTGCGCGGTCGAGTGGCGCAGGATGTTGAGGCCGTCCTCGGAGGAGATCTCCACGGCCTCGACGGTCTCGCCGTCCCGCACCTCGTACGCGAGGTCCTTCAGCTCACCGGCCACGCGGGCGGCGACGACGGTGCGCTCGCCGGCGAAGAGGTCGGCGGCCGTAGTGCCCGTCGTCACCACACGCTCGTCCCGCTCGGAATCGCGTTGGATGATCACACGGACGTCGGACACCGGTTTCTCCTACCTGAAGGGGCGGCCCGGTCGTCTGCTGCGCCTGGGCCATCGGGAAGGATCGTACCGAGCCCGGGGTGCTCCTCGCGAAACAGATACCTCAGTCCCCTCCGCAGGCCTCCTCGAAGAAGGCCGTGATCTCCGCGGTCTCCTGGAGCGACTTCATCAGCCGGTCCCGCTCCGCCTCGTCGACCTGCACGGGTGCGATCCCGTCGGCGTTCGTGAGCCGCCGGAACCCGCCCCGGCTCTCCAGCCGCCCGTGCACCCGGACCGGCAGTCCCACGAGATGGGCCTGCCCCGCTATCCGGTACGACTCCTCGTCCAGGGTCATGCGGACGTGCGGGACCTCGGCGCCGGCGATGACCCGCATCCGTACGGTGCCCTCGCCGCGCGCCCCCGACCGGCGCATCCGCACGACGGCCCCGGTGATCCGCACCGGCATCGAGGGTTCCTCGCGCAGATAGCGGGCCCCGGCCTCGCGCAGCACGGGCAGGTCGCCCGGTGAGAACTCGACGGGCTCGGCCGGTGTCGCGCCCCCCTCGGGGACCCCGGCGGCAGGCGCCCAGTCGACGGCGACGCGGGCGCCCTCGGTGCCGCGGACGAGGGCGACGAGGGCCTCGGTCAGCTCGTGGCTGACCCCGGCCTCGACAGCGCCGTCGAAGGCGTCCATGCCGCCGGTGGCGCGCTGGTAGTCGATGGCCTCGCGGGTGGCGTACAGGGCCTGGTGGAGGCGCAGAGCCAGGGGGCGGCCGGTGGCCACGGGGACGAAGGCGGTGAGGCGGCGGCCGCCGGGAGCGGCGCCGACGAGGACCTTGTCGAGGGAGGCGGCTGCGGGCAGGCGGTGCCGGGCGCCGTAGTAGCCGGCACGGGCGCGGGTGGCCAGCGCCGCCGCGAGGAGCATCTGACGGGCGGACGAGCGCAGTTGGTCCTCGACAACCCAGGAGGCGGTGCCCAGCGGCCCGGTCGGCACGTCCCGCCACCAGTGGATCTCGTCGCTGGGCACGGCGAGGGCGGTCAGCACGTCCCGCGCGGCGGGCGAGCCGCTCCGGGACAGGGCCGTGAGGGCTTCGCCGAGCAGGTCGTCGCTGTCGGGGAAGGCCCGGTTCTCGGGCACGAGCAGGCTCATGCCCCGCCCGGCCGGCTCCGGTGGGGTCCAGCGGCCGTACCGTCCGGCGGCTCCGCCGCGTCGCTGCCAGCCGTGTCGGCCCAGCAGGGCTCCGAGGACCGCGGGGTCGACCTGGGCGGGGTCGGGCGGCCGGGTCCAGGTGGGCTCGACAGGGTGGGGGCGCACGGGGCGTACGGGCTCCCCTATGGGACGGCGTACGGACACGTCCTCCCCGTAGGGACGTTTCGTCGGACCGCCCTCGTCATGGGGACGACTCATGGGCCTGTCCTCGGCGTAGGGGCGTCGGCCGGACGTCTCCCCGCGGTGCGGGCGTCGGCCGGACGCGTCGTCGTAGGGCTGTCGGCCCGGCCCCTCGCCGTAAGGGGGCGGTCCGGTGCCGTCGTCGATGGGGCCGTGGGTCACGGTCTGCCTCCCGTTCCGACCCGCGTCATGATCTCGCAGAGCGCTCGGTCGTCGAAGATGCGCGAGGTCGGTATGCGCACGGTGGTGCGGTGCCGACCGGTGATCGGGTGTCCGGCGAGGTTGATCCAGTAGCAGCAGTGCCGCAGGTCGAGCCGGTCGTGGCCGGCCCGCAGCCACTGCTCCTGCGATCTGGGGACGATCATCACGACCAGGATCTTGTGCACCGAGACGGGGGTGCGGGCGAGTTTCGCCAGGTGCTGGTTGTCGAGAGTGAAGGAGAAGAACCGGCCCGTCGGGTTCGCCGCGAGCTGGTAGGTGGCCTTGAGCTGCACCTTGATGGTGACTTCGTCGTCGACGGTGTGACCGGGCGAGCCGTGGCTGACGTGCCAGTCGATGCCGTTGTCAGGAAAGGGCTGGGAGAGGGAGCAGCCGGCCGCGGCGGCCACGGCGTGCAGGTAGCCCACCTGCAGGGTCTCCATGCAGGCGGTGGTGGCGAGGGAGCCGCGGAGCGGTGCCGCGTGCTCGGGCAGCAGCCCGCCCCGCTCGGGCTGCGCTATGGCCATGACCAACAGCCTTCCAGTGCTGGTGTGTCCCTGTACCGAGCCCCTGAACTGCGCAGACCCGTACTTCTGTTGTCTCCTTCCGGCGTACGGCGCAAACAGCCCGGGTATCACCAAACTGGCAGAAGACGGGACGTCAGCTGCCGTGGGTGAACGAGGAGTTGTGAACCTATGACGTGTTGGTACGAGGGGCCCTTGGCGGCATTCGACACGGAGACCACTGGTGTGGACGTCGAGACCGACCGGATCGTGTCGGCCGCCGTCGTCGTCCAGGACGCGCCCGGCACCCGTCCCCGGGTGACGCGGTGGCTGGTGAACCCGGGCGTGCCGGTGCCCGCCGGGGCGACGGCGGTGCACGGGCTGACGGACGAGCAGTTGCAGCGCGACGGCCGCTGGCCTGCGCCGGTGATGGAGGAGATAGCCAGGGCGCTGGCCGAGCAGGCGGTGCGCGGCCGTCCGCTGGTGGTCATGAACGCGCCGTTCGATCTGACGCTGCTGGACCGTGAGTTGCGGCGGCATCGCGCCTCGTCGCTGGACCACTGGTTCGAGGCGACCCCGTTGCGGGTCCTCGATCCGCGGGTCCTGGACAAGCATCTGGACCGTTACCGCAAGGGTCGGCGCACCCTCACCGATCTGTGCGCGCACTACGAGGTCGTCCTGGACGGCGCGCACGACGCGGGGGCCGACGCACAGGCGGCGATGGACGTCGTCCGCGCTGTGGGGCGCCGCTTCGCGACCCGTCTCGCCCGTCTCTCCCCCGCCGAACTGCACACGCTGCAGGCTGTGTGGCACGCGGCGCAGGCACGCGGTCTGCAGGCCTGGTTCGCGCGCAGCGGCACGGAGGAGGCGGTGGACCCTGCGTGGCCGCTGCGGCCGGAGCTGTCGGCGGCGGCATGAAAAAAGCCGGTCCGCGTGGCGGACCGGCTTTACCCGGTGGGCGATACTGGGTTCGAACCAGTGACCTCTTCGGTGTGAACGAAGCGCTCTCCCACTGAGCTAATCGCCCGGGAACGGACTGAACAATACAGGTCCCGACGGGTCTGGTTCAAACCGCTTGGCCATGGGCCGCGAGGTACGCGAGGAGTCCTCGTCGGCCTGCCCGCATCATCAGCGCGTGGTTGGCCCGGAACACGGGCCGTCCCGGCACGGCGAGCCGTCTCAGCAAGGGCTTGGCGACATCGACTTCCTGGTCGTAACGGGCGAGGGTGCCGGGCCCGTCGGCGGTGAGCGTCCAGCGGGCCCAGCCGTCCAGGTCACCGGTCATCTCGATCTCCAGGATCCCGGCCGCCGCGTCGCGCCGCACCTCCCGCGCGGTGAAGGCGAGGTCGTACGGCAGGGCCGAGCGGATCCGGATGATGCCGGTGGTGTCGTCGATCCGGATCACCTCGCGGACCTGCGGCCACCAGTGCGGATAGTCGTCGGCCCGCTGGAGCACGTCATACACGGCGGCGGGCGGCGCGGGCAGGTCCCAGCGGCTGCGGAAGCGGTAGTGGCACCAGTCCATGGTCGGATTGTGCCTGCACAGGGGCGTTCCGTGCGGGATCTGAGTACGTCCTGAGTACCCACACTCATGCCGTACGGCGTGACACGGACCACACTCCGGGACATGACGCATTCTCCGTCCCCGGCCGAGGAGTTGCGGGTCCTCGACTCCGAGCTGCGGCAACTCGACGCCCGCCGCGCCTTCCTGCTGGCGCGCCGCGCGTGGCTGCTGAACGTCCTGTACACGCCGACGCCCGCACCCACCGCTCCCTCCGTACCGCCCGTGCGGCGCCCCGAGGCGACGGCGCCGAGCGTCCAGAACGTGCTGCTGCTCCTCGGTGGCGTTCTGCTGACCGTCGCGGCGATCGCGTTCACGCTGGTCAGCTGGGGAAACCTGGGAATCGCCGGCCGGGCCCTGGTCCTCGGCGCGGTGACCGTGGCCGCGCTGGGCACCCCGGTGCCGCTCCTGCGCCGCGGCCTGCGCTCGACCGCCGAGACTGTGTCCGGTCTCGGTCTCGCCCTGACGGTCCTGGACGCGTACGCCCTGCACGAGGTCGTGTTCACCGGGGCGGACGGCACGGGCTACGCCGCGGCCGCGGCGGCGGTGCTGGCGGTGGTGTGGGCGGCGTACGGGCTGGGACTCGGCGCGCTGGTGCCCCGGGCCGCCGACACCGACTCGGCGATCACCCGCACCGCCCTCGGTCTGCCGCTCCCCCTCGCCCTCATCGCCGCTCAACTCCCTTTCCTCCTCTGGTCGTTCGCGATGAACGCGGGCGTGGAGACGGTCACGGCCGTGGTGCTGGTGACAGCGGCGGCCGACACCGCGATCGCGCTCCGGGTGTCCCACAAGCCGGTACGGATCGTCGCCGTCGTGGGCGCGTTCGGCTGGGGTGTCTGGGGTGTCCTGGCGGCCGGGTGGCTCTCGTGGGCCGCCGCCGGCCCGAGCGCCGCCGCCCGTGCGGCGGCGCTCCTCGCCCTCGCCGCGGCGATCGCCCTGACCACCGCCTGGCTCACCGCGAAGCCGACCCTGGCCCTCGGCACCGCAGTCGCCGGAGGGCTGCTCGCGGTGACGGGCCTCGGCGGTATCGCCCGCGCGGCCCTGCCCGACATGTGGACGGTCCCGGGCTATCTGCTCTGCGGGATCGCCCTGTTGGCGACCGTACGGACGTCCGCTCCCGAGCCCGTACGTCGAGGCCTCGCCCACGCCTCCGCCGTCGTCCAGGCCCTCGCCCTGGCCACCGCGCTGCCGGTCGTGGCCATCGCGCTGCTCGGCCCGGTCAGCCGACTGGAGCACATCTGGTCCGGCGCGCCCGAGGACGCCCGTGCGGCGGTGACGCTCGATGTGCCGTGGCCCCCGAACGCGGCGACCGTGCCTCTCATGCTCGCCGTGGTCGCCGGCGTGCTGGCTCTGACCGCGCGCACCGCCTCGTGGCGCACCCAGGCCCTGGTCGGCGCCTTCGTCCTCGCCTGGGCGACGGCCCTGGCGCTCCCGGCGGTCCTCGAACTGCCGTACACGGCCGGGCTGGTGGCGCACGGCCTCGTGTGCGTGGCCACGCTCGCCTTCGCGGGCCTCTCACGGTCGACGGAAACCCAGCGGCTCCGGGCACCGCTGCCCCTCACCGGCGCGCTCCTGGCCCTCGTCACGTCCCTGAACCTGGCCCTCCACTCCCTCGCCACCGAACCGGTGACCCTCACCGTCCTCGCCGCCTCGACCGTCCTCTTCGCGGCGGCGGCATGGCGCACGGGCCTCGGCCCCCTCACCGCGCCCGCCTCCCTCGTCCACGCCACCGCCCTGACCTGCGCGATCGGCGCGTCCGTCGGCTGGGAGCCGCAGCATACGGCCCTGCTCGTCCTCACCGTCCCGGCCGTCGCGGCCCTACTCGCGGCACGCCTCGGCGCCGCGCCCATGACCATCCCGGTCGAGGCGGCCGGCGCCGCGGCCGGCCTCCTGGCGATCGCCCTCTCCGCCACGCACCCGCCCCTGCTGGCCCTGACCCTCGCGCTCTGCGGAGTCATCGCCGCGGGTACGGCCGTACGACCGGACCGCAGAGCCGTCGGCTACGCCTCCGCCGCTCTGTTCGTGCTGGCCTCCTGGGTACGACTGGCGGCCTGGGAGGTCGGCTCCCCGGAGGCGTACACGCTGCCGGTGACCGTCCCGGCCCTGGTCGTCGGCCACCTGCGCCGGCGCCGGGACCGGACGACCTCGTCCTGGACGGCCTACGGCCCGGGACTCGTCGTCACGCTCGTCCCGAGCCTCGTCGCCGCCTGGGGCGACCAGCACTGGCTCCGCCCCCTGCTGCTGGGCGCCGCCGCCCTGGCCGTCACGCTGCTGGGCGCCCGCCACCGCCTCCAGGCCCCACTTCTCCTCGGCGGCGCCGCACTCGTCCTGGTCGCCCTGCACGAACTCGCGCCGTACATCGCCCAGGTCGTCGACACCCTCCCCCGTTGGGTGCCTCCCGCACTCGCGGGCCTGGTACTGCTCGCCCTGGGCGCCACGTACGAACAGCGGTTGCGTGACGCACGGCGTATGCGGGACATGCTCGGAAAGCTCGGCTGAGGCGCCCCGTCAGGGTCGCGGGGAACTGCGCGCCCGGCCCCGACGGGCCCGCAGTTCCCCACAACGCCGAGCCCCCGGCGCCCCGAGCGGAGCGTCACGGCATCTTGTCGCCCACCAGCGCCAGGTTCTGGATCGCCGCCAACCCGTACAGCGCCGTCGCGTTGGTCGACACCCACGCCGCCTCACTGCCCGGCACGAGCGCCGTCGGCCCCTCGATCTTCTTGGTGGTCCAGTCCGTCGACTCCTTGTAGTCCCAGGTGTCGGCGCTGTTGTAGAACTGCCGCCACGCACGGGCCGCGAGTTTGTCGTCCTTCAACTGCACGGCGGCGTAAGCGTCCTGTCGCGAATGCCCCTGGAAGAGCAGCAGGGTGCCGAAGTTGGAGCCGTAACGCGCGGCCTGTTCCGCCTTCGTCGCGTTGAAGTAGCGGCAGTAGTCGAGCCACGCCTCCTTGAACCTGGGCATCTCGATCTGGTCGAGGAGTTCGGCGTTCAGCTCGACCAGGCCGAACATCGCCGACAGGTGCGAGACGCCGACCCTGGCCTCGGTGGCGACGGCGAACTTGCCGGTGTCCAGGTCGTAGAGCGCGTTGCCCTGGACGAAGCCGTTCGGCTGGGCCGCGATCGTCTCCATGGTCGACAGCACGCGCGCCTTGGCCTTCTCCCACTTGGGCCCGCGCCGCTCCCACTCGGTCAGCCACGCCGACACGAGCCCGGACCAGTCGGTGCCGAAGCCGATCGACAGCGCGTTCCGGTCGGGGGTGTAGGGCTCGGTGCGGATCTTGCGGATCGGGTCGAGGACGAGGAACGTCTCGTCGGAGTCGACGTTGGCGTGCATGAGGTCACCGACGCGTTCGTCGGCGGTGAGGAAGTAGTAGTAGCGGCGGTACGTCGTGTTGGCGATCCGCTGCTGCTTGGCACTGTCGGCGTAGTGCTGGACGCCGTGGCGGGTGCCGAGGCCGGCCCATTTGCCCAGGTGATAGACGTCGACCTCGCCGGTGTGGCGGGTCATGGCCTCGGCGAAACGGAAGATGTCCGCGCGCCCGGAGCGCATGTACGCGAACCAGAGCCACAGGTCCGGCGAGAGTTCGGAGTTGTCCCAGGCGTAGCCGCCGACGTCGTAGCACCACTGGTGGCGGCTGGGGTCGTAGCTGTGCATGATGTCGCCGTAGTCCCAGAAGCCGTACCACCGGCGCATCTCCACCTGGTCCTTGTAATAGGTGAAGAGGAAGTCGAGGTGGTCCTCGATCTTGGCCTTGGCGGCGGTGGAGCGGTCCGGCTCGGCAAACAGCCGTCCGAAGACGCCCGCCTTGATCAGTTGCTTGGGCGGGGTGGCGAGCTGCGGAGGTGTGCGGACGGCCTCGACCTGCTCGGCCATGGCCTCTGCGCCCGGCGTGGACTCATGGGCCCAGAAGAGGAGTTCGCTGGTGCGGGCGATGCCGTAGGGGGTGCCGAACTCGGGCTCGTAGTCCTCGTAGGTGATGTTGAGGCCTTCGAGCTGCTCGGCGAAGGTGTCCTGGCCCATGCCGTCGTGGTAGAAGCGCAGGTCCATGGGCTGCGCCTCGGGCGACCAGAGCCAGAGGGTGACCTCGGCGGTGTCGGTCTGGGCGTCGCGGATGTCGAGCTGGGCGGGGAACTTCTCCCAGAAGTCCCTGAGGCCGAAGGCGAATCCGCCGGACGCGCCACCCACGTACCCGAAACCGCTCGCCCGCCGGCCACCGCCGGCCGGGATCCAGCCGTGGCCCTTCTTGGTGCGCTTGCGGACACCGAAGCCGTCGGCGGACAGCTGCGAGAGCGTGTAGTCGCCCCACTCGGGGATGTACTGCAGACGGGTCGTGACGCGCTGGTCCCAGGTGGAGGGGTCGGGCAGCTTCTTCCCCTCGAACTGGGCGGTGCGCACCGCCGTCCCCGGGTCGCGCCGCAGCCCCGTGATGCCCTTGACCGCCTCGCGCAGCAGACCCGTGCCCTCGCCGCCGATGCGGATGTGGCGGTCGTACGCGGCATCACGCATCGGGACCTCGAAGCGGACGCCGATGCCGCGAACGAAGTCGCCGGCGGCCTTTCCGGGCTCCTGGGTGCCGTCGAAGGTGATGGTGTGCACCATGCGGAAGGACTCGGCGCCCGCGTAGAAGTACAGGCGGATCGAGAAGGGCAGCCAGCTGTGGCTTCCCCTGCGGTGCTTGCCGTCGATGCGGACCACGGCACGCACCGGGCCCTCCTGCTCGACCTTCACCTCGTCGATGGCGCTCTCGTAGCGCTGGGACTTCTCCGTGCCCTGGTCGCCGCTCTCGATCTCGGGCTGGCGCAGCAGCACCAGGTGCCCGCTGTGGGCGATCTCGGTGGAGCCGCGCAGCACGGACTTCACGAGCGTGGAGCCGGACTTGCCGATCTTGGCGGTGATGACACCGGTCGACACGTCGATGGTGCCGGCCCGCTCGTGGACGGTGACCTTCTTCTCCGGCGTGGTCGGCGTGCCCGCGGCGAGGGTGAGCTTGCCGGAGCCGGCGCCCGCGCCCACCGCGTGCGCGGTCCACTTGAGGGAGCCGTCGGGCCAGTAGCCGATCGGCCAGGACTGCACGGCCACGGCCTTGCCGTCCGCGTCGGTCAAGGAGAACGACTGTTCTTTCTCGTACGCGCCCTTCGGCCAGGGCACACCCACGGTCGAACCGGGAGCGGCGCCGAGTCCGCCGTCCTCCAACCAGTCCAGGGTCACCGGGTCCGCCTCGGCCGTCTCGGCTCCGGGCGCGGCCTGCGCGTGCGTACTCCCTAGCGCCCAGCTGAACTGCGCGGCGGCTCCTGCGACGGCGGCCGCCTTGAGAAGGGACCTGCGGTCGATGGGGGACATGGCCTTTCCTTTCCGTACGGGAAGTCTTGCGTGCGGGTAGTCAGGGGCATGACAGCGAGAGGTGCGGCGCCTCGGGGGCGCCGACCTGGGTGCGTGGGCACCGTCCGCTCGGGTCAGCGGCGGCGCCGGTACCGCTCCTCCACGGCGACGGCCGCCGCCGCGACGGCCCCGAGGACCGGGATCGCCAGCGGCGCAGCGAACCAGGCGGAGCAGGCCACCACAGCCAGTCCGCCGACGAGCAGGAACGATCCGGCGGGGTCGAGCACGGTCCGCCGCCCGGCCGCGCCGAGCAGCGCCCGCCAGGTGGCGCCGGGCCGCCATGCCGCCGCCGCGCGCAGTCCGGCGACGACGGCGCCGATCAGCGCGAGGACCCCGGTCGCGCCGACCAGCGGCCCGCCCGGGATACCGGCGCGTACGGCCAGGACATCCACCCACACCGCCGCGAGGGCCGCCCATCCGGCGAGCCCGACGAGCCAGCCGCCGCGCACCGCCGTCCGGAAGTCGGCCACGAACTCCCGCCAGCCACCGCTCTCATGAGCCGTACGGCGTCTCAGGTGCCGGGAGCCGGCGGCGAACGCGGCGGGGTACGTCACCAACGGCAGCGAGGCCAGCGCGATCCACACCCCGGTGAGCAGACACTCGGCGAACAGCGCGAACCGTTCGGCGAGCACGGACTCCTCACGGGGTGCGGCGGTTTTCGCACGGGCACGGGCCTGGGCCATGGTCAGCTCACCTCAGCCCTTCAGGCCCGAGGTGGCCATACCGTCGATCAGATAGCGCTGGAAGGCGAGAAAGAAGGCGAGCACCGGCAGCAGGGCCACCAGCGACATCGCGATCATGCCGCCGTAGTTGGCTACCCCCTCCTGGTCCACGAACATCTTCAGGCCGAGCGAGACCGTGTAATTGTCGGGCTCGCTCAGATAGATCAGCGGGCCCATGAAGTCGTTCCAGGTGTTGATGAACGTGAAGATCGCACTGGTGATGAGCGCGGGCCGACACAGCGGCAGCACGATCGACCAGTAGATGCGGAAGTGCCCGCAGCCGTCGAGCCGCGCCGCCTCGTCGAGCTCCTTGGGCAGGTTCCGCATGAACTGCACCATCAAAAAGACGAAGAACGCCTCCGTGGCCAGGTACTTCGGGAGCAGCAACGGGGTGTACGTGTCGATCATGTCCATGTTGCGGAACAGCACGTACTGAGGGATCAGCAGGACGTGGTACGGCAGCAGGAGGGTGCCGATCATCAACGTGAAGAGCAGATTGCGGCCCGCGAACCTGATCTTCGCGAAGGCGTACGCCGTCAGCGAGCAGGACACCAGGATCCCGATCACCGAACCGACGGCGAGGAAGAGCGAGTTGAAGAAGAACGTGGAGATCGGGATGTCCGCGATGCCGTCGGCGAGGCTCGTGTAGTTCGAGATGATCGGGTCGCCCGGGAAGAGGTCCAGGCTGCCGATGACCTCCTCGCTCTTCTTGAACGAGCCACCGATGACCCAGAGCACCGGGTAGAGGATCACCGCGAGGATCGCGAGGGACCCGATGTGCCAGGCGAGGGAACCGGGCAGCCTGCGCCGCAGGGCACCGGCCTTCGTGGACGGGGCCGGGGCTGGGGTGATCTCGGTGGCCTGTGCGCTCATCGGGCGCCTTCCTCGTAGTGCACCCAGCGCTTCTGGGACCAGAACAGCACCGCCGTCACCAGGGCGACCGCGACCAGCAGCATCCAGGCCATGGCCGAGGCCAGACCCATCCGGCTGTTCTCGAAGCCCTGGACGTACAGATAACAGGTGTAGACCATCGAACCGTCGGCCGGACCGCAGGCGTTGCCGCCGGCGCCGCCGCCCACGATGTAGGCCGAGCTGAAGATCTGGAAGGAGTGGATCGTCTCCAGCAGGACGTTGAAGAAGAGGACCGGGGAGATCATCGGCAGGGTGATGTTCCAGAACCGCCGGAGCGTGCCCGCCCCGTCGACCTCGGCCGCCTCGTACAGCTCGCGCGGAACCTGCTTGAGGCCGGCGAGGAAGATGACCATGGGGGCGCCGAACTGCCAGACGGTCAGCGCCACCAGGCTGTAGATGATCAAGTCGGGGTCGCCGGTCCAGCCACCGGCATCGATCCCGAATATCTTCTGCGTACGGTCGACGATCGCGTCGTCGGAGAAGATCGCCTTCCAGACGATCGCGATGGAGACACTGGCCCCGATCAGCGACGGCGCGTAGAAGGCGGCCCGGTAGAAGGCCTGTCCACGCCGCTTCTGCGCCAGCAGCAGCGCCACCCCGAGGGCCGCGGCCAGCTTGATCGGCGTACCGACGACGACGTACCAGAGCGTCACCCGCACCGAATGCTGCCAGCGCGGATCGGCGAACATCTCGGAGAAGTTGTCGAGGCCGATCCACTTGGGCGCGTCGAACAGGTTGTAGTCGGTGAAGGCGAAGTAGAGCGAGGCGGCCATCGGGCCCGCTGTCAGCAGCAGGAACCCGGCGATCCACGGGGACATGAAGAGATAGCCGGTCAGGGTCTCCCGGCGGCCCCGCCGCTTGAGCGCGGCGGGGCGGGGAGCCTTGGCCGGACGGTGCCGCGGCTCGGAGTCCTGGGTCAGGTCCTCCATCGCAGGGGCGTGTGTCACGGCGGTTCCCATCAGCTGCCGAGAGCCGTCTTCGACTCGGTGAAGAACTGCTTGACGGCGTCGTCCACCGACCGCTTGCCCATGGCGAGCTCCTCGGCGATGCGCATGAACCCGGCCTCGCAGATGTCCGCGCCGTTCGGATGCGGGGTGATGGGCTCCAGGACGCCTGCCGCGACCAGGGACTCCTCGTACGCGGCGATCGCCTTGTTGACCGGGTCGGTCGGCTGGAACGCGTCGTACTGGGCCTGCGTCGCGGGCACACCCCGGTCGTAGCCCATGATCTTGGCGACCTCGGGCTCGTGCACCATGAAGTCGATGAACTGCGCGACCTCCTTGGGATGCTGCGTGCGCTTGGACGCGCTCAGCATGAGGGAGCCGAGGTACTGGCCGGTCTTCTTGCCGTCCGTGGTCGGGATGGGCGCCAGGCCGTACTCGCTCTTGCCCTCGGAGGTGTAGCGCACGGTGAAGTTGTCCCAGGTGAACTCACCACCGGCGAGTTCCGCGGCGACAGCCGACTTGGGCTTGATCTGGGCGACCTTCTTGGGGTCGGCGTAGAGACCCTCCTTGATGCCCTTCTCGGCCTTCGCCCACCAGGCCTTCAGATCCGCCTCGGTGAAGCCGAGCCCGTCCTCCGTGAAGAACGCCTTGCCGTTCTGGCGCAGGTAGAGGTCGTAGAGGTACATGACGCCGTACATGCCGCTGTCGCCGGCGCGCCCCGCCTTGTCCCGGATCTTCTTCATCGCGGCGTCGAAGTCGTCCCAGGTCCAGCCCTGCTCCGGCTTCACACCCGACTTGGTGTAGACGGGCTTGTCGATCACCAGGGCCATCGAGTTGGAACCGACCGGAACGCCGAGCAGCTTGCCGTCGACCTCGCCGAACTTCTCCAGGCCCGCTCTGAAGCCGTCCAGGGAGAGGTTGCCCGCCTCGACCTGTGCGTTGAGATCGAGCAGCACATTCTTCGCGTCGTATTTCCGCAGGAAACCGACGGCATTCTGGAACACATCCGGCGGATTTCCACCGGAAGCCTGGGTGTTGAACTTCTTCCAGAAGTCCGGATACGCCTGGAAGTCCGTCTTGACCTTGATCTTCGGGTACTTCTTCTCGAAAAGGGCGATGGTCTTCTTGATGCGCTCCGCGCGGTCCTCGGCGCCCCACCAGGCGTAACGGATCGTCACCGTCCCGTCCCCCGCGCCACTGCCGCCCCCACAGGCCGTGGCCGTCGCCCCCAGCCCCGCGACGGCCAGTGAGGCTCCGGCCGCCTTGAGGACCGTTCGCCTCTCAACGTTCCTGTTCTGCTGCATGGTTGAGCCTCCCCGCGACGTTGCGTCCGCGCCGTGAATCGTTTCAAGTAAGCGCTTGCTGGCACAAGGTACGGAGACCCTCAGGCGACGTCAATGATTCGGACAGGAATTGATGGAAAGCGGAGCCGTCCCTGCGCCGGGCGCGGCGGGGCCTCAGATGACGGCCGGTCAACTGAAAGCGCAGGTCCGGGAGTTGTGGTCGACTGGCCGAACGCGACGGGTGTCTTCGAGCCGCGAACAGAAGAGGCTGAAAGGAGTCAGTGGGGCGACCCCGGGCATCTCTCGCCGAACCACCCCCGGAGCACGGCGGACCGACCGGGCGCGAGTCCCGAGCGAGGACGAGGAAGCACCGGATTCGGCCAAATCGAGACGGAGTTGGAGGCGCCACCTCAGTCGGCGCAGCCGCCGGCCCGCCCCCATCGGCCGCGGCCCGCCCTCATCGGCCGCGGGCCGCCCAAGGGCGCACGGCCCGCCCGGCACCCCGAGGCCTCTGCGCGCCCACGACGAAAACGACCCGGCCCACGTTTCCGTGGACCGGGTCGCCGTCATCCGGTGGGCGATACTGGGTTCGAACCAGTGACCTCTTCGGTGTGAACGAAGCGCTCTCCCACTGAGCTAATCGCCCGGACGCAGGGAGAACATTACCCCATGTCAGGGGGTTCCCCCGACCATGCTCCGCGCCCCCTGCCATCCCGTCCGGGATCACTGGTCCTTGATGTTCCAGGGCATCTCGAGACCGAACTTCCAGACGTAGAAACCGACGAGAACGGAGACGATCACCAGGCCGATCGTCGTCAGAATGATGTTGCGGCGGCGGACTCTGGGATCGAGGGCGCGCTGGGTGGCCTCGGAGACCTTCCGCTTGGTCCAGCGGAGCACCAGCTGGGCCCAGACGAACTCCGTCGCCCAGATCGCCATGCCACCGAAGATCACGAGCCAGCCGGGGCCGGGCAGCGGAAGCATGATCACACCCGCGACGACCACCGCGAGCCCGATGACGAAAACGGCCACCTGCCAGCTCACGTGCAGCATCCGCCGCGCCTTGACGAATTCCGGCGCACGGGATCCGAGCCGCGCTTCGTCCTTGGCCACATCGGCCTCACTGTTCGCTACGTCCGTGTCACTCTTCGTTTCATCGGCCGCCACGGCGACCTCCCCCGTTCCGTAACTCCCCGTGTCCATACGGCCAAACCCTACCGGAGAGAAACCAGTCACCGGAATGGTCGTACCCACAGAAGACGGTCTCGGCCGGATGAGCTACCAAAAGCGACGCAAAACTCCCAGAGGGGTTTACAACGGCACCGTAGGTGGCATGTCGATTTCGCCGACGTGCGAATCCCCGAGCGCACACTGAGCGAAAGGCCTTGGCGCTTATGAACACCACGGTCAGCTGCGAGCTGCACCTGCGCCTCGTTGTGTCGAGCGAGTCCTCACTGCCTGTTCCGGCCGGACTGCGGTATGACACGGCCGATCCCTACGCCGTGCACGCCACCTTCCACACCGGAGCAGAGGAAACGGTCGAATGGGTGTTCGCCCGCGACCTCCTCGCCGAGGGCCTGCACCGGCCCACCGGCACCGGCGACGTCCGTGTCTGGCCGTCGCGCAGCCACGGCCAGGGCGTCGTGTGCATCGCCCTGAGCTCCCCTGAGGGCGAAGCCCTCCTCGAAGCCCCGGCGCGAGCCCTGGAGTCCTTCCTGAAGCGCACAGACGCCGCCGTGCCACCCGGCACGGAGCACCGGCACTTCGACCTCGATCAGGAGCTCTCCCACATCCTGGCCGAGAGCTAGGGCGAGGCCCTCACAGAGCCGCCCGGCGCCGTCCACTCGGGGAGACGGCTCGGGCTCAGACAACCGAATACGGCTTCAGGCCGACCCAACCGACGCCGTCGTCGCGGACCTCCGCACGGCGGCGTCGCCATGCCGTCACCGAGCGCGACCGGACCGGGGCACCAATCGGGCCCCTGGCCCGTTCCGCTCGTACGAGGGTGCTCCGGGCCGGTTCGCACCGGTCCACCGCCTCGCCGAGCGATTACCATCGGCCAGCATCGGCGGGCGCCCGCCCGACCCGCGCAGGCCAGGGAGCGAAACGTGCTGATCACCCACGACACCCGGTGTTCCCTCGATGCCGTGGTGGATCTGGTGAACACCGCGCCGGAGAACGACACGGCGACCGACGGGCTCGCGACGGTCGCGGCGCTCGCCGAATTCGTACGGAATCACGAGGTCAGCGATGTCGGCGTGCTGTCGGAGTTCGACCTCGCGGCCGTGCGCCGAGTCCGCAGCCGGTTCGCGGAGGTCTTCGCGGCTCCCGAGGCGGCCACGGCAGCCTCGGTCATCAACGATCTGATCGCCGCGGCGGGCACCACACCCCGGCTCACCGATCACGACGGCTACGACTGGCATGTGCACTACTTCGCGCCCGGCGCGTCGCTCGCCGACCATCTCTCGGCCGACTGTGGCATGGCGC
The DNA here is from genome assembly GCF_036346855.1 of Streptomyces europaeiscabiei. Classification (NCBI taxonomy): domain Bacteria; kingdom Bacillati; phylum Actinomycetota; class Actinomycetes; order Kitasatosporales; family Streptomycetaceae; genus Streptomyces; species Streptomyces europaeiscabiei. The sequence continues at coordinate 1,971,341 of NZ_CP107841.1, forward strand.
TCGCCTTCTTCGTCGTCGCCGGGGAGCAGGAGCGGCTGCGCCGCTGCGAGGCCCCCGACTGCCGGCGCGCCTTCGTCGACCTCTCCCGCAACCGGTCGCGCCGCTACTGCGACAGCCGCACCTGCGGAAACCGCCTGCATGTGGCCGCCTACCGGGCACGCCGCAAGGAGGCAGCGGGCTGAGGCTTCGCCGACCGGTCCGAAGGGGTTGCGTACGGGGACTGACGGAGCCCTCGACGGATGACGCCAGGGGCTCCGTTTACGGCTCAGAGCATCAGCAGATCGTGCAGTGATGCCATGAGCAGCAAGCAGCCGATCACCGCTAGGAAGATCATCAGCGGTGGCTGGGAGAGCGCGAAGAGACAACCTCGCCGCTCCTGTGGTGGGGCGACGGTGTCGCTCTGTGGTGTGTCCAGCATCTCGCCGCGATGATGACGCAGCGGAGACCCTCCGCGCGATCAACCCACCCGGAATGACGGAGAGTTCGCCAATATCCACACGGTACGGAGCGAACGTGATCACTTCGGCGCCGCCGCCCGACCTACTGTGTCGTTTCAGTCCGAAGCGCTCCCGCGGCTGACGACCCGCCCGCCGGGCGGGTCAGATGCCGTGCTTCTTCAGGATCGCCTCGATGTCGCTGAAGTCGTCCGCCGCTGACGTACCCGAACCCGTGGTCCGGGGTGCCGCCGCCGGGCGGGCCGCCGGACGTGCCCCCTGACCCAGCGAGGGCGCCGAGGCCGCCGGGGCTATCGCCCCGGTGCGGGACGCCTTGGCCTCCTTGCGCTGTTCCCTGTCGGGAGCCTGGCGGCGGCGCTCCACGGCGCGGGTGGTCATGAACAGGAACCAGGCGGCGCCGAGCACACCGAAGCCGGCCCACGCGGTCGGACTGAACGCGGTGTCGGCCACCCACTCGACGATCCCGGTCAACACCAGCCCGAGGGGCACAAGGGAGTAGGCGGCGATGCGGGTCGCCCTGAGGAAACGCTTCCGGTACGCCGTGATCGCGGCGATGCCCAGGCCTGCCGCGGAAACGGCGGCGCAGACGGTCTCGGCAATCATCCGGTCCTCCAGGCGGTGCTCGGTCGGTCGGTCTCGTTGCGTCCCTTCCATCCTGCACCGCCCCGCGTCCGATATGCCATGGTCCGGGGAGACCTCAGGGACATCTCCGGGTCGTCTCGGGGTCGGCCCCCCGTCCGGGAAGCTGGGAGACTGATCTCCATGAGCGACTCCTCCCCCGTCCCGTCCGCCGTCGTCCTGGACGTCTGGTGCGAACTCCAGTGTCCCGACTGCCGCAGCGCCCTCGACGACGTCCGCGCGCTGCGGGCCCGCTACGGCGACCGGCTCGACGTACGGCTGCGGCACTTCCCGCTGGAGAAGCACAAGCACGCCTTCGCCGCCGCTCAGGCCGCCGAGGAGGCCGCGGAGCAGGGGCAGGCCTGGCCGTACGTCGAGGCCGTGCTCGGGCGGGTCGAGGAGCTGGACCGGACCGGAGAGCCGTTCCTGATCGAGACGGCCGGTGAACTCGGCCTGGACGCCGAGGAGTTCGACACCGCGCTCATCGACGGCCGGCACATGCTGATCGTGGATGCCGACCAGGCCGAGGGCAAGGCGATCGGTGTGACCGGCACCCCCACCTACGTCATCGGTGGCGAGCGCCTCGACGGCGGCAGGAGCCAGGCGGGGCTGCGTGAGCGGATCGAGGAGATCGCCGACCGGCTGCTGGCCGGGGGCGCCTGACCACCGGGGCGCCTCCCGGCAGCCGTCAGACCAGTGGCTTGGACAGGTGATGGGCGGTCGTCCCGTAGCCGAGAGACTCGTAGAGGCATTCGGCCCGGACGTTCCCCGCGAAGACGTTGAGCGCGATGGCGGTCTTCCCTGCCGCCACCGCCTGCGCCTCGGCCAGCAGCATGAGCGTACGGCCGTGACCCCTGCCCCGGTGTGCGGCGTCCGCCTCCACGTCGTACACGGAGGCGTCGTCGTCGGCCAGCCACAGCCACAGCGTGCCGACTCTCGTGCCCTCGTGTTCCAGCACACTGCACAGGCTGTTCTCGGAGAACGGCCCCTGCGGCAGGCACCGCTCGTAGTCGTCAGTGGCCTTCGTGCGGGCCTCCGCGTCGGGCATGCCACGGGTGATCAGGTCCTGTGCGTAGCCCTCCAGCCCGGCCTCCTTCCACGGCCCGTACTCGGCCTCGGTCATGGGGCGGCCCCGGCTGCCCTCGGGCAGTTCGGGCGGGGTGCCGTCGAGGGGCTTGCGCATGCTCCGGGCGCGCAGGACGTAGCCGAGCGTCTGGGCCAGCCGCAGCGCGGGCTCGGCACCCTCGGGGACGGACGCCTCGATGCGCCGGCAGCCCCAGCCCCGGGCCACCTCCTCGGCGGCGAGTGCGGCCACCGTGGCCCGGCCGCGCCGCCGGTCCGGTTCGTCGATCCGCAGATCCAGGATCCGGGCGGCCGAGGACCCGGGGCCGGGGCGCGTACCGAGGTGGATCTCGCCGGCGGGACGGCTGTTCACGCACACCTGGTAGCGGCGCGAACGGGACCCGTCGGCGGCGTGCTGAAGCGGCTCGATGGGCCGCAGGGTGGTGGTCATCAGGGTGTTCTACCCGCTCCGGGCCGCCGGGTCAGCCCAATGTCCGAGGCTTTACGGATCGAGGTCGTCGCCGGAGCGCTCGTCGAAGACCCGCATCGCCTTGGCCGTCACCGGACCCGGGGTGGCGGAGAGTTCACGGGCGTCCACGCGGCGCACGGACTGCACGTCGCGCAGGCTCGACGTCAGGAAGACCTCGTCGGCGCGTTCCAGGACGTCCAGCGGCAGGTCGGTCTCGCGGGCGCCGGTCCACTCGACGACGAGGGCGCGGGTGATGCCCGCGAGGCAGCCGGAGGCGACCGGCGGGGTGTGTATCTCGCCGTCGAGGACGACGAAGACGTTGGAGCCGGTGCCCTCGCAGAGCCGGCCCAGGGTGTTGGCGAACAGTGCCTCGGTGGCGCCCTGTTCGTGGGCGCGGGCGAGGGCGACGACGTTCTCGGCGTACGAGGTGGTCTTGAGGCCGGTGAGGGCGCCGCGCTCGTTGCGGGTCCACGGAACGGTGATCGCGGCGGTGGAGTCGGCGCGCCGGGCGGTCTCGCCGAGGGCGACGACGAGGGTCGGGCCGTGGTCGCCCCGGTCGGAGCCGAGCGGGGAGACACCGCCGGTGTAGGTGATGCGGAGCCGCCCGAGGGGCACCGGGTTGGCCTCCAGGACGGCCGAGCAGGCGCGGCGCACCTCGTCGAGGTCGGGCTCGGGCAGACCGAGTCCGCGTGCCGAGAGGGCCAGCCGGTCGAGGTGGCGGGTCAGCGCGAACGGCCGCCCGTCGACCGTCTTGGCGGTCTCGAAGACGCCGTCGCCCACGGTCAGCCCGTGGTCGAGGACGGAGACACGGGCGGAGTCGATGTCCTGCAGTCCGCCGTCGAGCCAGATCTTCACGTAAGGGTCCTCCCACTCGCCTCGTACGTCCCCGACGCTACCGCGAGCAGCCTGGCGGCCTTCAGCTCGGTCTCCCGCCACTCCGCCTCGGGGTCCGACCCCCAGGTGATGCCCGCGCCCGTACCGAAGCGGAGCTCGCCCGCCGCCCGGTCGATCCAGAAGGTACGGATCCCCACGGCCAGCTCCGCCGTGCCCCGGTCGGCGTCGACCCAGCCGATACCGCCGGTGTACGGGCCGCGCGGGGCGGTCTCCAGGGCGTCGATGATGCGCAGGGCACTCGACTTGGGCGCGCCGGTGACGGAACCGGGCGGGAAGGCCGCGGCGAGCAGTTCCGGCCAGCCGGCGTCGTCGCGCAGTTCGCCGCGCACCGTCGACACCAGGTGCACCAGCCCCGGATGCTTCTCGACGACGCACAGGTCGGGCACGGTCACGGTGCCGGTGGCACACACCTGCCCGATGTCGTTGCGGACCAGGTCGACGATCATCACGTTCTCGGCGTAGTCCTTCTTCAGGAGATCCGCCTCGGTGCGGCCGGTGCCCTTGATCGGGCCCGACTCGACGACCCGGCCGTCACGGCGCAGGAAGAGCTCCGGGGAGGCAGTGGCGATCTCGACCCCGCAACCCGGGAGACGAATCGTTCCTGCAAAGGGTGCCGGGTTGCCGCGGGCCAGCAACGCGGTCAACGCGTCCACGTCGGCGTCCGGCGCGACGGGCGCGGACAGTACCCGGCACAGGTTCGCCTGGTACACCTCGCCGGCGGCGATGTGCTCGCGGATCCGGCGGACCCCGGCCGTGTAGGCGGCGCGGTCCAGGGACGAGGTCCAGTCGCCGACGCCCGGCCCGTGCCACTTCCCCGGCTCCGGGGCGGGCGCGGGTTCGCGACGTACGTCACTGAAGCGTGCGCACACCAGACCGCCCTCGTAGTCCGCGCACACGGCCCAGAAGCCGGAGGAGTCCAGGGCGGCGGCGTCGCTGGTCACATCGGTGAGACCGGTGGCCACGAGGTTGCCAAAGCGGGCGAGCGGAGGGAGGTCGGGCACGCAGTCGAGTCTAGGACGGGTGACCTGCGGGCGGGCCCGGCCGGGTCTCGGACTGGACGCACCGCAGCACGCTGCACAAACGCGTTTTTGTGCTGGCCCCGGAATCCGCTAGAGTTCAACTCGTCGCCGGGTCGCGCAAGCGGGCCGGAAACGACAAGCGGACGTAGCTCAGTTGGTAGAGCGCAACCTTGCCAAGGTTGAGGTCGCCAGTTCGAACCTGGTCGTCCGCTCGCAGGAAAGCGGGGATCTTCTGGCCCCGCACTCCTGGTGGAGTGGCCGAGAGGCGAGGCAACGGCCTGCAAAGCCGTCTACACGGGTTCAAATCCCGTCTCCACCTCCAAGGACGATTAGCTCAGCGGGAGAGCGCTTCCCTGACACGGAAGAGGTCACTGGTTCAATCCCAGTATCGTCCACTGAGGCCTCAGGGCTTCTGGAGCCGCGAGGCTTCCACCCGCGCGATTAGCTCAGCGGGAGAGCGCTTCCCTGACACGGAAGAGGTCACTGGTTCAATCCCAGTATCGCGCACGCAAGATCCACAGCCGCAGTGCTGTGATCCCGAGGACGATTAGCTCAGCGGGAGAGCGCTTCCCTGACACGGAAGAGGTCACTGGTTCAATCCCAGTATCGTCCACACACCGAGCCCCCGGCCGTCTCGTACGGTCGGGGGCTTCGTCGTGCGCAGGGCGCGGGTGCGCCCTGCGCGCGGCTCAGCTGGAGAACAGCATGTGGCCGAAGCCGCGGTTGTGGTGACCGTGACCCCCGTGGTGGCCACCCTGGTGACCGCCGTGCGGGGCGCCCCAGGCCGGAGCGCTGTGACCGCCGCCCGCCGGGTACTGCGGAGCGGCCGGCGGGGGAGGAACGGCCGGGCCGCCGCCCCACTGGCCCTCCATGCGGGTCAGTGCCTCCAGCTCGCCGTAGTCGAGGAAGATCCCACGACAGCCGCTGCACTGCTCGATCTGGACGCCACTGCGGTTGTAGGTGTGCATCGGCGCATGGCACTTCGGACACTGCATGTGCATGGTTCGGTTCAACTCCTCGGCGTTCGGTCCTGCTTCGCGTTACGCCAGCACAGACACCGTCCGGCTGGGGTCGGTTGCACCCTACTTCGGGAAAGGGCCGTCCAACTCCGGCGGGATGCCTCCCATTCGGTCACATGCGTCCACAACGGACTGTTGCGCGTCGTCGAGGGGGCGGTCGGCCGCCGTGGACTTCGCGATCGCGAGAGCCGCGGTCTGCACGGTGAGTGCGCGGGCCGGTACGTCCAGTACGTGCCACGGGTCGCCGTCCGCGGGGACCGCCGGGCCGCCGGCCCGCCGGTAGGCGGTGAGGAAGCGGGTCCACTCGTCGGACAGGAGAAGGCCGCAGGCGTACCAGGCGGCCGGGCGGGCGAGGTCCCAGGCGGGGACGCCCACTCCCAGGTCGTCGACGTCGATCAGCCGCCAGGGCCCCGTGGCCGCCGGGTGACGGACGAGCTGGCCGAGGTGCAGGTCACCGTGGCAGAGGGTGGTCGTGTCGGGCATGGGGGCCTCGGACCTGGCCCAGGCGGGGAGGGTGTGCCAGGCGCGTAGCACCGGGGCCGTGGCGGGGTGGCCGGGTGCGGCAGCCACGAGGCGGGCGATGGCCTGCGCGGCCTTGGCCGGGCCGCGCATGGGTGGCAGGCCCGGGGGCGACGGCTGCCGGTGGAGGCGGGCCAGGAGGGTGGCCGCCGCCTCCCACGGGGCGGCTTCCGGGGTCTCGGGGTCGACCGGGGTGCCGTACGGCCAGAGCGTGACGAGGCGGTCGTGGAGGGGGGCCGGGGCCGGAAGGAGGGGGGCGAGGAGGGTGTCCGGGTGGGAGGTGGCGACGGTCAGGCGGAGGGCCAGGTGGGTGGGGTCGGTGTCGGGGGCGTGGGCCTTGGCGACGGTGTCGGCGTGGCGGACAACCGTGCCGTCGGCGCGTTCCGCGAGGACCGAGTCGGGGTGGGAGCAGGGCGTGGATTCGGGATGGGCCGTGCTGCGCACCCTGGCCCTGAGGGCGGGGAGTACGTCGGCGGTGGCGGTCATGGGTCCCCCTGCGAAGTCGTACGGCGCTGTCGGCGAGCCTACGTTCCGGGTGCGCCTTGCCGGGCTGTGACCGGGAGGAGGTCCCGCCGCCCGGCGGTCACGAGGCGCCCCTGCGCCCACCCGCGCCGCCCCGGCTGGCACGACTGCCCTCAGGGGGACGGCCGGGGAGCACGAAGGAGGACAGCCGAAATCACGGCGAAGGGCTGCCCGTGGCCAGGTGGGCCCAGAAAAAGACAACGCCCGCGCAGCTCCCCAGCTGCGCGGGCGTCTGTTGCCGTCCGCCGCACCCCCGTCCCCACGGGGTTTCATGGATGGATGTCCCCGCCCGGACCGCTCTTCCGGGCCTGGGGTCGCCGCTCAGCGCCCCAGCATCACACCCACGGACGACGCTTGTGTGACCACTGCTTCCCAGCCGCCGAAGGCGTACACGAGCAGGGCCGCCAGAGGGAGGACCATCGCGGTCGCCACCAAGGGGTGGCGACGACCCGGACGGCGGTCGGCGGTGAACGTCCTGCGCTCCCGTGTGCGGATCGCGGTCCGCGGTGCCGTGTGGGCCATGGTCCCTCCTCTGATCTTCTCGTCGGTGTTGCTGTCTTGGCAGCGGCGGGTGTCTGACCTCGGGGGACGAGTGCTGCACCCGCCGCTTGACCTCAAATCTAGGCGCGCGGCGGGCCCGGGTCGTCATGCCCTCGTACCGATTGCCGGGCCTCCCGGAGGATGAGCGATGACCTGCGACGTACTCCCCAGGGTGGAGACGAGGTCCTAGGTCTCGGGGTCTTCCCGGAAGGGACGCCCGGTCTGCCCCATCTGCTACCCGTTCCGCTCCGAACCGTCCTCGCGGGGCACCGGCTGCTCGACCAGCGCGAGGACCCGGTTCGCCATGAACCTGGCCGTCCGCACCACGGAGCCGTTTCGGGTGACTTCGCTCACTTCCACGACACCGCGCCGTACCGCCGTCTCCACCCGGCGGCCCGCCCTGCTCGCGATCACCTCGTAGGTGCGCGTCGTGTCCCCGGCGTCCACCACTATCTCCACTCGGTCACCCTTCACGGGTTCAATCCCCCTTCTCTGGTGGCTGGTTGGGATCACCGGCAGCCCAACACCGCCCCGAACTGCTGTTCCCTGACCACTCTTCAAGTTTCCCACCCGGCACTGACAATCCATCGGGTCGTGAGGGCGCGGCCTCTGCGCACGCCCAGCCGTGGAAACGTAAGCTGTGGCTCGTCAGACGGAACGGGCAGCGGGGATGAACATGGCGATGATGCGCCTGAGGCGCGAGGACCCGCGCGTCGTCGGCTCGTTCAGGATCCACAGACGGCTCGGCGCGGGTGGAATGGGCGTCGTCTACCTCGGCTCCGACCGGCGTGGACAGCGCGTCGCGCTCAAGGTCATCCGGCCGGATCTGGCAGAGGATCAGGAGTTCCGGTCGCGGTTCGCGCGCGAGGTCTCGGCGGCGCGGCGGATCAGGGGTGGGTGCACCGCCCGGCTGGTCGCCGCCGATCTGGACGCCGACCGCCCGTGGTTCGCCACGCAGTACGTGCCGGGGCCCTCGCTGCACGACAAGGTCGCCGAGGAGGGCCCCATGTCGGCCGCCGATGTGGCCGCCGTCGGTGCAGCCCTCGCCGAGGGGCTCGTGGCCGTGCACGAGGCCGGTGTCGTACACCGGGATCTGAAGCCGTCCAACATCCTGCTGTCCCCGAAGGGGCCGCGGATCATCGACTTCGGTATCGCGTGGGCGACCGGGGCCTCGACCCTGACGCATGTCGGCACCGCCGTGGGATCGCCCGGCTTCCTCGCGCCCGAACAGGTGCGCGGGGCCGCCGTCACCCCGGCCACGGACGTCTTCTCCCTCGGCGCCACGCTCGCCTACGCCGCGACCTCCGACTCGCCCTTCGGACACGGCAGTTCGGAGGTCATGCTCTACCGGGTGGTGCACGAGGAGGCGCAGCTGCGCGGGGTGCCCGACGCGCTCGCCCCCCTCGTCCGCGCCTGTCTGGCGAAGGACCCGGAGGAGCGGCCCAGCACCCTGCAACTGTCGCTGCGGCTCAAGGAGATCGCCGCCCGTGAGGCGCAGGGGCTGTCCGACGTCCGGCCGCCCGCGCCGCGTACGGATCCGGACCGGCCCTCGGGGCGGCTCGCGGAGCAGTACGTCGAACAGCGCACGCTGCGGCAGCCGCCGGACACGCGCCGGTCGCAGCCGGGAGGGCAGGGTACGCCACCGCCGCGGAGCGGGGCCGGGTCCCGGACGGGCGGGAGCGGTTCGCGGACCGGCGGTGGGTCTCGGCCCGGTGTACGGCCTGTGCCGTCACGCAGCACGACCGGGTCCGGGAAGCGGCCCGCGCCGCGCGGTGGGGCGGGGCGTCCGGGTGCCCGGACCAATGGGACCGGGCGGCGACCCGCCAATCCTCGGCTGTTGCGGCAGCGGCTCGTGGTGTTCGTCGTGGTGACGTTGCTGGCCGCGCTCGGTATCGCCACGGCGCAGGGGTGTCAGGGACCGTCGCGAGGGCTCGGCGGGGATGGTGGCGTACGCCAGGAGCTGTCGTTCGTGGAGTCGGACGGCGGCTGACGGTCGGCCGGTGGCAAGGACGCCGAAGACAGCTCGCGACTGCGGCTCGGTCGCACACTGCGCGGGTCGTAGGGGGTTGATCGCGCTGTTCTCCCGCGCCCCCGACAGCCCAGCCCCTTTCAGAGTCGCGGGCGTCCCGTCGCCACCGCGTAGAAGGCCACTGCCGCCGCCGCGCCCACGTTGAGGGAGTCGACTCCGTGGGCCATGGGGATGCGGACCCATTCGTCGGCGGACATGAGGGCCTTGGTGGAGAGGCCGTCGCCCTCGGCGCCGAGCATGAGGGCGACGCGGTCCATGCGGTGCGGGGCGGTCTCGTCGAGGGACTTCGCCTTCTCGTCCGGGGTGAGGGCGAGCAGGGTGAAGCCGGCGCCACGGACCGCGTCGAGTCCCTTGGGCCAGGTGTCCAGTCGGGCGTACGGCACGGAGAAGACCGCACCCATGGAGACCTTGACGCTGCGGCGGTAGAGCGGGTCGGCGCAGTCCGGGGAGAGCAGGACCGCGTCCATGCCGAGCGCGGCGGCCGAGCGGAAGATGGCGCCGATGTTGGTGTGGTCGTTGACCGACTCCATGATCACGACCCGGCGGGCGGCCCCCACCAGCAGCTCGTCCGCCGTGGGCAGGGGCTTGCGCTGCATGGAGGCGAGAGCGCCCCGGTGCACGTGGTAGCCGGTGACCTGCTCGGCGAGCTCGGGGCTGACCGCGTAGACGGGGGCCGGGAGTTCGTCGATGACGTCGCGCATGACGTCGACCCACTTGGCGGAGAGCAGCATCGAGCGCATCTCGTAGCCGGCTTCCTTGGCCCGTCTGATGACCTTCTCGCCCTCGGCGATGAACAGGCCCTCGGCGGGTTCGCGCCTGCGGCGCAACTCCACGTCGGTCAGGCCCGTGTAGTCGCGCAGGCGCGGGTCGTCGGGGTCCTCAACGGTGATGAGATCGGCCACAGGGTGATACTGCCTTGTCCTGGGTGTGGTGCCAACGGCTTGGGACGGGTCGGGTTACCGGTGGTTACGGTTCCGCGGCCCTACGGTCCGGGGTCGCCGCCCGGAGGTCATGCTTCCGTTCCCGGCCCCACCTTCACGACCTCGCCGATCACGATGACCGCCGGCGGCTTGACCTCCTGCGCACGCACGGTCTCGGCGACCGTGGCGAGGGTCGCGTCGACCCGGCGCTGGGCGGCCGTGGTGCCCTCCTGGACCAGGGCGACCGGGGTGTCCGGGGACTTGCCGTTCGCCACCAGGGTCTCGGCGATCCTGCCGATCTTGTCGACGCCCATCAGGATCACGAGCGTGCCGGTCAGCCGGGCGAGGGCGGGCCAGTCGACCAGGGAGCGCTCGTCGTCGGGGGCCACATGACCGCTGACCACGGTGAACTCGTGGGCGACGCCCCGGTGGGTGACCGGGATACCGGCCGCGCTCGGGACGGAGATCGAGCTGGAGATGCCGGGGACGACCGTACAGGGGATGCCGGCCTCGGCTAGCGCGTGCAGCTCCTCCATGCCGCGGCCGAAGACATACGGGTCGCCGCCCTTGAGGCGCACGACCGACTTGCCCTGCCTGGCGTGCTCGATCAGCGCGTTGTTGATGGCCTCCTGGGCCATGAAACGGCCGTACGGGATCTTCGCCGCGTCGATCACCTCGACGTGCGGCGGGAGTTCGGCCAGCAGGTCGCGCGGGCCGAGACGGTCGGCGATGACGACATCGGCCTCGGCGAGGAGGCGGCGGCCGCGCACGGTGATCAGGTCCGGGTCGCCGGGGCCGCCGCCGACGAGGGAGACGCCGGGGGTGCGGGTGCGGTGGTGGGGGGCGACGAGGGTGCCGTCGCGCAGGCCCTCGACGACGGCGTCGCGGATGGCGGCGGTGTGGCGAGGGTCGCGGCCCTGGGCGTTGGCGGTGAGGACGGCAACGGTGACGCCTTCGCTGTGGCCGGTCGCCGGGGTCCAGGCGGTGGCTTCCTCGGCGTTGTCGGAGCGGACGCACCAGATGCGGTGGCGCTCCGCTTCGGCGGACGCGCGCGCGTTCGCCAACGGGTCGCCGGTGGCGATCAGGACGTACCAGGCCTCGGCGAGGTCGCCCTCCGCGTACCTGCGCTTCTCCCAGGTCAGCTCGCCCGCGTCGGCCATCGCCTCGACGGAGGGGGTCGCGCTCGGGGACACGAGGAGGATGTCGGCGCCGGCCGCGATGAGGGCGGGGAGGCGGCGCTGGGCGACCTGGCCGCCGCCGATGACGACCACTCGGCGGCCGGTGAGGCGGAGGCCTACGGGGTAGGCGGGGTGTTCGGCCATGAGGGTGCGGCTCCTCGGACTGGCGGCGGTGCGGAGGGGGCGCTGCGGCTTTGGAGCGGCCCTGACGTGGGAATTTTAGGCTGCGGGTCCGGTGGGTGGCTGAGGTGGGTGGGGTTCCTTTCCCCAGGCCCACCCCTTCCCGAAACCGGGGGCGCTGCCCCCGGGCCCCGGGTAGGGGTGAGCACCGTTGCCGAGTGCTCGGCCGTGGGCGGTTGTGCCCACCCTCTCCCATTCTCGGCTTCGCTCGAACGGGAGGTGCCCCCACCGCCCTGCGGAACGATTGCCCGCGACCGCGCAGCCGGGTCGGAAAGGCGGCCGGTACCCACCTCGTCTACTTCTCGGTCACCCCCGCCGAGTCGAACGTCGCCACCTCGTGCATCGCTCTGGCCGCGCTCTGGACGACCGGGAGGGCGAGGAGAGCGCCGGTGCCCTCGCCGAGGCGGAGGTCGAGGTCGACCAGGGGGCGCAGGCCCAACTTCTGGAGGGCGGCGACGTGGCCCGGCTCGGCGCTGCGGTGACCCGCGATGCAGGCGGCGAGGACCTCGGGGGCGATGGCGCGGGCCACCAGCGCGGCGGCGCCGGCGCTGACGCCGTCGAGGATGACCGGTGTACGCAGGGAGGCGCCGCCCAGGAGGAGGCCGACGATGGCGGCGTGTTCGAAGCCGCCGATCGCCGCCAGGACACCGATGGGGTCGGCGGGGTCGGGCTGGTGCAGCTCGATGGCTCGGCGTACGACGTCGGTCTTGCGGGCGAGGGTCTCGTCGTTGATGCCAGTGCCCCGGCCGGTGACCTCGGAGGGGTCCGCGCCGGTGAAGACGGCGATCAGAGCGGCGGAGGCCGTGGTGTTGGCGATGCCCATCTCGCCCGTGAGAAGGGCCTTGTTGCCGGCCGCGACGAGGTCACGGGCCGTCTCGATGCCCACCTCGATGGCCTGCTTGGCCTCCTCGCGGGTCATCGCGGGACCGGTGGTCATGTCGGACGTACCGGCGCGGATCTTGCGCGGCAGCAGCCCCGGGGTGGCCGGGAGGTCGCTCGCCACGCCCACGTCCACGACGCAGACCTCGGCGCCCACCTGGGTGGCGAAGGCGTTGCAGACCGCTCCCCCGCCGAGGAAGTTGGCGACCATCTGGGCCGTCACCTCCTGGGGCCAGGGGGTGACACCCTGGGCGTGGACGCCGTGGTCACCCGCGAAGATCGCGACGGCCGCGGGCTCCGGGATGGGCGGCGGGCACTGGCGGGACAGGCCGGACAGCTGGGCGGAGATGATCTCCAGCATGCCGAGCGCGCCCGCCGGCTTGGTCATCCGCTTCTGACGCTCCCACGCCTCGCCGAGCGCCTTGGCGTCCAGCGGGCGGATACCGGCGACGGTCTCGGCGAGCAGGTCGTGCGGCTCGGCGCCGGGCAGGGCACGGCGGCCGTACGTCTCCTCGTGGACGACCCAGGACAGTGGGCGGCGCTTGGCCCAGCCCGCCTGCATCAGCTCGGGCTCCTCCGGGAACTCGTCGACGTATCCGACACACAGATACGCCACGACCTCCAGGTGGTCGGGCAGGCCGAGGGCGCGGACCATCTCTCTCTCGTCGAAGAAGCTGACCCAGCCGACGCCGAGGCCTTCGGCTCGGGCCGCGAGCCACAGGTTCTCGACCGCGAGGGCGGAGGAGTACGGGGCCATCTGCGGCTGGGTGTGCCGACCCAGGGTGTGGCGGCCGCCACGGGTCGGGTCGGCGGTGACGACGATGTTCACCGGGGTGTCGAGGATCGCCTCGATCTTCAGTTCCTTGAACTGCTTCGCCCGGCCCTTCGGCAGCGACTTCGCGTACGCCTCGCGCTGGCGCTGGGCGAGTTCGTGCATCGTGCGGCGCGTCTCGGCCGAGCGGATGACGACGAAGTCCCAGGGCTGCGAGTGGCCGACGGACGGCGCCGTGTGGGCGGCCTCCAGGACGCGGAGCAGCACGTCGTGCGGGATCGGGTCGTCGCGGAAGCCGTTGCGGATGTCCCGGCGCTCACGCATGACCTTGAGGACGGCCTCGCGTTCGGCGTCGTCGTAGGGGGGCGCGGCCGGGCCCGCGGGCTGGCGTACGTCTTCCCGTACTTCGTCCCGTGAGTCTTCGGGTGCTTCTTCCACCGGTGCCGTGCTCTCTTCGGCTGCTGCTTCCACTGCTTCTGCCTCCGGCGCCGCCGCTTCGCTGTCCTCCTGGTCGGCGGCCCTGGTGTCCAGGTCCTCGGCGTTCTGGACGACGTCCGGGTGCGCGTCGGCCGCTGCGAGCGGCTGCGGTACGACGATCGTCTCGGCCTCGGAGTCCCGGGGGGCGGGGACCGCGGCCGGGGCCTGCGGGCCGGGTGCGGACTCGGCTGCCTGCGTCTGTCCCTCGGCCGCCGGGAACTCGGTGACGACCGGCGTCGCCAGGTCGTCCGCGGGCAGCGGCGGGACCACCGTTCCGTGGGGCGCGGCCGGGGCCGGGTGCGGGGCGGTCGGCACCGAGCCGTCGACGGGCACGAACCGGCCGAGCGGCAGGTCGGCGTCGGCCTGCGGTGCGGGCTCCTGGAGGGTTCCCGCGAGAGGGGCGTCGGGGGCGAGCTCGGTCGGGGGCTGGACCACGGCGCCCTGGGGTGCGTCGATCCGGGAGGCCACGAGGAGCGGCGCCTCGACGGCGGGGGGCTCAGCGGCTGAGGGGTCACCGGTCGCCAGGTCCTCGGTCGCAGGGTCCTCGGTCGCAGGGTCCTCGGTCGCCGGGTCGGCTGCGGGCTCGGAGGGGTCGGCCGGAACCTCGCCGGTCGGCTGATCGGTGGCGGCGGTCTCCTGGGTCTCCGCGCTGTCGGCCGGCTGGTCCGCTGCGTTCACATCCGTGGCCTCGGGCTCGACGACGGCTTCGGGGACCAGCGGCTGAGCGGGCTCCGGCGCCGGAGCGGTCTCGGCGGGCTGGGCCACCACGGCCTCGTCGCGGTCCCCGTTGTTGTGGGCCTGGTCCTGGTGCTGGTCCTGGTCCGCGACGACGGCGACCGGCTCGGTGGACTGCGGGCCCTGCACGGCGGGCGGTTCCGGCTGCGCCGGCGACGGCGGCTGGGGCTCCTCAGTCACGGCCTCGGGCTGTGCGGCCTCGGGCTGTGCGGCTTCCGCCGGGGCTTCCGATGTCTCGACCTCGGCTTCCCCGGCCTCTGTGTGCTGCGGCTCCTCGGCGACCGGCGTCTCCGCCGGCTGCTGGAGGTCCTGCGTGAGGGCGGCCTCCTGTGCGGTGTCCGATACGGCGTCGGCGGGCGGCTGCTCCTCCGGGGCAGGGAGGGCGCTCTCCTCGTCCGGCGCGGCGGTCGCGAGCTGCGCGTCCGGCACGCCGGGGTCCGCATGCTCATCGGCCACGGCAGGCGCCGCCTGCTGTTCGGGGGTGACGGCGTGCTCGGCGTCCTCCGCCACGGCCTCGTCGGCCTGCGCGGGCACTGCGGCCGCGCCGTCGGCCTGGGGCAGCCCGTCGGCCTCGGCGAGCCGGTCCGGGACGAGGGTGTCGACGGCCTCGGGGACCTCCTCGGGCTCCTGTGAAAGCGCGGGAGCGTCCTGGGCCTCGGCGACGGTCTGGGCCGGGACCGGCTCGGGGTCCTGGGCCGCCGGGGGGAAGGGCGTCGTGTCCGGCGCCTGGGCGACCGGGGTAACGGGCGCGGCTTCCTCGAAGGTCTGCGCCTCGGGTGCCGTCGCCACCGGCTCGGGAGCCTGCGGTACCTCCGTCCCGGCGGTTTCCACGACGGCCGCGATGTCGGCGGCCTCGGGCGCCGACGGCTCCGCGGCTTCCTCCGGGGCCGGCGTACGACCGACGAGCGTGGCTTCGACGGCCTCCGCGACCTGGGCCTGGACCACAGCCGGTGTTTCGGCGGGCTCCGGCAGCCGCGCCTCGACGGCAGCCTGCTCTTCCACGACCACCGGGGCGTGGGCCTGGGCTTCGACCGCCTCCGGAACCTCCGTCCGCACGGCGGTCGGCGCTTCCGCCTCCTCCGGGACGTCCGGTGCCTGGAACTGCGCGGCGACCGGTGTCCCCACGGCCTCCGGCGTCCGGAACTGCGCGACCGCGGCCTCCTGGGCCAGGGCGTAGGCGGCGTCCTGGGCCTGGTGGAGGGCCTCGGCGTCCTGGATCTCCTCCGCCGCGTCCGCGGCCTGCGGCGTCTCCACGGCGGGCGAGGTCTCCGCCACGACCACGGAAAGCCGCGCCTCCTGCGGAACGACCGTTTCTGCGGCCGCTCCCCCGACAGCCACTGCCGGAGCGGCCGTGGCGGGGGCGCCGACCCACTGCGACACGGGCTGCTGGGGCACGTCGAGGTACTCGGGGCCGATGGTGGCCGGGCCGGGCTGGCGTACGGCGCCGGGCGGAACGGGGGCGCCCGCCGGGCCTCGGTCGGCGAGGGAGCGGACCGGGCTGGCGGAGGCGTCGGGGGTGGGCGGGCCGAGATGCAGCGGTCGGCGGGCCACCGGCGGCTGCGGGACGGGGGTCGCGACGGGGGTACGGACGGCGCCGAGGTCGAGCGAGCCGCTGTCCCGGCCGGACATCTCGTGCGGGCCCGGTTCGTGGACGACGGGCTCGTGGACGACCTGGACGACGGGCTCGGGGGCGGGCGGCGGCATCTCGTTGCCCCACGCGCCCTGGGCACCCGGCAGCAGGAGGTCTTCGTCCTCGGTGGTGGTCTCGGTGGTGGTCTCGGAGAGGTAGGTGTACGCACCCGGCGCAGGGACGCCCGGCTGCTCCACCATGCCTGCGCTCTCCGGCAGTCCCTCGCCCGGGACCTGGCCGGTGTCGGTCATGCGTACCCCTCGCCCATCGGTTAGTGCCTCCATGCCAGCTGGCCCGGGAACGGCGCACCTACCGCCCCACTGTGAAGAACGAGCGTGCGTGCCCAGCGGCACGTGACGACCCGGCTGCTTGTCGACAAAGCCATTGAAAGGCCATTGTCCCGGTCGTCCCCCCGTCGCGACAGCTTGATCCGCGACAGTCCGCTGTGGACTGCGCCACGTTGCGCGTCCTCCCCGTTTCGCCGTACCACACACGCCCCCAAAACGGGCGCGTTTTTAGGACATTGACCGACGAAGTGCCGGGTGTCGAAGTGCGGTACAACAGTCGGCCAGCCTACCGCGCCGGTACGACAACCGGATCACAGGGAACGATCGGGCAACGTCCCGCTGAGCAGGAACGCGACGCTCCGTTCGCGCTCCGTCCAAGCCCTTGTATCGAGTTCCACGGACTGGACGAAGTCGCAGCGGACCTCGTACCCGTGCTCGGTCAGGTCTCGTCCGATGCGCTCGGCGGCGGGACGGGTCAGGGCGTGGGTGACGATGCACTGCGGACGGCGGTCGGCGACGGCGGAGACCACCGCCGCTCCCCCGCCGCCGACACGTACGACGTCGGGTTCGGGGAGGTTCTCCAGGACGTGCGGGGCGGCACCGTGGACCACCTGGAGTTGTACGCCGAAGCGACGGGCGGCGAGGGTCGTACGGCCGCAGGCCTCGGGGTCGCGGTCGACGGCGATGACGGCGGCACCGCAGCGGGCGGCGTCGGTGGCGAAGGCGCCGCTGCCGGAGCCGATGTCCCACACGAGGTCGCCCACGCGCGGCCCCAGGCGGGCCAGTTGGGAGGAGCGCAGCAGTTCGGCCTCGCCCTCGCCCATGGCGCCGCCGTAGACGCCGGAGGGCAGGGCCCAGCCGCGTGGTCCGGTGCCGGGATCGCGGCCTGCGAGCCAGCCGCCGCCCTCGGCCGCGGCGGCGTGGCCGCCGATGACGATGACGAGGTTGGGGTCGCGCCAGGTGCGGTCGACGGCCTTGTCGGAGGTGACGACGGTGACCCGCTCGCGTGCCGTGCCGAGTTCCTCGCCGACCACGAAGGTGCGGTGCACTCCGTCGAGGAGCAGGCCGAGTTCGGCGGGTCCGGCGCCGGGTGAGGTGAGGACGGCGACCTTGGTGTGGGCACGGCACACGTTCACCGCGCGGCGCAGCGTACGGCGGTGGGCGACGACCACCTGTGCGTCGTCCCAGGGCATGCCCGCACGGGCGAAGGCGGCGGCCACGGAGGAGACTCCGGGGACGACCTCGACCTCCAGGCCGAACTCGGGGGACCTGAGGGTGCGGACGACGCCGAAGAAGCCCGGGTCGCCGTCGGCGAGGACCACGGCGGTGCCCCGGTGGCCGGCTATGCGGCGGGCGGCGAGGGCGACGCTGCCGAGGCGGATGCGTTCGGCGGCCGGGGGCACTTCGGGCAGGGCGAGGTGGTGGGCCGCGCCGGCCACCAGCGTGGCGGCGGCGAGGGCGGAGCGCGCCGCCGCGGTCAGGGGGGAGCCGTCCCAGCCGATCACCGTGACCCGGTCGGCCATCTTCGTCAGTCTCCAGAGGGTCTTCGCAGGTCGTCGGGGCGCCCGCACGAGGTCCCGTGAGGGTACCTGGTGACGCGGTGGGACCCGGTGTCCGGGCTCACGGCCTCACCTGTACCCGTGGGTGGTTCAGTTCCAGTCCGAGTACGAGCCGAACCCGCCGCCGTCGGCGAGTTCCTCGCTGACGCCCTCGATGTCCTCCGGGAGGAGGCTCCAGACGATGAAGTCCGTGCGGACCTCGGTCCAGCCGTCCTCGGCGGTGCGGGTGCGCGCTATGCAGGCGTTGCGCAGCACGCCCTCGCTGATACAGCCGATCTTCTGCGCGACCTGCTGGGAAGCGGTGTTGTCGGCGGCGGTGCGCAGCTCGATCCGTTCGAACTTCTGCTCGCGGAACAGCCATTGGGCGGTCGCGAGGGCGGCCTCGGAGGCGTAGCCCTCGCCGCGCGCCCAGGGGGCGACGACGTACGACAGTTCCGTGGCCCGCACGTGCCAGTCGGTTCTGGTCAGCTGGATGACACCGACCAGGCGCTGGGTGAGGAACTCGGTGACCGCCAGGTCGAGGCCGCGTCCGGAGGTGCGTTCGGTGGGCGCGTACTCCGTGATCCAGGTACGCGCCTCGCGTTCGGTGAAGGGCTGCGGGACATCGGTCCAGGCCATCACCTGTTCGTCGTTCATCATCTCGATGAACGCCGGGATGTCGTCGTCGTCGAACGGGCGCAGAACCAACCGATCCGTGCTGATGGAGATGTCGGGAAAGGTCCTCATCATGCGCCGCTCCGTAACCTTCGAAAACTTTGAGAGCCTGCTGAACTGCCCAGCATGCAGCATGAAAGCACTCAATCGCACCACGGAGTCCACTCCCAGTGAGGGAGCGGACCCCATGCGTGGCGATACGCCGTATACGTGCCGTCGGCTCGGAAGGACACGTTCGAAAAACACGTTCGAAGGACGCGGCCGAAGGACGGGAATCAGAAGGACGGGACGACGGAGCCGTTGCTCCACTTGTCCTCGATGAACTTCCTGACCTCGTCGGAGGTGAGGAGCTCGGCGAGCTTCTTGACGCGCGGGTCGTCCTCGTTGCCCTTCTTGACGGCGAGGAAGTTGCCGTTCGGGTTGTTCTCGGCGGGCTCGACGGCGAGGGCGTCGTCGGCGGGCGAGAGGTCGGCTTCGAGGGCGTAGTTGCCGTTGATCACCGCGGCGTCGACGTCGTCCAGGGAGCGCGGGGTCTGGGCCGCCTCCAACTCCTTGAACTGGAGCTTCTTCGGGTTCTCGGTGATGTCGGTGGGGGTCGCGTCGGTACCCACCCCGTCCTTGAGCGTGATGATCCCGCTCGCGTCGAGGAGCCTCAGGGCACGCGCCTCGTTGACGGTGTCGTTGGGGACGGCGACGGTCGCGCCGCTCTTGAGGGCGTCGGCGCTCTTGACCTTGTTCGAGTAGAGGCCGAGGGGTTCCAGGTGGACCGTGACGACGGGCACGATGTCGGTGCCGTTCTTCTTGTTGTAGTCGTCGAGGTACGGCTGGTTCTGGAAGTAGTTGGCGTCCACGGAGCCGTCCTCCGTGGCCGGGTTCTGCAGGACGTAGTCGCTGAATTCCTTGACCTCCAGCTCCAGGCCCGCGTCCTTCGCCAGCTTGTCCTTCACGAAGTTGAGGATGTCGGCGTGCGGGGTCGGGCTGGCGGCGACGACCAGCGGGCCGCTGGTGTCGGAGGCGGAGTCGTCGCCCGCGCCGCATGCGGTGAGTCCGAGGGTGAGGGCTCCGGCGGCGAGTACGGAGGTGGCGATTTTTGCGGTGTTACGCACGAAAAGTGCCTTTCCTTTTGGGTGGAGCGATCCCGTCGTGGGTGGGACGGGACATCTGCGGGTGCCTGAAGTCGACGTACGGCCTAGGCCTTGGTGACCTCGGGCGCGGTGGACTCGGCCTTCAGGAGGCGGAGCCTGGGCGTGGAGCCGGAGTGGCCGCCGCGCCGGTGCAGGGCGCGGGCCGCGTGGTCGCCGGCGAACTGGATGACGGAGATGACGACCGCGAGGACCGCCACGGTGATCCACATCAGTTCGGTCTCGAAGCGCTGGTAGCCGTACCGGATGGCGATGTCGCCGAGGCCGCCCGCGCCGACGGTGCCGGCCATGGCCGAGTAGCCGATGAGGGCGACGACGGTCGTGGTGGCCGAGGAGATCAGCGAGGGCAGCGACTCGGGGACGAGGACCCTGCGGACGACGGTCCAGGTGTTGCCGCCCATGGCCTGCACGGCCTCGACGAGCCCGTGGTCCACCTCGCGGACGGCCGTCTCGACGAGGCGCGCGAAGAACGGGATCGCGCCGACGGCGAGCGGCACGATGGCGGCCTCGCGGCCGATCGTCGAGCCGGTGACCCAGCGGGTGAAGCCCATCAGCGCGACCATCAGGATGATGAAGGGCATCGAGCGGGCGATGTTCACGATCTGCCCGATCATTTTGTTGGCGAGGACGTGTCGCAGCAGGCCGCCCCGGTCCGTGAGGACGAGCAGGATGCCGAGCGGGAGGCCGCCGACGATCGCGATGAGGGTGGACCAGCCGACCATGTAGAGGGTGTCCCAACACGCCTGCTCCAGCAGGGGCCACATCTCGTTCCAGGTCACCTGGCACCTTCCTTCACGAGCGTGGACGCCTGGACGTCCCGGCCGACCACGTCGATGTGCAGGCCCTGTTCGCGCAGGAAGCCGACGGGGACGACGTTGTCCTCGTAGCGGCCGGGCAGCTCGAGGCGCATCCGGCCGACCTGGAGGCCGCCGACGGTGTCGAGGGCGGCTCCGATGATCGAGATGTCGATGTTGTACGTGCGGGACAGCTGCGAGATGACCGGCCGGGTCGCCGCCTCGCCCTGGAAGGTGACGTCGAGGACCGTGCGGTCGTCGCCGGTGGCCTCGCCGCCCACCGGGAAGAGGGCGGAGGCCAGTTGGGAGCCGGGGGTGGCGAGCAGTTCGCCGACCGTGCCGGACTCGACGATCCGCCCCTTCTCCATGAGGGCGGCCGAGTCGCAGATCGTCTTGACGACGTCCATCTCGTGCGTGATGAGCAGCACGGTCAGGCCCAGCTGCCGGTTGAGGTCGCGCAGCAGCGTCAGGATCGAGCGGGTGGTCTCCGGGTCGAGGGCGCTGGTGGCCTCGTCGGAGAGGAGCACCTTCGGGTCGCCTGCCAGCGCGCGGGCGATTCCGACGCGCTGCTTCTGGCCGCCGGAGAGCTGGGCCGGGTAGGCCTTCGCCTTGTCGGCGAGGCCGACGAGGTCGAGCAGTTCCGCGGCCCTGCGGGAGCGGTCGCTGCCGGACCTGCCGAGGATTTCGAGCGGCAGCTCGACGTTGTCCTGGACGGTGCGGGTGGACAGCAGGTTGAAGTGCTGGAAGACCATGCCGATACGGCTGCGCGCCCGGCGGAGTTCCCGGCCGGCGCGGGGGCCGCGGCCGGCCAGGGCGGTGAGGTCCTGGCCCGCCACGGTCACGGTTCCGGAGGTGGGGCGTTCGAGGAGGTTGACGCAGCGGATCAGCGAGGACTTGCCGGCGCCGGACTGGCCGATCACGCCGTACACCTCACCCTCGCGTACATGCAGATCGACGCCGTCGAGGGCGGTCGTCTCGCGGCCGCGACCTCGGTAGACCTTGGTCAGGCCCGATGTGGTGATCACTGGATTTCCGTCACTGTCGAGTGCGCGGGCGTGGGTGTGCCCGGGCACGGGTGCAGGCTGTCAGGGACGCGACACGGTTCTCGCTGTGGCGATGGAACCGGGGGAGAACATGCGCGCGCGGGGAGGCTCGGTCCGTCACGCGCAGCGGCGTGCGGGGCCTTCTAGAAGGCGCACATTCGACACATACAACGAGCACCGGGCGTCATCGTCGCCTCGGTCGCAGGGGTGCGGTAGCTCGTCGTGGTCATGAGATCAGTAAAGCAGATGTATGAAGCATGTGAGAGAGGGCTGTCCGTATAGCGGACAGCCCTGAGGGACGTATCCGCAGGTACGGGGTGGTGCCGTCCACCCTGTGGGCATCTGCCGTTGTGGCCAAGGCCACGATGTGCGACCTGCGGGTTTCGACGCCCGGGGCCGGGCGCGGCGGGGTTTTGGGCCGTAATAGGGTCGCGGCATGCTTGTTGCCCTGACGGTGACGACCGCCGTCGCCGCGCTTCTGCTCGCCGCCTGGTGCGGCTGGGCCGCGTATCGCGATCAGCCGACCAAGGACTGGCACTTCATCGGCATGGCCGTGGTGTCGGCGCTGGCCCTGATTCAACTGGTCATCGGGATCGTGCAGTTGGCGCGCGGGGAGAGGCCGGAGCAGGGGACCACGATCTTCGTCTCCTACCTCCTCGGGGCGTTCGCCTGTGTCCCGGTGACCGGATTCATGTCACTGGCGGAGCGCACGCGCTGGGGCAGCGTGACCGTCGCGGCCGGCGGTGTGGTGCTCGCCGTGCTGCAGGTACGTCTCTACGACATCTGGGGAGGCTGACATGACCGCCACGGACCGCGAGCCGCGGGAGAACGGGCGGGCACGGCTGATCAGTGGGCCGGGGATGCTGCTGGTGTGGCTGTACGGCGTGATGGTCGTCGGGGCGGTGTCACGGTCCGTCGTGCAGATCTCGACCGAGTTCGAGCACGCACCGCTCGCGTACTCGCTGTCCGCGGCGGCCGGTGTCGTGTACGGGTTCATCACGTACTCGCTGGTGCGGGGCGGGGAGTTCGCCCGCAGGGCCGCGCGGATCTGCTGTGCGGTGGAACTGGCCGGTGTGCTGATCGTGGGCACCTGGACGCTGGTCGAGCCGTCGGCGTTTCCGGACAGGACGGTGTGGTCGGACTACGGGATCGGGTACCTGTTCATTCCCGTACTCCTTCCGGTCACCGCGATGTACTGGCTGCGGAAGAGTGCGCGACAGGAGGAGGCCGCCTGAGGGACGTCAGGCGGCTACGGGTCCGCCGTGGCCGGTCGCGCGGTTCTCCGCGCCCCTCGCGGACGCGCTCCCCTCGTTAGGCCGTCGCCGCGTACGCCTGCGCCGGCTTCTCCAGGATCACCATCGGTACGCCGTCCCGCCCCTGGCTGGTGCCCACGGTCTCGTAGCCGACTCGGCGGTACAACCGGAGGTTTCCCTCGCTGCGATGGCCCGCACTGAGGCGGAACCTGGTGGCACCGCGCTCCTCGGCGAGGGCCGACTCGGCGGCACGGAGAAGCCTCGCGCCGATGCCGTGGCCCTGGAGGCGCGGATGGACGCAGAGTTTGCCGATGGCCGCGGTGCCGTCGGCGTCGAGTGCGCCGCGCACCGAACCGACCACCTCGTCACCCAGCCGGGCCACGAACACGCAGTCCGAGGCGACCTCCTCACGGACCGAGTCGAGGCTCTGGACGAGCGGATCGATGCGGTAGTTGCCGTACAGTGCCGCCTCGCTCTGGAAGCACAGGTACTGCAGCCTGAAGATCTGCTCGGCGTCCTGATCGGTCGCCACCGAGATGGTCACGCTCATGCCCATGTGTGCACGCCTCCCGCTCACCTGCTCACCCGATGTCCTTCACTCCTATCCCCGTGGTTCGCGTGCCGCAACCTCCGCGGCCAGCAATCGTCGAAGACATCCCAGGCATCTGGAACGTTCCGGACCCAGGCTGCCCTGTGAGATACCCAACGCGCCCGCGATCTCCCGATAGGTGAGGTCCTTCGGGGACAGCAGGGCCGCGAGCAGCCGGGGGCAGCGGCCGGGGAGCCGGCGTACGGCCGCGTACAGCGCGCGGCGGCGGGCGGCCGTCAACGCCAACTGTTCGGGGCCGGGTGCGTGCTCGTCGGCGGGCTCGTCGGCGTAGGGCTGTTCGACCCGGGCCGCGCGACGGCTGAGGCGGGCCTCGAAGCGGACGGCGCTGCGCAGCCAGCCCTCGGGGTCCGCGGGTGGGCCGTCGGCGTCGAGCCGTTCCAGCAGACGCAGCCAGACCGCCTGTTCCAGGTCCCCCGCCTCGGCGCCGGCCGCGTAGGCCTCGGCCGACACCTCCGCGACCAGCAGGGGGCGGAGGGTGGTGAGCATGTCGTGTGTCATATGCCCCGGGACGCCGCCGCCCCGGCAGGGGTTGCCGGGGCGGACGGGAGTCACCCCAATCGGGGCACGGTGCTCAAATGTTGACGGTCGGTCCACCGGTCGGGCGTCGGTCGTGGACGGCCAGGTCCACCGGTCGGACCTCAGCCGTCCACGAAGTCCGCGTGGGCCAACAGGCCCGTGTCCGGGTTGTCGGTGAAGATGCCGTCGATGCCGGTCTCGAAGTACACCTTGAACGCACCGAAGGCGTCGCCGTAGGCGTTGGCGTCCGTGCCCCTGCGGAAGTTCGCGGGCAGGAAGGTGTTCTCGTTGCGCATGGTGTAGGGGTGCAGGATCAGGCCCTCGGCGTGCGCGTCGGCGACGAGCGTGGTCGGCGTGGTGAGGTTGCCTGCCGAGTCGCGCGGGATGACCAGGTCGAGCGTGGGGCCGATGCCGCCTGCGTACGAGGCGATCCAGGCGAGCCCGGCCGGCTTGACCAGGTCGGCGACGGTACGCGGGTCGCCGGCCTCGACGAAGTCCCAGGGGCGGGTGGCGGCACCGGAGAGCAGCACGACGAGGGGGCTGCCGACCAGGCGGTTCAGGCGCTGGATGCTGCTCGGCTCGAACGACTGGAGGAAGACCGGCGAGTTCTTCTTGTGCCGGTCGTACTTGCGCAGCAGCTTGGCGAGGGGCTCCTCAAGGCCCAGGCCCAGCTTGCGGAAGTAGGTGGGATGCTTCGTCTCGACGTGCAGCCAGACACGCTTGCCCCGCTTCTTCCCCTCCCTGTCGGCCCATCGCAGCACCTCCTCGAAGGTGGGGATCTCCCAGCGGCCGTCGTAGAGGGTGTTCTCCTGGCGGTTGCCGGGGATGCGCTCCTTGGCGCGCAGGGTCTTCAGCTCGGCGAGGGTGAAGTCCTCGGTGAACCAGCCGGTGTAGGTGACGCCGTCGACGATTTTCGTGGTCTTCCGGCCGGCGAACTCGGGGTGCGCCGCGACATCGGTCGTGCCGGTGATGTCGTTCTCGTGACGGCATACGAGATGGCCGTCCTTGGTGGGCACGAGGTCCTGCTCGATGACGTGCGCGCCCAGGTCGAGGGCGAGTTGGTACGAGCCGAGCGTGTGCTCCGGGCGGTAACCGCTGGCGCCGCGGTGCGCGATGATCGTCGGCACCGGCAGGCCCCGGTGGCCGCCGCCCGACTTCCCGCCCGACTTCCCGCCCGACTCGGCCTCGTCGGCTCTCGCCGCGGCCGGCAGTCCGAGGACCGCTCCGCCCGCGCCGAGCACCGCGGCGCCGAGCAGCGCCCGTCGGCCCGCTCCGCGTCCCTGCTCGTTCGAGTCCTGCGCCTGCCGCGACTCCTGCGTCCCCATGAACGGCTCCTCCACCGTGATGCCCTGCACCTGTCAAAGCGGGACGATCGTAGGTGTCCCGAGGTGACCGTTGGGAGACCTGGGACCGAACACGCGGAAGACGCCTTGTGTCGCACGAGAGGCGGATTCTGACAGAGTGTCGGTTCGGTGGCGCGATGTCCGTCACATGTTTCGTGTCCGTGACAGGCCGCCACCTGTGCGTCACCGCAGGTAAAACAGCGTCAACACTTGGTATCCACTCGGTGAACCCGGTGTGCGCCGGCCCGTGAGCCGGGAGTATCGTCCTCACCTGCACAGACTTGTACCGGAACGCTTGACATGGGAGGGCCTGTTGTCCCGCTTCGTGCTCATCAAGGCAGTGCTCGGACCGATCATGCGCCTGATGTTCCGCCCCCGGGTGGAGGGCGTGGAGCACATCCCGGGGGACGGGCCGGTGATCCTCGCCGGTAACCATGTGACCTTCATCGACTCGATGATCCTGCCCCTGGTCTGCGACCGGCAGGTCTTCTTCATCGGCAAGGACGAGTACGTCACCGGCAAGGGGATCAAGGGCCGTCTGATGGCCTGGTTCTTCACCGGCGTCGGCATGATCCCCGTCGACCGCGACGGCGGCCGGGGCGGGGTCGCCGCGCTGATGACCGGGCGGCGGGTGCTGGACGAAGGCAGGGTGTTCGGCATCTACCCCGAGGGAACGCGGTCGCCCGACGGCCGCCTGTACCGGGGGCGTACGGGGATCGCCCGGCTGACCTTGATGACCGGGGCGCCGGTCGTCCCCTTCGCGATGATCGGGACGGACAGGATTCAGCCGGGAGGTGCGGGGGTGCCCCGGCCGCATCGGGTGACCGTGCGGTTCGGTGAGGCGATGGAGTTCTCCCGGTACGAGGGGATGGACCGGGACCGGTATGTGCTGCGGGCGGTGACCGATTCCGTGATGACCGAGGTCATGCGGCTGTCCGGGCAGGAGTACGTGGACATGTATGCGTCGAAGGCGAAAGAGGCGGCGTAGCCCCACGCCGCCGCTCCGCCGGGGGTGCCGGGGACTTCGGCCGTTCGTTGGCTGCGGGTCGGTGGGGCCGGTCGCGCAGCCCCCCGCGCCCCTAAGCCTTGCTGTCCAACCGTTGGCCGCGAAGCAGGAACCAAGCTGCCGCCGCTGTTGCCAGGAGAACCGCCGCGCCTGCGCCGGAGGCGATGGCCAGGCCGTCGACGAAGGCCGCTTGAGCCGATGCCAGCATTTCCCGCCCCGCGTTCGGCGGCATGCCCGCCGCCACCTCCATCGCTCCGCCCAGTGACTCGCGGGCCTCGGCCGGAGTGCCCGCGGGTGCGGCGAAGTCGCGGTAGACGCCCGTGACGATCGAGCCCAGGACCGCGATGCCCAGGGCGGCCCCCAACTCGTACGCCGTCTCGGACACCGCCGAAGCCGACCCCGCCTGTTCCTTCGGGACGCTGGAGAGGATGACGTCGGCGGTGACGGTGAAGGAGAAGCCCGCGCCGATGCCGACGATCAGCAGCGCGGCGCCGATCAGGGGGTAGCCGGTGGACCGGTCGACCAGGGTGAGCAGGGCGAGGGCCACGCCGATGGCAGCCAGGCCGCCCGCGACCACGGAACGGACCGAGAAGCGGCGGGCTGCGGCTCCGGCGATCAGACCCGCGGCCACCGCGCCGATGGCCGCCGGCAGTTCGGCGAGGCCGGCCTCCAACGGGCGTCGACCCTGGACGAGTTGCAGGAACTGCGAGAGGAAGAAGACCAGGCCTGACAGGCCGAGTATGGTCAGCAGGTCGGCGAGGACGGCACCGGAGAAACCCCGGTTGCGGAACAGTCGCATGTCCAGCAGCGGGTGCGGCAGGGTGAGCTGACGGCGTACGAAGAGGAACAGTCCGGCGACGCCGAGGAAGCCTGCGGCGAGCGCGTTGCCCTCGAGGCCGTGGGTGGCGGTCTCCTTCACCGCGTACACGACACCGATCATGCCGACGAGCGACAGACCGACGCTGAGCGCGTCCCACGGGCCCGGGTTCGGGTGGCGGGACTCGGGCAGCAGCTTGATGCCGACGAGGACGAGGACCGCCATCACCGGCAGGTTGATCAGGAAGACCGACCCCCACCAGAAGTGTTCCAGCAGGAAACCGCCGACGACCGGACCGACCGCCGTGCCGGCGGAGGCCGTGGCGCCCCAGATACCGACGGCGAGGCTGCGCTCGCGCGGGTCGTGGAAGAGGTTGCGGATCAGGGCGAGGGTGGCGGGCATCAGGGTCGCGCCCGCGACACCGAGCAGCGCCCGCGCGAAGATCATCATCTCGGGCGTCGTGGCGTAGGCGTTGAGCACGGATATCGCGCCGAACGCCGCGGCACCTATGAGCAGCAGCTTCTTGCGGCCGATGCGGTCGCCGAGGCTGCCCGCCGAGACGAGCAGGCCCGCGATGACGAACGAGTAGACGTCACCGATCCACAGGAGCTGAGTGCCCGAGGGCCTGAGGTCCTCGCTGATGTAGGGGGTCGCGAGACCGAGGACGGTCGCGTCGACGGCCACCAGCAGCACGGCGAGCACGAGGACGGAGAGCGCGAGCCAGCGGCCCGGCCTCTTCTCCGCCTCCGTCGTGCGGGCCGGCTGCAGGGTGCTGGTCATGATTCCTCTCTCGGTTGTTCGGGGTGACGCAGTGCGCCGCCGAGCAGCAGCTCGGCGATCATGAAGGTGAAGTCCTTGGAGGCCACGCGGCCTTCCGAGACCGCCCAGGCCCCGGAGGCCAGCAGGCCGTACAGCGCCTCGGTGAGCCAGGCCGGGGTGAGGTCGATACGGAACTCGCCGGCCGCCTGGCCGCGTTTGAAGAGGGCCGCGATGCGGTCGTCGATGCGGGACCAGCCCTCGTGCTGCTCCTCCCCCTCGAACAACTGGCTCTCGGTGTAGAGGAAGGCGAGGAGGCCCGCGGCCGGTTCGATCTCCCGCACGAGCCGTCGTACGGCCTCGCGTGCCGGACCCTCGGTCGGGCGTGCGGCGTCGAGCGCGGCCTCGCACTCCGCGATGCCGAGCGCCTCCAGCGCCCGTACGAGCGCGTCGCGCCCGGCGAAGTGGCGGTGCAGCGTGGCCCGGCTGATCCCGGCGGTCTTCGCGACCTCGTCCATCGTCGCGGTGGACTTACGGGCCAACAGGGCGGCTGCGCTGCGCAGCACATGCTCACGATCGACGGCCATGAGACGACCATATCCCATACGAGACAGTTTTGTCTCAGCGCGGGCATGGGCGTCTCACGGTGAACGGCTCAGCAGGGTTCTTTCCGTGCCCGGGGCAGCCGTTCTCAGTTCCAGGGCAGCTGTCCGCGCTTCTCCCAGTACGTCCGCGGGTCCTCGACCAGGTCCGCGAGACCGGTGAGCTGCTCGTCGTCGAGGTCCACGACCGCCGCGTGCAGGTTGGAGGCGAGTTGGGCGGTGGTGGCCGCGCCGGAGAGGACGACGCCGGCCCACGGCTGCCGCAGTACCACCGCCAGGGCCACCGCGTCGCAGCCGAGGCCCGTCTGCTCGGCGACGGTCCTGAGCACGTCCGGGGCGTGCGGCCCGGCCAGGCGGCCGTTGGCCATGCCCTCCTTGACGATCACGGTGAGCCCGGCGTCATGCGCCTCGGCGAGGGCGGGCGCCGCGGAGGTCTCCAGCGCGTTGTACGTCGACTGGACGGTACGGAAGAGGGGTTCGCCGTCGACGGTCACGGCGAGGGCGGTGCGGATGGCCTCCGCCTGGGCCGGGCCACTGGTGGAGAAGCCGATGGTGACGCCCTGGGCGGCGGCCTCGGCCAGCCTGGCGTGGAGTTCCTTGTCGGTGAGGGCCGGGCTGTCCGGGGTCACCGAATGGATCTGGTAGAGGTCGAGGCGGTCGCCGAGCAGGTCACGCGTTTCGGCACGCTGTCGCTCGAACGTCTGGAGGCTGTGGTCCTTGACCTCGTGCCTCTCGGCGTCGGTGGTCCAGTCGGCGGTGTAGGTGTAGCCCCACTTGCTGCCGACGACGATGTCGTCGATGCCGGGGCGGGCCTTCAGCCAGTCGGCGAGGAACTCCTCCGAGAGGCCGTACGAGCGGGCCGCGTCGAAGTAGCGGACACCCTGGGCGTGGGCGGCGTCGAGGAGTTCGTGGGTGCGCGTGCGGAGCGCTTCGACGGTGCGGTGCTCTCCGAGGTCGGCGTCGCGGCCGAGGTTGATGTAGCCGGGGCGGGCGACTGCGGCGAGGCCGAGTCCGATGTGGCAGGTGGGGGTTGTCGCTGCGGCCAGTCGGGCGAAGGGCATCGCGGGCTCCGTTCGGTCGGCTCCTTGCGGTTCCCGACCAACGTAACTCGCGATGACCTTCGTGGTGTGGAGTGGGGGCTTCCGGGGAGTTTTCGCCCCCGCCGCCCCTACCCGTCCCATCCTTGAGGGGCTGCGCCCCTTCGACCCCCAGGGCGCGAGTCCGTGGGGGCTTGTCGCGCAGTTCCCCGCGCCCCTTTCAGGGCGCTTGCCCTCAACCCTTCTTGGCAGTTGCCCACGCGTGCTGGGACGCGACGTTCGTCTTGATCTCCGCCAGTTGGATCGCCACCGCGCTCGGGGCCGTGCCGCCGCGGCCGTTTCGGGAGGCGAGGGCGCCGGGGACGTTGAGGACCGTGCGGACCTCGGGGGTCAGATGGGAGGAGATCTTGGCGAACTGGTCGTCCGTCAGGTCGTTGAGTTCCTTGTTCTCGGCTTCGGCGGCCTTGACGCACTCGCCGGCGACCTCGTGGGCGACACGGAAGGGGACGCCCTGCTTGACGAGCCACTCGGCGATGTCGGTGGCGAGGGAGAAGCCGGCGGGGGCCAGTTCCTCCATGCGCTCACGGTGGACGGTGAGGGTCGCCATCATTCCGGTGAAGGCGGGGAGAAGGACCTCCAGCTGGTCGATGGAGTCGAAGACCGGCTCCTTGTCCTCCTGGAGGTCGCGGTTGTAGGCCAGGGGCAGGGCCTTCAGGGTCGCCATCAGGCCCGTCAGGTTGCCGATCAGGCGGCCGCTCTTGCCGCGCGCCAGCTCCGCGATGTCCGGGTTCTTCTTCTGCGGCATGATCGACGAGCCCGTCGAGAACGCGTCGTGGAGGGTCACGAAGGAGAACTCCTTCGTGTTCCAGATGATGACCTCCTCGGCGATCCGGGAGAGGTTCACGCCGATCATCGCGGTGATGAAGGCGAACTCGGCGACGAAGTCGCGGGACGCCGTGCCGTCGATGGAGTTCGCGGAGCTGCCGTGCTCGAAGCCCAGGTCCTTGGCCACCGCCTCCGGGTCGAGGCCGAGGCTGCTGCCCGCGAGGGCGCCCGAGCCGTACGGGGAGACGGCCGTGCGCTCGTCCCACTGACGCAGGCGCTCCGCGTCCCGGGAGAGGGACTGGACGTGGGCGAGGACGTGGTGGGCGAAGAGGACCGGCTGGGCATGCTGGAGGTGCGTGCGGCCGGGCATCGCCACGTTCGGGTGGGCCTCCGCGAGGCCGATCAGCGCGTCCTGGAGGTCGGCGATGAGACCGCCGACCGTGCGGGCGTGGTCGCGGAGGTACATACGGAAGAGGGTCGCGACCTGGTCGTTGCGGGACCGGCCGGCCCGCAGCTTGCCGCCCAGGTCGGGGCCGAGGCGCTCCAGGAGGCCGCGCTCCAGGGCGGTGTGCACGTCCTCGTCGGCGACGGTGCCGACGAACTCACCGGACGCCACGTCCGCTTCGAGCTGGTTCAGGCCCGCGATCATCCGGGTCAGCTCGTCCTCGGTGAGCAGGCCCGCCTTGTGCAGCACGCGCGCGTGGGCGCGGGAGCCCGCGATGTCGTACGGGGCCAGCCGCCAGTCGAAGTGGACGGACGCGGACAGCTTCGCCAGGGCCTCGGCGGGACCGTCGGCGAAACGGGCGCCCCAGAGCCGTACGTCACCGCTGTTGCTGCTCACTCGCGTTGCTCCTAGAGAGGGTGGGGATGTGACCGCGGACCTTTATACGCCTCGGGCGAGGTCGCAGCCGGTCACGGTCTCTCCGCACACTGCGTTCACCGTCATGCATGAGTATGCAGAAGTCTGCATGAATCGTCAATCTGACGGAACTTTGAGAGATGCAGAGAAACGTTTGAACAAACGAAACCGCTTACCCGTAACTCTCACCGAACGCAGGCGCCGCGTTTGTACACACAGACCACACCCGACTCGAGTGAGGCATCCGCATGTCCAGGGCTCTTCCGAAGTACAACAAGCGTCGCGTAGGGATCATCGGCGGCGCCGCCGCGGTCGTGCTCTCCGGAGCGGTCATCGCGGGTTCCGCCCTCGCCGGTGAGGGTGCCAACAACAACGGGCAGGACGCCGCGGGGAACGCGTCCCCCGGCACCATCTCCTGCCCCGCCGTCGAGGGAAGCCTCCCGGCGATCCCCGCCTCCGCGCAGGCCGAGGTCGACCGCAACCTCGCACAGTTGCAGACCCAGATCCAGGAAGCCAACCAGCGCCTCATCGACACCGTCGGCCAGGGCGGCGCCAACTTCGTCCAGAACGCCATCCTCGGCCCGCTGGAGGACAAGCGCGTCGCCGCCCTGAACCGCATCGAAACGGCCATCGGCCGCGCCGCCGCCAAGCCCGAGGGCCTGGAGGCGCTCGCCCCCTGCCAGCTCAACCAGGGTGGCGCCGCAGGCGCCGGTGAAGAGGCGGACGCCGAGGCCGGAGCGGGTGCGGAGGCGGGCGCGGGTGCGGAGGCGGGCGCGGGTGCGGAGGACGCGGGCAACGCGGGTGCCGCGGGCACCATCACCTGCCCCGAGGTCGAGGGAAGCCTCCCGGCCATCCCCGCCTCCGCGCAGGCCGAGGTCGACCGCAACCTGGCCCTCCTCGACACCCAGATCCAGGAAGCCAACCAGCGCCTGATCGACACCGTCGGCCAGGGCGGCGCCAACTTCGTCGACAACGCCATCCTCGGCCCGCTGGAGGACAAGCGCGTCGCCGCGCTGAACCGCATCGAGACCGCCATCGGCCGCGCCGCCGCCAAGCCCGAGGGCCTGGAGGCGCTCGCCCCCTGCCAGCTCAACGAGGGTGGCGCCGCGGGCGCCGGTGAAGAGGCGGACGCCGGTGCCGAGGCCGGTGCCGGCGAGGAAGCGGGCGCGGGCGAGGCCGCCGAGGACGCGGGCAACGCCGGCGCCGCGGACAACGCGGGTGCCGCGGGCACCATCACCTGCCCCGAGGTCGAGGGAAGCCTCCCGGCCATCCCCGCCTCCGCGCAGGCCGAGGTCGACCGCAACCTGGCCCTCCTCGACACCCAGATCCAGGAAGCCAACCAGCGCCTGACCGACACCGTCGGCCAGGGCGGCGCCAACTTCGTCGACAACGCCATCCTCGGCCCGCTGGAGGACAAGCGCGTCGCCGCGCTGAACCGCATCGAGACCGCCATCGGCCGCGCCGCCGCCAAGCCCGAGGGCCTGGAGGCGCTCGCCCCCTGCCAGCTCAACCAGTAGTCAGTCGACTCAACCGGTAGGCACCTGCACGATCGATGGTCGACCGGCTCGATCAGCGGTCCGGCGGTCACGGTGACAGCCCACGCACGACGACCGCACGGTGATCCGCTCACGTGGATCCGTTCACGGTGATTCGTTCACGGTGATTCGTTCGTTCGGCGAGTGACCTCCTGCGCTCCTCGGGAGCGACAGGGGCCGTGGCCGCCCCGCGCGCCGGCCGGGACGGCCATGGAAGACCTGGTTCCGGGTGGACCCCAGCAATGGGGTCCACCCGGAATTCGCGTTTCCGGGCGCAGTTCCTCGGATCGGGGCCCAATTCCTTAGACAGGCGAAGCGTTTCCGTCGATAATCGTTAGACATGGGAAAGACTTACGACCGCATCGACGGCCGCCTGCGTACCTTCATCGAGGCCCAGCCTCTCTTCTTCACCGCGACCGCGCCCCTGTCCGCCGACGGCACGGTCAACCTCTCCCCCAAGGGGCTGCGGGGTTCGTTCGTGATCCTCGACGAACTGACCGTCGCCTACCTGGACTTCGCCGGATCCAACGCGGAGACGGTCGCGCACCTGCGGGAGAACGGCCGGATCACCCTCATGTGGTGCGCCTTCCAGGGCCCGCCCAACATCGTGCGGGTGCACGGCACGGGCGAGGCCGTCTTCCGCGACGACCCGCGCTTCACGGACCTCCTCGCCCGCTTCCCCGACATCGACCCCACCCCGCACGGCCTGCGCGCCGTCATCGTGGTCCGCGCCGAACGCATCCGCGACAGCTGCGGCTACGCCGTGCCGTTCATGGCGTACGAGGAGGACCGCGACCTGCACGGCAGGCGCTTCGCGCGCGAGGACGACGACTCGCTCAGCGCCTACTTCGGCTCCAAGGAGCACATCGCGACCAGTCTGGACGGACTGCCGGGACTGCCTCTGCCGCTGCCGCCCTCGAACCTGTGACGGCGTGGGGCCCACGCCCGTCGTTCGGGACCGCGCGTTCCGCGAGACAGTTGTTCACGCGGTTGAACACACGGCACTCCCTGCACGTACGTGTGGGCCAAGGGTCCAGCCCACCACGGAGGAACCGTGTCCACGATCGCCGGAGGTCGCGCAGCGCGCCGCCAGACGATGCGCCGCATCCGACCTCGTCGTTCTCCCGCCGTCCCGTTGCTCATCGCCTTCTGGGCGGGCGCGGCCGCGGTGGTGTGGCTGTGGTGGGACAACACGCCGTCCATCGCCGACCAGGGCAGCAAGATGGTCAACGCCGGGCGGATCACGGGTCTGCTCGGCGGGTACCTGATGGCTCTGGTGGTGCTCCAGATGGCCCGGGTGCCCGCGCTGGAACGCCGGGTCGGCTCCGACCGGGTGGCCCGCTGG
Organism: Streptomyces europaeiscabiei; assembly: GCF_036346855.1. Taxonomy (NCBI): domain Bacteria; kingdom Bacillati; phylum Actinomycetota; class Actinomycetes; order Kitasatosporales; family Streptomycetaceae; genus Streptomyces; species Streptomyces europaeiscabiei. The sequence goes on from NZ_CP107841.1 coordinate 2,005,241, forward strand.
CACGCGATGACCGGCCGCTACACGCTCTGCCTGGTCGTCGCGCACGTCGTCCTCACGATGTACGGGTACGCGCTGCAGGCCGGCCTCACCCACACCGCGATCCTCCAGCAGACGATCGACTCGATCAACCAGCTGCCGGACATGGGCAAGGCCGCCATCGGCACCGGTCTGCTGGTGTTCATCGGGCTCATCTCCATCGGCCCGGTGCGCAAGCGGATCCCGTACGACCTCTGGTACCACACGCACCTGCTGACGTACGCGGCCACGTTCCTGACGTTCTGGCACCAGATCACCACCGGCAACGAGTTCGCCGCCACCCCCGCCGCGAAGACCGGCTGGTACGCGCTGTACGGATCGGTGACCGCGCTGGTGGTCTGGTACCGGATCATCAGCCCGATCAAGCTGAACATGAAGCACCGGCTGCGGGTCGAGGCGGTCATCGAGGAGTCGCCCGGCATCGTCTCGGTGCTGATGAGCGGGCGCAAGCTGCACCGGATGGGCGCGGAGGCGGGGCAGTTCTTCCGCTGGCGGTTCCTCGCACCGGGCATGCGCTTCAGCTCGCACCCGTACTCGCTGTCGGCGGCCCCCCGCCCCAACATGCTGCGCATCACCGTCAAGGCGATCGGCGACCACAGCTCGGCCCTGCGCGACCTGGAGCCCGGCACCCGGGTGTGGGCCGAGGGCCCGTACGGGGCGCTCACGGCCGGCAAGCGCAGCCGGGGCAAGGTGCTGCTGGTGGCCGGCGGTGTGGGCATCACGCCGATGCGGGCCCTGTTCGAGACGCTGCCCGGCGCGGCCGGTGACCTGACCCTGCTCTACCGGGCCAACACCACCCAGGACCTGGCCCTGTGGGACGAGCTGGCGCAGATCGCGGAGGAGCGCGGGGCTCGGCTGATGTACGCGGTGAACAGCCCGGAGGGCGAACGCCCCGACATCTCGCCGGACTCCCTGCGTCGCAAGATCCCGGACATCGAGAGCCACGACGTCTTCCTGTGCGGGCCGCCCGGCTTCGCCCAGGGCGTGTACGAGGCGCTGCGCGGCGCGGGTGTCCCGACCCGCCGTATCCACCACGAGTCGTTCGAGATGTGAGCGACGGGACCGCTCGCCGCCGGTCCCACCCGCCCGACCGTCCCAGCCGTAGGTCTCCACGACCGTCCCACCCCGACTTCTGGCCATGGGTTTCCCCACGGGTTCGCCCCTCGGGTCTCCCCCGCGAGACTTCACACTTCAGGAGCTGAAGGAGCGATGAAGAAGAGCCACCCCATCCGGCGGACCCTGCTCGCCACCGCCGCCACCGTGTCCGGCATCGTGCTGCTGCTGTCGCTGAAGCCGGCCTCGGACGCCGGATCGGTACAGGCCGGAGCGGCCGGGGGCGCACCTTCTGCACAGGGCGGGGTGGCGGCCGGCGCGCAGACCCTGACGGGTAGCGCCGTCACGACCGAGTACGGCCCGGTCCAGGTCCGGATCACCGTCAACGGCGGCAAGATCACAGGCGCCGAGGCCGTGCAGCAGCCGAGCGGCGGGCGCTCCACCCAGATCAGCGGCGACGCCATCCCCAAGCTCAACCAGGCGGCCGTGGCGGCGGGCAGCGCCGACATCGACGCCGTCTCCGGCGCCACCTACACCAGCGCCGGCTACAAGGAGTCCCTCCAGTCCGCCCTGGACCAGGCCGGCAAGGCACAGGACTCGGGCGCCCAGGTCCTCACGGGCACCACCGTGCAGACCGACTACGGGCCGGTCCAGGTCCGGATCACGGTCAGCGGCGGCAAGATCACAGGCGCCGAGGCCGTGCAGCAGCCGAGCGGCGGGCGCTCCACCCAGATCAGCGGCGACGCCATCCCCAAGCTCAACCAGGCGGCCGTGGCGGCGGGCAGCGCCGACATCGACGCCGTCTCCGGCGCCACCTACACCAGCGCCGGCTACAAGGAGTCCCTCCAGTCCGCCCTGGACCAGGCCGGCAAGGCACAGGACTCGGGCACCGAGGTCGAGGCGGGCGGCTCGCAGGACGCGGGTGGCGACGCCGAAGGCACCGAGGACTCCGGGGCCGGGCAGTCGACGGGCACCCAGGTGCTCACGGGCTCCGCCATCAAGACGGACTACGGCCCGGTCCAGGTCCGCGTCACGGTCACCGACGGCAAGATCACAGGCGCCGAGGCGCTGCAGCAGCCCACCGGCGGCCGCTCCACCCAGATCAGCGGTACCGCCATCCCCCAGCTCAACAAGAACGCCGTCTCGGCAGGGAGCGCTGACATCGATGCTGTCTCGGGCGCCACATACACCAGCGGTGGTTACAAGCAGTCCCTCCAGTCCGCGCTGGACCAGGCCGGCTGATCCGGTGGCCGAACCCGCCGGGGCCGCGGCACCCTCCCAGTTGCGCCACGCCGAGGAGGTCATGGGCACCGTCTTCTCCTTCGACGTCAGAGGAGGCGAGTCCACGGCGGTCAGGGCCGCGCTCGACGAGGCAGTGGCCGGGCTCCACGCCGTGGACGAGGTGTTCAGCACCTATCGCGAGCACAGCCAGATCTCCCGGCTGGCCCGGGGCGAGGTGACGATCGAGGAGTGTGCTCCCGAGGTCGGCGAGGTGCTCGAACTGTGCGCCGAGGCCGAGCGGTTGAGCGGCGGCTGGTTCAGCGCCACGTACGAGGGCCGCTTCGACCCGACGGGGCTCGTGAAGGGGTGGGCCACCGAACGGGCGGCCCGGTGTCTGGTCGAGGCCGGGGCGAGCGGGGTGAGCGTGAACGGGGGCGGTGACGTCCAGTTGTGCGGTGTCCCCGGGACCGAGCGGCCGTGGCGCGTCGGTGTGGCCGATCCCCTCCGCCCCGGGGGCCTCGCGGCCGTCGTCACCGCCGCCGGTGCCGACCGCCTCGCCGTCGCCACCTCCGGAACGGCCGAGCGGGGCGCCCACATCGTCGACCCCCGCACCGGCAGGTCCGCCGTGACGGACCTGGTCTCGGTGACGGTCGTCGCCCCCCGCCTGACCTGGGCGGACTGCTGGGCGACCGCGGCCTTCGCCATGGGTTCCCGCGAGGGCCTGGCGTGGCTGGAGGCCCTTGAGGACACCGAAGCCCTGCTCATCACGGCGGGCGACGAGGTCCGCTGCACGGGAGGGCTGGCCCGGCGGCTGGGCTGAGCGGGGGCGTCTCACTCACCGGCGTCGGCCGGGTGCCGCTGCGCCCGCCCTCATCGCCCCAGCAGCACGACTGCCCGCAGCCGGGTCGGAGCGGGCGGGGAAAGGCGGCCGGGGCCCGGCTCTTCAGGGGCGCGGGGAACCGCGCGACCAGCCGCGACGCACCCGCAGCCGGCCTCCCCGCGAAACGCGCCCCTTCAGTGACCGCTCGCCGACCGCTCGCCGACCGCTCAGTGACCGCTCGCCGACCGCTCAGTGGCCACTCGCCGACCGCTCAGTGACCGTTCTGAGCCAGCCGCAGCAAGTGATCGGCCAGGGCCTGCCCACCCACCGGGTCCCGGCTGATCAGCATCAGCGTGTCGTCGCCGGCGATCGTCCCCAGGATGTCGTGCAGCTCCGCCTGGTCGATGGCCGAGGCCAGGAACTGGGCCGCGCCCGGCGGGGTCCGGAGCACCACCAGGTTCGCCGAGGCCTCCGCGGAGATCAGCAGCTCCGCGGAGAGCCGCCGCATCCGCTCCTCCTTCGCCGACTCCCCCAGCGGAGCCCGAGGGGTGCGGAAGCCCCCCTCGCTCGGCACCGCGTAGATGAGGTCGCCGTCGTTGTTGCGGATCTTCACCGCGTTCAGCTCGTCCAGGTCCCGGCTGAGCGTCGCCTGCGTGACGCTCAGCCCGTCGTCGGACAGCAGCTTCGCCAACTGGCTCTGCGACCGCACAGGTTGCCGGTTGAGGATGTCCACGATCCGCCGGTGGCGTGCGGTGCGGGTCTGCGGCACCGCGGGCCCCGCCTGGTCGTGCTCCTGCGCCTGGCTCATCGTCGTCTCATTCCCCGGCTCGTCCGTCCCCACTGGCTTCGTGTGCCGCCCGCGCCGCTTCGAGAATGCCGGGCAGCGCCTGGAGGAGGGCATCCACCTCCGCGTCACCGATATTGAGCGCGGGCATCAGCCGTACGACATCGGGGGCGGGCGCGTTCACCAGGAAACCGGCGTCCTGCGCGGCCTGTTGCGCCAGCGGCGCGAGCGGCTCGGTGAGCACGATACCCAGCAGGAGGCCCGCGCCACGGACATGGCCGATCATCGGGTCGCCGAGGGACTCGATTCCGTTCCGCAGCTTCTCGCTCTGCCGCTTGACGTTCTCCAGCAGGCCCTCCGCCCGGATGGTCTCCAGGACGGCGAGTCCGGCGGCGCAGGCGACCGGGTTGCCGCCGAACGTGGTGCCGTGCTGGCCGGGCTGGAGCAGGTCGGCGGCCCGGCCGAAGGCGACGGTCGCGCCGAGCGGCAGTCCGCCTCCGAGCCCCTTGGCGAGGGTGACGACGTCCGGCAGGACGCCCTCGTGCGCCTGGTACTCGAACCAGTGCCCGGTCCGGCCGACGCCGGTCTGCACCTCGTCGAGGACCAGCAGCGAGCCGGTGGCGGCCGTGATGGCCCGCGCGGCCTTCAGATAGCCGGGCGGCGGGACCACGACCCCCTTCTCGCCCTGGACGGGCTCGATGATGACGAGGGCCGTCTCCTCGGTGACCGCGGCGGCCAGGGCCTGCGCGTCGCCGTACGGGACGTGCGTGACGTCGCCGGGCAGCGGGTGGAAGCCGGTCTGCTTGCCGGGCTGACCGGTGAGGGCGAGGGCGCCCATGGTCCGGCCGTGGAAGCCGCCCTCGGTGGCGACCATGTGGGTCCGCCCGGTCAGCCGGCCGATCTTGAACGCGCCTTCGTTGGCCTCGGCACCCGAGTTGCAGAAGAAGACCTTGCCGTCGCGGCCGAAGTGCTCCAGGAGCCGTTCGGCGAGGGCGACGGGGGGTTCGGCGATGAACAGGTTGGAGACATGGCCGAGGGAGGCGATCTGGGTGCTGACGGCCTCGACGATCGCCGGGTGGGCGTGGCCGAGCGCGTTGACGGCGATACCGCCGACGTAGTCGACGTACTCCTTGCCGTCGGCGTCCCACACCCGGGTGCCCTCGCCGCGGACGAGCGAGAGCTTCGGCGTGCCGTAGTTGTTCATGAGCGAGCCCTGCCAGCGCTGGGTCAGCTCCGCGTTCTTCGCGGTCTCGGTCATACGGCATCCCCCTCTTGCTCTGCGTCGGGCACGACCATCGTGCCGATGCCCTCGTCGGTGAAGATCTCCAGCAGGATCGAGTGCTGGACCCGGCCGTCGATGACACGGGCGGTCTGGACGCCGTTGCGCACGGCGTGCAGGCACCCCTGCATCTTCGGCACCATGCCGGAGGACAACTCCGGCAGCAGCTTCTCCAGTTGGGAAGCGGTGAGGCGGCTGATCACCTCGTCGCTGTTGGGCCAGTCCTCGTAGAGGCCCTCGACGTCCGTGAGGACCATGAGGGTTTCGGCGTCCAGAGCAGCAGCGAGTGCCGCAGCCGCCGTATCAGCATTGACGTTGTAGACATGTCCGTCGTCCTGGCTACGGGCGATCGACGAGACGACCGGGATACGGCCGTCGGCGAGCAGTGCCTCGATCGCGCCCGTGTCGATCGCGGTGATCTCGCCCACCCGCCCGATGTCGACCAGTTCGCCGTCGATCTCGGGCTGGTGCTTGATGGCGGTGATGGTGTGCGCGTCCTCGCCGGTGATGCCGACGGCCAGCGGTCCGTGCTGGTTGAGCAGTCCGACCAGTTCGCGCTGCACCTGTCCGGCGAGCACCATGCGTACGACGTCCATGGCGTCCTCGGTGGTGACGCGCAGGCCGGCCTTGAACTCGCTGACGATGCCGTGCCTGTCGAGGGCGGCGCTGATCTGCGGGCCGCCGCCGTGCACGACGACGACGTTGAGCCCGGCGTGGCGCAGGAAGACGACGTCCTGGGCGAAGGCGGCCTTCAGGTCCTCGTCGATCATGGCGTTGCCGCCGAACTTGATGACGACCGTCCTGCCGTTGTGGCGGGTCAGCCACGGGAGCGCTTCGATGAGGATCTGGGCCTTGGGCAGGGCGGTGTGCTTCCGTGTGGTGCTCATGAGGAGTACGCGCTGTTCTCGTGGACGTAGTCGGCGGTGAGGTCGTTGGTCCAGATCGTGGCCGTCTCGGACCCGGCGGCGAGGTCGGCGACGATGTGCACCTCGCGGTAGCGCATGTCGACGTTGTCGCGGTCCTCGCCGACGCCGCCGTTCTTGCAGACCCAGACGCCGTTGATGGCGACGTTGAGCCGGTCGGCCTCGAAGGCGGCCTGCGTGGTGCCGATGGCGGACAGCACCCGTCCCCAGTTGGGGTCCTCGCCGTGGATGGCGCACTTGAGGAGGTTGTTGCGGGCGATGGAGCGGCCCACCTCCACGGCGTCGTCCTCGGTCGCGGCGTTGACGACCTCGACCTTGATGTCCTTGCCGGCGCCCTCGGCGTCCCGGATCAGCTGCTGTCCGAGGTCGTCGCACACCTCGCGCACGGCCTGCGCGAACCCATCGTATTCCGGGGTGATTTGGGAGGCACCGGAGGCGAGCAGCAGCACGGTGTCGTTGGTGGACATGCAGCCGTCGGAGTCGACACGGTCGAAGGTGACCCTGGTCGCGGCACGCAGGGCCCTGTCCAGGGTCTCGCTGTCGAGGTCGGCGTCGGTGGTGAGGACGACGAGCATGGTGGCGAGGCCTGGGGCGAGCATTCCCGCGCCCTTGGCCATGCCGCCGACGGTCCAGCCGTCCTTGGAGACGACGGACGTCTTGTGCACGGTGTCGGTGGTCTTGATGGCGATGGCGGCCTTCTCACCGCCGTGCTCGGAGAGCTGCGCGGCGGCCGTCCCGACACCCGGGAGCAGCTTGTCCATCGGCAGCAGTACGCCGATCAGGCCGGTGGAGGCGACGGCGATCTCGCCCGCGCTGTGCCCGTCGAGGACCTCCGCGACCTTCTCGGCCGTCGCGTGGGTGTCCTGGAAGCCCTTCGGTCCCGTACAGGCGTTGGCGCCACCGGAGTTGAGGATGACGGCGGAGACCCGGCCGCCCTTCAGCACCTGCTCGGACCAGAGAACCGGGGCGGCCTTCACACGGTTGGAGGTGAAGACGCCCGCGGCGGCGAGGCGGGGCCCGTTGTTGACCACGAGGGCCAGGTCCGGGTTGCCGTTCTCCTTGATTCCGGCGGCGATGCCCGCCGCCGTGAATCCCTTGGCTGCCGTCACGCTCACTGCATCTCCTCGTTCGCCCCGCCGCGGAAGCGGCTGATGTCGCTGTCGCCCGTGCAGCGCAGCGGTGCGGCCATCGTCGTCTGCGGCCCGGTGGCTGCACGTGCGTCGCTCACGGTGCGACTCCGATCGTGGAAAGCCCCGTCGTCTCGTGGAGTCCTAGGGCGATGTTCATGCTCTGGAGGGCGCCGCCGGCGGTGCCCTTGGTGAGGTTGTCGATGGCGCTGATCGCGATGATGCGGCCCGCGGTCTCGTCGTACGCGACCTGGATCTGAACGGCGTTGGAACCGTAGACGGACGCCGTCGCCGGCCACTGTCCCTCGGGGAGCAGGTGGACGAACGGCTCGTCGGCGAAGGCTTTCTCGTACGCGGCGCGCACGGAGTCGGCGGTGGCGCCGGGCTTCGCCTTCGCGGTGCACGTGGCGAGGATGCCGCGGGGCATCGGGGCGAGGGTCGGTGTGAAGGAGACGGAGACCGGTTCGTCGGCGACCCCGCCGAGGTTCTGCATCATCTCGGGCGTGTGCCGGTGGCCACCGCCGACGCCGTACGGGGTCATCGACCCCATGACCTCGCTGCCCAGCAGATGCGGCTTGGCCGCCTTGCCGGCGCCGGAGGTGCCGGAGGCGGCGACGATCACGGCCTCGTTCTCGGCGAGGCCCGCCGCGTAGGCCGGGAACAGGGCCAGCGTCACTGCCGTGGGGTAGCAACCGGGTACCGCGATGCGCTTGGACCCCTCCAGCGCGGCGCGGGCACCCGGTAGTTCGGGGAGGCCGTAGGGCCAGGTCCCGGCGTGGGGCGAGCCGTAGAACCGCTCCCAGTCCGCCGGGTCCTTGAGGCGGAAGTCGGCGCCCATGTCGACGACGAGCACCTCCGGGCCGAGCTGCTCGGCCACGGCGGCGGACTGCCCGTGCGGCAGCGCGAGGAACACCACCTCGTGCCCGGCGAGGACCTCGGCGGTCGTCTCCTGGAGCACCCGGTCGGCCAGGGGCAGCAGGTGCGGCTGGAGCCCGCCCAAGCGCTGGCCCGCGTTGGAGTTGCCGGTCAGTGCACCGATCTCGACCTCGGGGTGCGCGAGCAGCAGGCGCAGCACTTCGCCGCCCGCATAACCACTCGCTCCCGCCACCGCCACGCGTACCGCCATGGAACCCTCCTCTTGGATGGCATGACTATACGTTTCGCTGCACGTTTATGCAATCTGTGCGGGGAGGGGGCGGCACGGCCGCATACGGGCCGGCGGGCGGCTCGGCACCGGTGACGACGGTCCAGGGAATGGCTAGGGCAGCAGTTCTCTCGTCAGCCTCTCCATCACGGCGGGCGGGAGCGACGGGTTGGCGGCCGCGGCTTCCGCCACCTGCGGGCCGGGGTCGGTGAGCAGGTCCGTGATGACCTCGGGCGGGAGCGCCGGGTGGCCGGCGGCGAAAGGTTTCGCCCGTTCGTCCGCCAGGCAGGCGAGAAGCGCCGCGGCCGTGGCGCGGCGGTGCCGGGCGATCTCGCGGAACGCCTTCCGCGCCGGGGGCGCGTGCCGGGACAGGTGCTCCAGCAGTGCGGGGGTGGCGTCCGGATTGGCCGCCACCCCGGCGGTGACCTGGACCCCGTGCCGATCGACCATGGCCCGCAACCGCGCTTCGGAGAGGCCGGGGTGCGGAGCCACGGACTTGGCCACTTTCGCGTCGGGGTCGTCGGCCAGCGCGTCACGCATCGCGGCCGGCAGATCACGCCGTCGCGCCAGAAGCATGCGTACGACCGCGTGCGGCGACCGCGCCAGCTCCTCGGCCTCGGCGGCCGTGGCGGAGGCGATCCGCGGCAGGAGGGTGCTGCCGATCCTGGTGGTGGCGGCCACGTGGGTGAGCACGTCGAGCGGCACACGTGGGTTGTGCGCGAGCCTGCGCCGTACGTCGGGGGACGTGTCGTCGGCCAGCGCGCGGATCAGGGTGTCGTCGATCGCGGGGTTCTCGGCGAGGTCGGCGCGGGCGCCGGGCGTGGGATCCGCGGCGAGCCGCGCGTATGCCTCCGGGGGCAGACCGGGGCGGGCGGCGAGCGCCCATCGCAGCACCGTCGACGGGTGGTCGGCGAAGCCCGCGACCGCCTGAGCCGGTGTGGCCGGGTTGTTCAGGGCCGCCCACAGCATGTCGTGCGCGGTGGATTCGTGGGAGCCGTCGCAGGAGGCGCCCGGCCGCAGATCGCAGTCGAGCCGCGGGCAGTCCGGGCGGTGCGTGAACGGCGGCTCCTCCCGGTCGCAGACCAGACAGCGGCGCGCGGGCGGCAGCCCCTCGCCGCTGACGAGCGCCGCCAGCACGTCCGGCGGCGTCGCCTCGTTGACCGCCACCGCCCGGCGGACCTCGGCGTGCGGATGCCCCGCGAGCCGGGCGGCCACGTCCGGCGCGGCCCACAGGCCGAGCTCCACGACGACCCGTACGTCCGTGTCCGCGGCGAGCGTCTCCACCACGTCCGGCGGCAGGCCGGGGCAGGCGGCCAGCTTCTCCCGGTGTTCGACGTCCGGATCCACCGCGAGGAGGCGGGCCCACTCCGGGGCGCCGGCACCCTCGTCGAGCAGCGCCAGGGCGACGCGCGGCTGTGCCGTGGGGTCGACGTCGGCAGCGGTCAGCCTGCCCTCGTACGCCAGCAGCACACCGTTCCCCTCGTCCCGCGTGGCCAGCGTGGCCGCCTGCGCCCGACCGAGGTCGGCACGGCCGGCGAGAGCGTGGTCGACGTCGGCGTCCGCCACCGCGATCAGCCGGTCGACCAGCTCGGACGGCAGGGCCGGATTGGCGGCGAGTCCGCACAGGAGATGGTTCACGGAGGGCATCCTGCCCCGGGGCCCTGCTGCACGGCTCATGGATTTTCGCCGGACGGCGGCCGTGGTGGGCGGGTACGGGCGTGATGGGCGGGTACGGGTGTCCGGTTCGGCTGATGCGGGCTTCGGTTCGCCGGGCGCGGGCACGGACGTCCGGTTCACCGGGCGCGGCGTCGGGCTCGTCCGGTGCCGCCGAGCGCCCGGCGGCACCCGGCGAACCGGGTCAGGAACGGCGGTCGTCCGACTGGGCCGCCCGCTCCGCGTTGCGCTTCTTGATGCGGGCGCCTTCCTTGCGGACCTCGGCCTGGGTGGCGCGCTCCTTCTGCAGCCACTCGGGGCTGTCCTGCCGCAGGGCCTCGATCTGCTCGGTGGTGAGGGCCTCGGTGACTCCGCCGCGCGCGAGCCCCGCGATGGAGATACCCAGCCTCTCGGCGACCACCGGGCGGGGGTGCGGGCCGCTGCGGCGCAGTTCCGCCAGCCAGGCGGGCGGGTCCGTCTGGAGCGCGGTCAGCTCGGCGCGCGTGACGACGCCCTCCTGGAACTCGGCGGGGGTGGCCTGGAGGTACACACCCAGCTTCTTCGCCGCGGTGGCGGGCTTCATGGTCTGGGTGGTCTGGTGCGACGTCATGAGGTCAAGGGTATCGACCATGCGCGCGACCGCCGACCACGACCGCCGACCGGGCCCGTGACCGCCCGCCGTGCCCGTGACCGTCGGCCCGTACCCGTGACCCCGCCGTACCCGTGACCGTCGGCCCGTACCCGTGACCGCCCGCCGTGCCCGTGACCGCCGTACCCGTACCCGGGCCCGTGCCCCCGCCGTGCCCGTGACCGTCGACCCGTACCCGTGACCCCCGCCGTACCCGTACCCCCCGCCGTACCCGTGACCGCCGGCCGGGCACCTGGCCGCCCGCGGTGCCGGACCCGTGCCCCCGCCCGTTAGCCTGGTCCCGTGACAGGCTCGGAAGCATCCCCTTCGTTCCGGCTCGCGTACGTCCCGGGAGTGACGCCCACCAAGTGGGTGCGGATCTGGAACGAGCGGTTGCCCGACGTCCCCCTGACCCTCCTCCAGGTCTCCTCCACCGAGGCGTTCGGTGTGCTGCGGGACGGCGGCGCCGACGCCGGTTTCGTGCGGCTGCCGGTGGACGACACCGACCTCAGCGCGATCCCCCTCTACACCGAGACGACGGTGGTCGTGGTCCCCAAGGACCACGTCGTCGCGGCGGTCGACGAGGTGACGACCGAGGACCTGGCGGACGAGGTCGTGCTGCATCCGCTCGACGACACCCTCGGCTGGGAGCGTCCGCCGGGTGAGCCGGCGTTCGAGCGCCCCGTCACCACGGAGGACGCGATCGAACTGGTGGCGGCCGGGATCGGGCTGCTCGTCGTCCCCCAGTCGCTCGCCCGGCTCCACCACCGCAAGGACCTCACCTACCGTCCGGTCACGGACGCCCCCGAGTCCCGCGTCGCCCTGTCCTGGCCGCAGGACGCGACCACCGACCTGGTCGAGGACTTCATCGGTATCGTCCGGGGCCGAACGGTCAACAGCTCACGCGGTCGCACCCAGGCTCCGGCGGAGAAGCAGCCCCCGAAGGCCAAGCGCCCACGCCAGCCCACGACGGGCAGGCCGACCGCCCGAAACCCCCGAGGCGGCTCGTCCGGCGGCAGGAACGCCAAGAGCGGCGGCAAGACCGGAAAGCCCCGCCGCCGCTCGTGAGAAGCGCCCCCTAGAGGGGCCGAAGGCCCCACAAGGTACGCGGGGAACCGCGCGAGCAGCCCCCACACACCCGCACCCGGCTCATGAACCCCGGGCCACCCTCACCATCACCGCTCCCTGATCCGCAAGAACGTCACGGAGTTGGCCGGAAACGTGTAGCTGAACTCCTCAGCCACCCCACTGAACGTGGACGTCACCGGCGCGACCGGCGTGGCCGTCTCCGTGTTCACCGCGTCCGGCGCCGCCGAAAGCGTGGTCACCCGGGCCTTGGAGCGCACCTTCGCACCCCCGAGGTCGATCGCCGTACGCGCCGCCGCGGCCTGTGCGTTGACGACCTTGACGATGAGGTCACCGGTCCCGGCGTCACGCGTCACGACCTGCCGGAACGGTTCCGCCGGCTTGTCGTCGGTGAAGCTGCCCCACTCCTTGCCGTCGAGGAGGAGGGTCACCTGCCGCCCGCGCACCTTGACCTCGACGTCGTACGCGCGGCCCGTCTCGATCGTGCCCGGCTTGGAGATCAGGGACGACTTGCCGCCGTCCACGGCCTGCTCGACCGCGCTGGTGGTGTTGTTCCAGCCGCCGAGGTTCCACCAGTAGTAGTTGCCCGTGTCCTTGACACCGAAGGCGACGAGGAAGCCCTCCTTGCCGGACTTCTTGGTGGCCTTCACCTTCAGGTCGTAGTCGTGCCAGGCGGTGTCACCGGCCGAGACCATGGTGTTCTCGGCGGCCACGTCGCTCTGCACGTACTGCCCGTCCTGGATGCTCCAGCTGCCCCTGCCGGTGTGGGTCCACTTCGAGGCGTCGCCGCCGAAGTCGTCGGTGAGCAGGCTCGCGCCGTCCGCCGAGGTCACCGACACGTCGTCGTACGCCGCTGTCGTCGCCCAGGTGGAGAGGCCCACGGCGCCGGTGATCGGGCCGGAGAGGGCCGGCGTACCCGTGGCCTTCGACGGCACCACACGGTCCCCGACGTTGGTCATGAAGAGCTTCTGGGTCTCGTAGTTGGCGGAGTTCCAGGACGCCCGGTTGTTGAACCAGATCATGTCGGGGCTCCACTGCACGTAGTCCTCGTTGGCGAGGAGCGGTGCGTAGGAGGCGAGCTTCACGATGTCGGCGTTGCGTTCCAGGCCGGTCATGAACGCGGCTTCGGAGAGGGCGTTCTTGAAGGCGTTGCCCTGGGAGGCGTACTCGCCGAGGAAGACCTTCGGACCGCCGCGGTCGTAGGAGTCGTAGCGGTCGTTGTTCTGGAGGAACCACTGGGGGCTGTTGTAGTAGTGCTCGTCGACCATGTCGACGCCCGCCTCGCGGTTCAGCTTCCACGCGGTGTCGAAGGTGGTGCCCGTGTCGTCGGGGCCGGAGTTCGAGACCACCGTGATGTCGGGGTACTTCGCCTCGATGGCGGCCCGGAACTTCTGGAAGCGGGCGAAGAACTCGTTCGGCAGGTTCTCCTCGTTGCCGACGCCGAGGTGGGTGAGGTGGAAGGGCTTCGGGTGGCCCATCTCCGCCCGCTTCTTGCCCCACTCGCTGGTCACCGGCCCGTTGGCGAACTCGATGAGGTCGAGCGTGTCCTGGATGTGCCGCTGGAGCAGGGCGTCGTCGTCGGTGGCCCTGTTCTGGCCGCAGCCGGTGACGAGGGCGGGCACCACGGGCAGCGGCATCGCGCCGATGTCCTCGGAGAACTGGAAGTACTCGTAGTAGCCGAGGCCGTAACTCTGGTTGTAGCCCCAGAAGTTGGCGTTGGTGGCGCGCTCCTCGACCGGGCCTATGGTGTCCTTCCACTGGTACGAGCGCTTGCGCTCCCAGTTCGAGGCCTCGCTGTAGTCCTGCATGGAGCCGGTGTTGACGAGGCAGCCGCCGGGGAAGCGGACGAAGCCCGGCTCCAGCGCGGCGATCTTCTCGGCGAGGTCCTCGCGCAGACCGTTCTTGTGGCCCTTGTAGGTGTCGCGCGGGAAGAGGGACACCTCGTCGACGGCTGCGGCGCCGGCAGCTCCGACGGTCAGACGGCCGTCGGAACTGGTCCGCGTCGCCTTGAAACGGACCTTGTACTTGGCCCAGCCGCCCTTGACCGCGACCTGGTGGGCCTCGGCCAGCGTTCCGTCGGCGTCCTGGAGGGTGACGGTCAGCGTCGTACGACTCTCGGCGCGTGCCCACACCGAGAAGTTGTACCTCTTGCCCTCCTCGACGCGGACCCCGGTGTTGTAACCGGCGTTGGTGACGGACGAACCGGCGCCCAGGGAAAGGTAGTTGCGGTTGCGCTCGTTGAGGCGGCCGGAGTCGTTCACGACCCGCGCGGTGCCGTCGACGGCCCAGGAGGTGAGGGGGGTGTAGGCGCGGTTGTCGGCGGTCGAGTACTCGAAGGACCGGTTCTGCACGAGTTCGGCGTACAGACCGCCGTCGGCGGCCCGGTTGATGTCCTCGAAGAAGACGCCGTACATCGTGTCGTCGATCTTCGCGCCGGAGGCGGACGGGTCGACGGTGATCGCGTAGTCGGTGACGTCCTCGGCGTGCGCGGGGGCCGGGACGGAGGCGGCCGCCACGAGGAGGGCGGTGGCGGTGAGGCCGAGTCTCCAACGGGTGCGGGTGCTGCGTGACATGGATACTCCGCGGCTCGGGGTGGGGTCTGGAGTTGTTCGAAATATCAGACAATGATCAACACATCGAACGGCAACATAGGGAGGTGACCAGACCGGCGTCAACGGGCCACACGGCACCGAAAGTGTCGGAAGTGAAGGACGGACGGGCGATTTCCTGCCAGTTCCCGATGTACAGGCACATCGCTGCGGGAGGTGGCGGGTCCCGCGGCCCGTGCGGGACCTCGCGAGCGGGCGGAAGGGGCACTTGACGGGGACGACCGATTTCGGCCCGCCGCAGGACGGCTGCCCCCTCCACCGGGAGGTCGGAGCTTTCGTCCGGCGGGGCGTCCCGCGCCCCGCCGGACGCACTCCGCGTTTCCCGCCGGGCGCCCCGGCCCCCGCACGGCGGACGTCCGCTTCGGCGCCGACCGCCTTTCCCACGACCTGGACCTGACCACCGGCTGCCGGCGCACGGACCACCCCTGCCCGCCGGTCTCCACCGGGCGGGTTCGAGGTGTACGACGAAGGCCGCCGACGGACGGTCTGGCGGGTCGGTGGCCCTGCGGAGAACCAGCTCCCGGTCACCGACCACACCCGTCGGAGCGCGGACCTCGCCTACTGCGCGGCGCCCAGCCGCAGGTTCCAGCGGCCCGCGTGACCCGCGATGGTGACCGTCGACAGGGGCGGGATGTCCATGTTCCAGTAGGACGACGGCGGGGCCTTCAGCGCGTAGACGAGGGCGGCGCGCAGCACGGACGGCTCGGCCACGGCGACGATACGGCCGCCCTCGCCCACCGGACGGGTTTCGAGCCAGCCGCCTATGCGGGAGATGAAGGCGATCAGCGACTCGCCGCCGTGCGGCGTGGAGTGCGGGTCGGCGAGCCAGGCGTCCACGGCCGAGGGCTCCCGGGCCATGGCCTCCCCGAGCGTGAAGCCGCGCCAGCGGCCCATGTCGCAGTCCCGCAGCGCGGGCTGGCCCAGCGGCGCGTAGCCGAGGGCGTCGCCGGTGGCCCGGCTGCGGGGTGTGGGTGAGCAGTAGCGCAGCTCGGCCGCGGCCAGCGGCACCAGCTCATGGGCGGCGCGCTGCACTTCGTCCCAGCCGGCCTGGTCCAGCGGCCGGTCGTCCTCGAAACGCTCCGCGAGCAGCGAGGAGCAGCGCGCGGCGGCGACGAACGTGACCCGAAATGGCATGCGGCGATGGTGGAACGGAGGACTGCGCAGGTCAAGAGGCGTTACTCAGGAGTTACCCGGGGTATTCGCCGCTCACCCCGGGTACTCGTCGTCGCGACCGGCGCCTCATTCGAACACGAGCGCCATCCACTGGTCCGGCTTTGCGAGCGGCTCGAACCCGAGCTTCGCGTAGACGCCGTGCGCGTCGTGCGTGGCGAGCAGAACGCGCCGCAGCCCGTACGGCCGCAGGTGCTCGCGCACGGCCGCGACCAGGGCGGTGCCCAGCCCCTTCCCACGCGCCGACGGGTCGACGTACACATCGCAGAGCCACGCGAAGGTGGTCCGGTCGGTCACCACCCTCGCGTACGCCACCTGCTCCCCCGAACCCGTCTCGTACACCCCGAAGTTGAGGGATCCACGGATCGCGCTCTCCTGCTTCTCGCGGGGCCGGCCGAGGGCCCAGTACGCGTCGGTGGACAGCCAGTGGTGGACCCGACCGACGTCGACGCGGTCGGGGTCGTCGGACATCTCGTAGCCCTCGGGCAGAGGGGGCAGGGTCGACTCGTCGCTCATGGCTTGGACGTTCGCAGGTCACAGGCCCGCTGTCGAACCGTTTACCGCCGTCCTCAGCCGCCGTACCCCTTCCGCGATCTCCCCCGTGCCCGCGACCCCGGCGAAGCTCAACCGCAGGTGCCCGGCCGGGGGTTCGGCGCTGAAGTAGGGGCGGCCGGGGGTGACGGCCACACCCGCGCGGAGGGCCGCGGCGACCAGGGCGGGCTCGTCGGTGCCGTCCGGGAGGCGCAGCCACAGGTGGTAGCCGCCGGAGGGGATGTGGGGCAGGGCGAGTTCGGGCAGGCACATGCGCAGCTCGGAGGTCAGCGTGTCCCGGCGGTTCCTCAACTCCCTGGAGACCGCGCGGAGATGGCGGGGCCAGGCGGGTGAGCCGACGAGTTCGAGGGCTGCCTCCTGGAGGGGGCGCGGTACGAAGAAGGTGTCGACGACCTGGATGGCGCGCAGCCGTTCCAGGACCGGGCCCCGGGCGGCCAGGGCGCCCACCCGGAAGCTGGGCGAGGTGGCCTTGGTCAGCGAGGAGACGTGCACGACCACTCCGTCGGGATCGTCGGCCGCCAGCGGCCCGGGCAGCGGTCCGGCGTCCTCGTGCACGAGACGGCGTACGAAGTCGTCCTCCACCACGAAGGCCCCCGCCTCGCGGGCGATCCGCAGCACCTCACCCCTGCGGTCGACGGACAGGACGGCACCGGTGGGGTTCTGGAAGAGCGGCTGGCAGACGAAGACCCGGGCGCCGGACGCCCTGAACGCGTCGGCGAGCAGGGCGGGTCTGACGCCGTCCGCGTCCACCGGTACCGGAACGGGCCGGAGCCCGGCCGCCCGCGCGATCGCCAGCATGCCCGGATAGGTGGGCGACTCGACCAGCACGGGCGCCCCGGGCGGCGCGAGGGCGCGCAGGGCGGTGGTCAGGGCGGACTGACCGCCCGCCGCGACGATCACCTCGGCCGCGGTGATCGCCCCGCCGATGCTCCGCGCGAACCACTCGCGCAGCTCCGGCACCCCCTCGACCGGCGGTCGCGCCCACACCCCGGGCCGCCGTCCTGCTCTCGACAGGGCCGCGCCCATGGCCTGTTCCGGCTGCAGCGACGGGTGCAGATAGCCGCTGTTGAACTCGATCACGCCCGGGGGCGGGGAGGCGAGCGAGACCAGCACTCCGGAGGCGTCCACCGTGCGGGGCGACGGTTCGGCGCTGCCGTCCGCGCTGAGGGCGACCTCCTGCCAGGACGTGTCCCCCACGGCCGCCCCGCTCTCACGTGGCCGCGCCCGGAAGGCGCCCGCCCCCGGCCGGGTCACCACGAGCCCCTCGGCGGCCAGCTGCGCAAGAGCCCGCGAGACGGTCACCGGGCTCACCCGGAAGCGTTCGACGAGCGCCCGACTCGACGGCAGCTTTCCACCAGGTGAGTAGCGGTCCAGCTCTTTTCGCAGCTGTTCCGCCAGTTCCACACCACTGCTACGCTCATGCATGAGAGTAGAGAGTAGCGCTATCGCCTGCGATTCAGTAGCGGTGGACAGTGGCACGGAAGGCACCGAGCCGCGCGCGGCCACCTCCGGAACCCGTCCGGCCGCGGGCACCGGCCCGGTCGCGCCGGAGACCGACCACCGCCCCCGTACCGGCGGCACGCTCCAGGCCGCGCTCGGCGTCACCGCCTTCTCCCTCACCTTCCCGGCCACCGCCTGGGGCCTGGAGGGTTTCGGCCCCTGGTCCCTCGTCGCCGTGCGCAGCGTCCTCGCCGCCGTCATCGCGGGCTGCTGTCTGTCGGCCCTGCGGGTGCGGCCGCCGGCCCGCCGGCACTGGGCGGGGCTCGCGGTCGTGGCCGCCGGAGTGGTCGTCGGTTTCCCCCTGCTCACCACTCTGGCTCTGCGGACCTCGACCACCGCGCACGCCGCCGTCGTCGTCGGCCTGCTCCCGCTGACGACCGCCCTGTTCTCGGCGCTGCGCATGGGCACGCGCCCCTCGCGCACCTTCTGGACCGCCGCCCTCGCCGGGGCCGCCGCCGTCCTCGCGTTCACCGTGACCCAGAGCGGCGGCGCCCTCACCACGGCCGACCTCTACCTCTTCGGCGCCCTGCTGGTCTGCGCGGCCGGCTACACCGAGGGTGGCCGACTGGCCCGGGTGATGCCCGGCTGGCAGGTCATCGCCTGGGCACTGGTGCTGTGTCTGCCGCTGAGCGTGCCGGGCGCACTGCTGGCCCTGTCGTACGAGCCGGTGCGGCTGACCGCGCACAGTGTGGCGGGGCTGCTGTGGGTGGCGGCCGGGTCCCAGTTCCTGGGGCTGGTCGTCTGGTACCGGGGCATGGCGGCGATCGGCATACCGAAGGCCAGCCAGTTGCAGCTGGCGCAGCCGCTGCTCACACTGGTGTGGTCGGTGCTGCTCCTCGGTGAGCAGCTCACCCCGGCCGCGCCCCTGACGGCCGCCGCCGTGCTGGTCTGCATCGCGGTCACCCAGCGCTCCTCAGCCTGAGAGCGCCAGGGAGCCCGTTACGCACACCGGTCCGACCGGTGCCGCCCGCAATGGACTGCGGTCACGGACCGCCACTCCCGTGCGAGACGAGGAGGCCCCCCGATGCAGGCAGCTGTAGGCGACACCCTGCTGGTGCACGGCAGGACCGTCGGGCACCACGACCGGACCGCGGAGGTCCTGGAGGTGCTCGGCCATGACGGGAACCCGCCCTACCGGGTCAGGTTCGAGGACGACGGGCACGAGGCGTTGATGTCCCCGGGCCCGGACACGGTCGTCCGTCACCCCGGTGACCCGAGGTAGCCGTCCCGCGTCCGTCCACCGGTCCCGTCAGCGCGGTGGTTCCGCCGGCCGCTGGTAGTGGTCGGCGACCACCCGCGCCGTCGCGTGGTCGGCGACCACCCGAGCCGTCGCGCCGATCCGGTCGTCCTCGACATCCTCGGCCGAGAAGAGGACGTGTCCGCGTGCCTCCGGGACGTCGCGGGCGAGGGTGAGGTGCTCCGACAGTTCGGCCGATTCCTGCCAGGTCGCGCCGGCTGCGCCGGGTCGCCCGCCTTGTACAGGGCCCCGATGTACATCCGGGTCCCGCTGCCCCGGGCGGTCTCGGCCACCAGGGCAGCAGTTCGGCGTAGTCGGCGGCGGCGAAGCCGATGCTCCGGTACAGCTGCGGGCAGAAGTCCTGACTCTCAAGAGCGCACAACACGGTGATGGCGTGCCTGAAGACGGCTCTGTCCGCAGTTCCGTAAATGCTCAGGTCAGGGCCGGGAACGCAGGATCGCCTCGGCAGATTGTGTCCCGCCGAGGCAAGCGTGACGGGTCACGGAGCAGCGCGCTGCAGCCCGTATCGGCGCACAAGTCAAGGCTGCCTGCGGCGCGGAGATACGCACGGCGAGGCTCGCCCCCATGATGAGCCCGGCCGTCGAACTCGCCCGCCAGGGGCTCCTTGAGCATCGTCCTGCTCGTCGGCGCACTGCAGTGGGCGGCGACGCAGGCTCCCTCGGCAACCTCGCCGCTTCCTCACCGAACGGCGTCCGGCCCCAAAAGGTCGGCCGAGCTGCTTCGAGGGCGGCCTCGACGGCCCCGCGAAACCATCGACACGAAGTCCCGCCGGGTCAACATCCGGCGGGACTTCTCGCTCACGCTACACGGCCCTCAAGACACCGTTTTTCACCAGGAACCGGGCGAGAGCCAAGGTCTCCCGGTCGTCAGGTATGTCTTGTTCGGCACCGATCGGGAGGTCGGCGAAGCCGATGTACCACGGGAGCACAGTCGAGGAGACCGTGCTGCTCTTCCCGTGCGCGGCAACCAGTATCGCGCCCTGCCACTCGCACCAAAGGCGAGGCGCATGGCTGTCGACCGCCACCCGGCGCAGGTTGATGATCTCTCCGTCCTCCGGTTCGGCACCTGCAAGTCCGTAGGCGGAGGCGCCGGCCAGCGCCGAGGCCGGGTCGACGCCGTCGCCGAGGAAGTCCTGATAACCGGCCAGCCATGCCGCGCTCACCCGACCATCCGGTTCCGCCACGATGGGGTAGGTACCTTCGCCTGGAACGAAGGACCTGGTGTATCGCGCAATATTGAACGCGAATGCCGGGCCAACCGTCTCGGCCACGTGCCAGGTGCCCGTGTCCCAGGTGAAGAACTCACCGCTGGAGGCGATCAGCGATGTGCCGCGGTCGACCACCGAAGGCACGGAAAGGGACGGCAGGTATTCCTCGGGGTCTATGGCGTTCATACCTTCTGCCGCACGCCACTCGACGGAATCCGGTATCCAGTCCTCACCGTGCCAGAAGTGCATGTACTTGCGTCCCTGGAGGACAAAATGACTGTTGGCGCACTGCTCTCGATGGATACCGCCAGGTGTCGCACTATATTCGCCGAGGAACACCTCAATGTCTATGTTTCCGCGCACCAGCCCATAATCCTCGAACACCGAACGGCCGAAAGCCGACAGCAGCAGCTCGAACAGATCACGATCGTGCGAGGCCAACTCACGCGCGTAGAGCAGAATAGGGGTTCCCGCGCCGAACTCTTGCTGCAACCTGCTCAGCCATTGATCCGGCGACTCGGTGCCATCAGGAGCCGGCATCAGGGCACGGTCGGAGAGCACTTCGTCGCCCACGGTGATCTTTATCAGCTCGCGTTTGTCGTCACCTCCCAACACGGCGCGCACCGCGCCGATCACTCCCTTCCAGACCGCCTCGGGAGTGATCGCAGGGCAATCCCACGCCTCGACCCGCGTGCTCCTGGCCGAGTCGGGAGACTTCGCGATCGTCAATTGGGTTGCCACCATGGCTGTCTTCCTCTCTGAAAAATGCCTCTGCTGTCGCTCTGACGGTTGCAGCGAGCGCCTGGAGGTCCGCTGTGGAGCGTCGTTGACCGGTCATTCAGTGGGGCCGCCGGATGAGAGCGCCGCGGCGTGCGTCCGCGAGCCACCCAGGCCGGCCACAGGTTCCGCTTCGAACACCTGGAGCCGGTCATACACGCACTGGCCGGCTGCGATGGTGAGGTCCACCTGCGCCTCGCACAAAGCGTCCGGTCCCTCCCGCAGGACGTCGAGGTCGAGTACCACGACATCGGCAGGGGCTCCGGGAGTCAGGGTTGCCGGGTGCTGATGCAGGTGGCCTGTGCCGGTCGTGAATGCCCGGAGAATGTCAGGCATGCCGATCCGCTCGTCGGGGTTGAGCGGATCGGGGCTGTATCCCGGGCCAAGCCAGGGCGCACTGGCCAGAGCAGGTAGCCGGGTGACCGCGACGTAGGCGCCCCAGAGCGGGTTCGGGCTGCTCACGGGCCAGTCGCTGCCGGCTGCCAGCCGGGTGCCCGCTCGGGCGAGGCTGGCGAACTGATACTGACTGTCCACGCGGTGTGTGCCGAGCATCGGCTCGTACGTCTCTCGCATGTGCGGGATCTCCGCCGCCCAGAGCGGCTGCACGTTCGCTGTCACGTCGAGCTCGGCGAACCTGGGCAGGTCGGCGTCGGCTACGAGCTGCACGTGGGCGATGTGGTGCCGTCGCTCGAAGGAGCGCCCGGCCGCCTGGACCGCGTCCAGGCACTCACGCACCGCCCTGTCTCCGACGGCATGGAAGTGCACGGAGAAGTCCGCGCGAACCAGCGCGCTCACAGCCTCCCTCAGCTGTGCGGGGTGGAGTTTGCCGGGCGGCGTGACGGACCTGTCGAGGTAGGGCGAGAGCAGAGCGGCCCAGCCGTTCTCACATATGCCGTCCTGCATGATTTTCACGTGGTCCGCGGGCAGGCCAACAGCTCGGGCCTGTTCACGTCGCGCGCACAGTTCGTCCACCTGCTCGAGCCCGCGGCCGGGATCCCACCACAGTGCCAGTGACACGGCGCCAGTCAGCTCTCCGCGGCCGGCCAGCGCGACGTAGGCAGGCAGCGGGTCGGGTAAGCCGAGGTAGGGGCCGACGAGAGCGTCCTGCCAGGCCGTGAGACCGTGCCGGTGCAGGATGCTTTGTGCCGTGAGCAGAGCGTTCTCCAGCGCTGCTCGATCCGGTACGGGTATGTGCCGACCCACCAGAGCAGCCGCTGCCTCATGGAGCAGACCCGTCGGTCGGCCGCGATGGTCCCTGACGATCGTCCCGAACGGCGGATCGGGAGTGTGCGTGCCGATGCCGGCGCGAGTGAGGGCAGTGCTGTTCACCCAGGCGTCGTGCAGGTCCGAGCCCAGAAGATAGACGGGACGGTCGCGTACGACTTTGTCGAGGAGGTCGACGGCCGGCGTACTGCCTGAAAAGAACGCCGAGTTGGCGCCTCCTCCGACGATCCAGCCAAGGTCCGTGTGCTGCCGCGCGTATGCCTGGATCCGCTCCAGAGCATCAACGGCGTCGACCGCGTCGCGCAGGTCGCACCACGATTCGAGCAGCCCGGCCGCCAGTGGATGGACATGCGCATCCTGAAAGCCAGGCATGACCAGGCGGCCGTGCGTGCCGATCACCTCGGCGTCGTGGCCCACGTCTGCCCACACCTCCCGGGCAGAGCCGACCGCGAGCACACGGTCCCCCCGCAAGGCGATCGTGTCCGCGGCATCCGATCCGAACACTCGGCCGCCAGTGAGAATGATGTCTGCCATACCCTCGGTCCTTAAAGCGACGATATGTCCACTTGTTTGCAAAAAGGGGGAGAGCGGAAGACAGCATCAGCGATCCGGGAATCGGTAGCGGCCATCGGCATCGACCGTGGCAAGACCACGTCGATCCAAGTCGCCGAGTACCGAAGCGGCTTCCTTTGCTGTCCAGCGGAACGCGCGAAACAACTCTCGCGTCGTTCCCCGCACCATGGTGTCGAGGAAGGCCGAGGCTGCTTCATGTCGGCTGGGGCCTCGTCTGACGGCAGGATCGGGAAAGAACGCCCGACTCGTCAGTTCGATCACGCAACTGGGCCAGCCCGGACCGTCCTGCCGAGTTCCGAAATTCGTGATGAGGAGCGACCGGCCGAGTTCCGTAAGGATCCGCTGTGCCACCTTCCCGTCCAAGCCGAATGCCTCACGGATGAGGCGCATGGAGGTGGGACCTTCGAGCAGCAGGTGCTGTGCAATTTGCTTCGCCGTGGGAGACAGGGCCACCATGCGGAAGTCCTCGGGATCTCCGGCATGTGGATAGAGCATGTCGAGCATGTACGGTGAGAGAAGTGATTGTCGGCCGGCGACGAACCGGCCGCACCAGGCACGTTGCTCCGTGGGCAGCATGTCCTTCCACGTCCAGACCAGCTCCAGATCCTCCCCCCACCCTGCGGGGAGGAGTTGCGCTTCGCTGTCTCTCCCCGCCTCTCGCAACGAGGGATAGCTGGCCGCTTTGTCGCCGAAGAGGACGACAAACCCCAAGTCCGCAATGTATGAGGCGGCTTCGTCTGCAGTTCGCAGCGGAGGTTGATCCATGCGCCAGCGGCTGATTCTCTGCGCATGCAAGATCGAATCGACGGACATCTGATGTACCTGGATTCTGGGAACGGTTGGGCGTCGAGAGTCGATCTGTCAGCTATCGGGGCGGGTAGGCTGTGGGACGGCCTCGATAACGACGACTTGTCCGGGGCTCCGGCTGACGGCCGAGCATGCGAATCCGGCCGCGGACAGGAGTCGCTCGAAGTCGCCGAGGGTGCGCTCCTCTCCACGGAGGACCGACATCATGTACAGGTCCATGAGGGCAGTCATCCTGGACTCCGCGTCACGGAGATCCTGATCCGTCGCAACACGTTCAATGATCACGAGCCGCGCGTCGGGCGTCATCGCGTGACGGCAGGCGCGGAGTATGGCAATGCACTGCGGATCGTCCCAGTCGTGAAGGATCTCGCGCAGCAGGTAGAGATCACCGCCGCCGGGAACGTCCACGAAGAAGTCTCCGGCAACGACCTCAGTTCGCTCCTCCAGCCCGGCTTCGGCCAGAACGTCCTTAGCCCGAGCAGCAGTCGCTTCTGTGTCCAGAAGAACGCCTCGCGCTCCAGGCGACCCGGTGAGCAAGTAGGCAAGGAGGGTTCCGTCACCGCCGCCCACGTCCACGATCGTGCGGCCGACGGGGGCGACCGCGGACTTGATGTGTTCCAGGGACAATTGGAGATCGCAAGCCTGGGATTGGTCGAACGTCTCGCGGAGCGTGGGGTGGAGGTCCAGATAGTCGAACAACGGCATGCCATGCACGGCCTCGAATCCCGGTCGGCCAGTGCGCACCGTGCCGAGCAGAGCCGCCCAGGCCGCCCCCATCTCACCATTGACGAGAAGCGCTGTCGGCCGTGCGGACCCGGGTGCATCAGCGCGAAGGGTGGCACCAAGAGGGGTCAGGGCGTACTTGCCATCGGGCAGTCGATCGAACACATCGAACGCCGTGAGAGTGCGGAGCAGTTGATTCAGAAGGTCGGGAACGGCATCGACCTCTTCAGCCAGCTCTTCGGCACTTCGCGGACCGGTGGCGAGGGCATCGGGGATACCCATGACCGCTGCCGCACATAGAGCTCGGGACAGCAATGCACCGTAGAGCATCTCGCGCATCTGCATGGGTGCTCGAAGGTCTTGAGTCATCCACGATCACCTCCTCGGTCGACCAATGCGAACCCTTCGGTCGCCTTCGTATAGAGCCGACGCAGAAGACCATCTCGTACGCGATCGTCCGCGTAGTGCTGCCTGAAACGGGATTGATAGGCATCGAACTCGCTCCGCGTTCGATGCAGAAACAGAATATCGTGGACCGCCATGTGTCGAATCGCGATGACACAGGTCGGGGACTTGGAGACGGCGAAGAATTCGTTCCTGATTGCCCGCTCATCGCAATCGGGATGGAACTGACCAATCATCAAACCCTTGCTCACGGCAGACGATTTCAGCTCACTGTACAGGGCATCGATGACCTTCCAGCCTTCCGGGCCGGCGTCCGGAAGGACGACAAGAAGACTCGAGAGAGAACTGCCGGAACGCCCGGTCGATGTGCTGGTGGCGGCAAAACCGCTCAGTTCGTCAAGGATCAGGGAGCGTATGTGCTCATCATCCTCGCAGCTCACACCGTAGTGAAAACGCAGGCGCATGGCTCCGCTCTGGAGAGCGGGCATAACGAATGGGCAGACAGGGCCACCTCTGCCCAGATCCGGTGATGGCTGACCGACGTAATCGCGCAACCATTGGAGTACAAGTGAGAGGTCGTCGCTGATCCTGTCGTGGTGCCGGCCGACAGGAGTGACTTCGATGGCTCCAGGGGGCAGTGCGGATGCCGACTGGGCCGGCAGCAGGTCTGTATTCATCGTCTCCTCCTCTGACGTTGATCAGATCCCGGCCAAGGCGCGACCTGTGCCATTGTCAAGGCTCTTCCCCTTTTGAACTCCGCTCGCTGGAGGGGCCGCGGCAGGCAGTGAGGACGAGGGCACGCCGCGCTGAATGACGCTCATGCGGTGATTCCCTGCCTCCAGGCTTTCGACCAGCGCTTCCACGACCTTCTCCGGCCTGCAGTTGGTGCCGCAGGTGAAAGTGTCTATGAAGAGAGAGTGAGTGTCGGGATACGTGTGCACAGCGACGTGGGACTCGGAGAGGAGGAAGACAGCGGTAAAACCACTGGGCTCGAAGTTCTTGGTCTGAACGCTACAGATGCTGGCCCCGGACCTCGATATCCCCACGCGAAGCGCCTGCAGTATCAAGTCATTGTTCGTGATCTTATCGGTCGGCACATCGTAGACGTCTGCGAAGACATGGGTTCCGACGAAGTCATAGGTCACCGGCATTACATCCATTTCATGAAGCCTTGAGCCACCAGAGTGAACTCACCGAGGCGCCGTTCGAGAAGCTCTGACGTTTCACCTTTCGCAACAAAACTCAGTACCGCGTCCGTGCTCGCTGAGGCACCAGTGAAATCTTGCGGGGCGGCAGCTCGCACATTGAATTCTTGAATGTGAGTCGGTAGGTCCGGGACGTCGATCGCCAGCAGGGTGCCCCTTTTCGGAGGGATGAGGACCCACCCGTAGAGCTCCTTGGAAAGTTCGATCGAGCCGTTTCCGGGAACCGCCAGGCCGGCTTGGTAGCGAATCCAGGACTCAGCCGGATTCACACCGGTTCGATAGGTCAGGGCCTGTGGAACGTGCGCACCACCGAGCCGGGATGCGATCTCGCAAAAGTAGAGCTGCCCGTCGGCCTCATGGAGCATGACCTCAAGATGAAAGGGAGACCGGTCACCGGGCGGCATCGCTGCCAGCACTTCACGCGTGTACGCATTCAGGCGTGCAGCTACCGGGTTGCTCGGCTCCAGCTGCACACTGCCCAGCGGCGCGCTGTCATGGAAGGACAGGCAATCGTTGATGTACTGCGAGGGACAGGAGTACCTGAGCTCGCCGAACTCCGCCTCGCCGTCGACATGGTAGACCAGGCCCGGAATATACTCCTCCATCAAGATGTCGGAGAACTCCCGCTGTGCGATCTCATCCGTGAGTTGTTTTTCCGACCGAATGAGCTGCACTCCGGACGAGGCATACCCGAGCCGCGGCTTGACGACAACGGGCCAACCGAATTCGGCCGCAAAAGCATGAGCCTCGTCGAGGTCCCGCGGCGCGCAGAACCCAGGCGTGCGCAGACCCGCCGCTGCCACACGCTGCTTCATCACCAGTTTGTCTCGAAACGGCAAGGCCTCTGCAAGCGACTGACCCGGGATGCCGAACAGATCTCTGGCCTGAGCGGCTCTGAGAACGTCTTCCTCGGTCACGTGCACGATTTGTGTAACATCGTTCGCTTGGCACAACAGTTCGAGTGCCTCCTGCGTGCCGGCACCGGTCGAGTAGTCCTCGATCTCCACCATCGTGGGGAAGGTGCCGCGGTACCCGACGGCGGCCTCGGCGCTCGTGATGAGAGCCACGTCTTCTGCGACTTCTGCGAGCCAGTCACCCAGCGGGGTCAGGATGGCCGGCACACGATTGAGCACGACGATCACGGCAAGGCCTCCACTGCCGATTCAGAGCGGTTTGCAGATTTCGCGAGCAACGGGACGCATCCGAAGATGGCCACCGCCATCACAACGAAATAGATCGTGGCGCCGACTGCGAGCAGACCACCACCGATGACCGGGCCCACGAAGAAGCCGACATAGCGCAACTCTGCCAGGCCGAAGTAGGTACCCTTCTGTCCGTCTTCCGCCATCTTGTGAATGGCGATGTCCGGCATGGGCAGCAGGATGGCCTCGCCCAGTGTCCAGAACACGATTCCTACGTAGAGGAAAACGAAGCTCACCTGCATGGCCGAGAAGAGCAGGAGCCCTGCAGCGAACGCACCGCAACCCAGCACGATGAGCAGCCGTTCTGAAACCTTCTTCCCGAGCCATGCGATAGGCACCTGCAAGACGATGCCGAGTACCGCATTGACCATGAGGAGGGAGGCAATCAAGGCAACCGCCTTGCCGGCGTTCTGCTCCTTGATGAACAGCGGGATGATCGAGTCGATCTGTGAGAAAACCAGGAAGATCATCCCGCCGGCACCGATGGCCGCCATCAGCCGCCGGTCGCGGACGAGCCCCCGGAAGAGTTCGGCGTACGACTGCCGGCCCTCTTCCGCGTCTCCACCTCCTCGACCCGGATCCAATGCGACAAGAGTCGTGCCCCGGACCACCAGGAGAAGGAGGTATCCGGCAAAAAGTGCCGCAGGACATACGAACAGGTAGACCGAGCCGCCCAGGTAGAGAAGGCCGCCAATGGCCGGCCCGACGATGGCGCCGATGCACAGAGTCATGTACCGGAAGCGGAAGATGCTGCCGTCGTCGCCCCCGGCCAGTGACATGAGTTTCTTCATGGCCGGCTCGACGAGGAGACGCCCGACACCGAGCAACATGATCAAAGCCACGATCGCTGCCGTACCTTGCACCATGGCGAGCAGGAGGTATGTAGCGATGTAAACAGCAAGACCCAATCGGATACAGAGCACAGCACCGAGGCGATCCACCATAACGCCGCCGGCGATGCCGCCGATGGCGCTGATCAGTGCGATGCTTCCGACAACAGCCCCAATTATCGCCAGACTGAGTTGACTGTGGTCCTTGAGATAGAGGGTCAGGAAGGGCGACGCCGAAAAGAAGGCGATCGAGTTGAGCAGACTGCCCGCGATGAGTAACCTGTTCGCTTCCCGCTGTTTACCACCGTGGGCTTCGGGAGCGGATTCATTGGTTCGTGCCACAAGGGTCCTCTGGTTTCACATGTGCAGGCGATGAGCCGGTCGTATCAGGCGCTGATGACCGGGAGAGTCATCCGTCGTTCGCCGTCCGTTATGCCCTTGACGCGGCTCTTCAGCGCAACGAAGTCGTCGAGGATCTTCTGATCCGACGCCGGGGACATGTAGTACATCATGTTCACGTACCAGTACCACCCGAGTTCGGTGATGCGAAATTCTTCGGCATCCTCCACGACCAACCCCTCGGCGATGAGGTTCCCCAGTTTGTCCTTGAATTCCTGGGGGATTCGTTCCCATTCGAGCCGGCTCTTCGGCACCCATCCGAAGAAGGGGAGCCTGAAGACCAAGGATTTCTCATAGGGGATGCCGTCCGCTTGCGTCACGTTGATCTTGAAGTCGCTCTTGTCCAGCAGGTTCCTGGTGTAGGTGGCCCGGTTCTCGTCATTCATGATGGTGTAGGCGCCGGTCTGCGATATGGATGAATTACCGAAGCCGATGAGGTCGTCGTCGCTGTGGGACCAGAAGAAGCTGTTGTACAGATTGGTGTAGTCGCGAGAGATGAAGTTCGGATCAGGCTGCTCGCCGTCGGGGATCCGGTAGAATCCGTTGCCGTTGTGCTGTTGGAATCCGGAGGCGCGGATGTACTGGTTCAGGTAGATCGACATGGCCATCTTGTTCATGAAGCTGAGGGGTGCAAGGCTATTTCGCACGTAGCCATGGTGCAGAGATGCCTGGGTCACCACGTTGGTGATCGGATAGAACTCGATGGTCTCGGTGCCGAGATCGACAGCGGACTGGATCTCTCTTGAGAACTGCTCGATGGTCTGGCCATGCATGCCATAAATGATGTCGAAACTGGTGTAGTCAAAGTAGCGGCGAAGCAGCGCAGCCGCTTCATATGTCTGGTCCAGGGTTGCGGTGATGTTGAAAAGTTCCCTGTAGACGGGATCGAATGTCTGGAGTCCGAATCGAGCCTTATTCACTCCGATATCCCGCATCGCCACGATCTTCTCTTCATCGATGCTCTTGACTTCCATCTCGAACGTGAACTCTTCGAGAACGGACATGTCAAAATGATCGTGAATGGCCTTTCCTATGCGGCGGATCTGTCCAGCTGTCAGCGTGGTCGGTGTGCCTCCGCCGAAGAATATGGCCTTGATCGGGCGGCAAGTAACCGACTCATACTTTGCTTTGATCTGAATTTCGCGGATCAATGCTTGGACATAAAGCTCGATCGCCTCATCGCCCGGCTTCCCGAGACCTCGGTTCAGCGTGCAGAAGGAGCATATGGTTTCACAGAACGGGATGTGAAAGTAGAGAGCCCTGTCACGGATTCGGTCCACATCCAGGCTCGGAAAGAGCTTGTCATGCGACGTGACGTCCAGCTCCTGCCCCTTCATCGGGTAGAGCCAATTGTAGACGGGGAACTGCTCATCGAATTTCATCAGGGTTTTCCCTGGCAGCAATTTCACCATTACGTTATCTCCACACTGATAGTCGAACGAACGGCTCGAAGAGTTTCCAGGACGTCTGCTCTCGCGGATCCTGACACCAGCAGCTTCGCTACCACGGTATTGAGATCGCGGGTCATCGGAATGAAATCGCCCGGTTGATGCGGTGAATGAACCACTTGCACGCCCGGTATCTCGGCGGCCTGAACGAGGCCATGAATTGCTTTGAGCTCCCCTGAGTGAGCGTCATTCCTGATACAGCAGATTGCCAACAGAGCATCGAAGGCGACGCGCCCGTCCACTACAAAAGACTTACCGGGTGCATCTGTATCGCCGAGCAGGACCGACAGGGTGTCTTCGTAGGGCCTGAACGAACTGTTCAATTCCCAGTGCTCGGCGATCGAGGCTCCGGGCAGGCGGCTTCCGATTTCGATGAGGTAGATTCCGTCATCCGTGCACTTGATTTCGATGTGGCTGGGACCGAATCTGACCCCGAAGCATTCCAGCACTTCTCCGGCGAACCGGGCTGCATTCGAAAAATCCGGATCTTCATCTGTGATCTGTATGAGGTCCCAGTAGGGCTGATCATAATCTGCCGTGCCCGGTTGCCGGTACTCCCAAATGTCGATGACCCGATGTTCGCCGTCCATTGAGAACATGTTGACGGCCAATTCCCGGCCCCGTGCATAGCGCTCGACCAACCACTGGTCGATATCGGCACCGAACAGATCATGGTGGCTCAGTTCGCGAACAGTTGCCTGGAGCAGTGCGGGCTCTGCGACGAGACGAACATCCCTTGAAGCCGCCCCGGTCGAGGGCTTGATAATCAGCGGATAGCCGATCCTTCCCGCCGCGGCCGGCACCTCGGCGAAATCGCGCACGATCTCGTACTCCGGAACCCTCACGCCGCCGGCTGCGGCGAGGTCTCGCATCTCCGCCTTGTTTCGCCTGGCTCCGGCACGCGCAGGGTCATTGCCCGGCAAATTGAGGATGCCCGCAAGCGTATCGGCAAGGAAAACGCCGGGTTCCGTGGCCGGCACGACTGCCTTGATGGGCCAGCCGAAGTCATCCGGGAGATCATCAGGCGTTCGAGCGTACAGGCTCAAATCGTCTTTTTCCCGGTGCTGCGCGGCAACTTCCGCCAGGACATCCAACGAGATCGTGTAGATGGAGACAACGGCGAATCCGAGTGAACGACATGCGTCCTTGAACGCTTCGCCGGTCATTACGGGGTCGACGAGGACTACTGCTTCACGTCGGTCCGACCCCGCCCGGATGCGGTTCCTTGGATTCGGCTGTCCGTTGTAAGTGTCAGGTGCAGACCTATTGCCCGCACCTGGCAGGTTCACGCGCGCCGCCGGCAGGTACTCTCTCTTGTCAGTGCTCGTCCCATTTTATCCCCCGTTGATAGATGGCACGCCACGAAGTGCAGTGCGAACCCGCGAGGATATGCCAGTCTGCTCGGATAGTTCGGAGTCAGTCATTCTCCGAGTGAGGAGCAAGGCGACACATTTAAGGACGGGACGGTCCTGCATCCGCTGACTTTTGTCATGCTGCCAGAGCGTCAAGGTTCGATGCAAGCCTTTGTTCGAATGCCTTGGCCTCGGCAGCGAGGGTTCAGAGGGGCCGCCAGATTCCCGAAAGCCCCTTTGTACTGAGAGTTTGTAAGGATTCTCGGTGTCCGGTGGCTCCGTTGGGGCGGTGCTGCTCGTAGGGCTGGAAAGGTACTTGTCAATCGGGGGTTCGAGGGGCTCTGGAGCCGGTCCAGGGCGTCGGTGATCAGTTCGGACCAGGGCCAGTGCCTGGCGAGTCGGAGGATGCGGTGGTGACCAGGTGAGCGGGGGTGGAGAACCGTCGCAACGGCAAACGGCGGGGCGCCCGGAGCCGGGCACAGCCGGTCGGTGCGGGTATCGGCACCCAGGTGAGCAGGAGGGGGGCGGTCTGGGCGTTTTCGAGCCAGGTTTGATTCGGCCTGTCGTCGTGGAGGGGATGGTTGCGCACGCTGGTGGCGCGGATGCGGTCCTCGGCCGGACCTCCTGCCGGTGGCGCACTTGCACGGCGGCGATCGGCGTGCGTGCCAACGGTGTTGGTGGCGAAGCGGTTCGGCCGCATGCCGTCGGCGTCGGTGAGACGGAGCGGGGCACCCGGGTACGGCCGCTCCTCGCGGACGACCAGCCACAGCTCTTCCGGCCGACCGGCACATCGTCGGCGAGTTCGGTGACCCAGGTGCCGGTACGGAACGCGCAACCGCCGATCTTCCAGCGTCGTGGGGATCCGCGGCAGCAGCCCCTGGCCACCCCCCGCAGGTCATCGCCCGCCCGCCGGGACCCATGGGCGGAGCCGCGGTGTTCAGTGGTGGAAGGAGGTCACCCGCACGACCCTTCTCCCACGCGGCGGGCCTTCGCGGGGGCGCCCGGCTGCATGCCGTCGTCGGCCGCATTCATACGGCGCGTGGCGCTCCGGCCGTGTCCGCGCCGGCGCTGATGTTGTGCCCTTGATCGCGGTCACCTGGAGCCTGGGAGGTGTGAGCCCAGAGGAAGCAGTGCCGGGTGGGAATCACGTGCACGCAGCCGTACTCGGAGGATCTCAGGCGGGACGTGATCGCGCTCGTGGCGTCTTCGGGCCGGACCTTGACCGAGGTCGCCCGAGATCTACGTGAGCACCCTGCAGGGGCCCGTCCCTCAATCATCGGGGCGTGCGGGCCGGCTGCCGGTAGTGGTCAGCAACCACCCGGGCCATGGCCCCGATCTTGTCCTCCTTGACCTCCTTGGCCGAGAAGAACACGTGCCCCCGCAGTTCTGGGTGCTTCTTGGCGAGGGTGAGGTGGCGGGACAGTTCGGCCGGGTCCTGCCAGGCCGCGGGCTGTGCCGGGTCGCCCGCCTTGTAGAGGGCCTCCCCGACGTAGAGCCGTGTCCCAGACCCCCTCGCGACCTCTGCCCACCAAGGCAGAAGGACTGCATAGTTGGCAGGAACCTGCTGGTCAAGCGGGTGTGCCGACCAATACAGCTGCGGCACGATGTAGTCGATCCAGTTCTCCCTGACCCATTTCCGTGTGTCCGCGTGCAGGTCGTCATACGTCTGCACACCCGCCCGTGTGGCAGAGCCTCGCTCGTCGGTCTCGGCGTTGCGCCACACCCCGAAGGGGCTGATCCCGAACTGCGTGCCGGGCCGGATCACTTTGATCTCCGCCGCGGTCTCCCGCACGAGCCTGTCGACGTTGTCACGCCGCCAGGCCGCCCGGTTCGGGAAACTCCCGCCGTAGCGGTCGTACGCCGCGTCGTCGTCGAAGACCTGGCCCGCCACCGGGTACGGGTAGAAGTAGTCGTCGAAGTGCACGGCGTCGACCGGGTACTTCCGTACGGCGTCGAGCATGGCCTTCCGTACGTAGGCGCGGACGGCGGGGACACCGGGGTTGTAGTAGAGCTTGCCGCCGTAGGGGACGGCCCAGCCGGGGTTCTTCCGGGCCGGGTGCGAGGCGACGAGACGGCTCGGGTCGGTGTGGAGGGCGATCCGGTACGGGTTGAACCAGGCGTGGAGTTCGAGGCCCCGGGCGTGGGCCTCCTCGACCGCCGTGCCCAGCGGGTCCCAGCCGGGGTCCTTGCCCTGGGTGCCGGTGAGGTACTGCGACCAGGGCTCGTGCGGGGACGGCCAGAGCGCGTCGGCGGTGGGGCGGACCTGGAAGATCACGGCGTTGAGGCGGCGGGCCACGGCGGTGTCGAGGTGGGTGAGGAGTTCGGCGCGCTGCTGGTCGGCGGTCAGACCGGGCGCGGAGGGCCAGTCCCGGTTGGAGACGGTCGCCAGCCACATGCCCCGCAGTTCGCCCTCGTCCGCCCTGCGGCGGGGGCTCGGCTCCCCTCCGGCGATGGCGGTGCCGGCCGCCGCACCACCGGCCGCCAGGAGCGTCGTCACCGCGGTCGCCCAGAACGCCCGTCGTGACATCCGTGACTTCCGATGCATCGCCGTACCTCCGCGTACCGCTTCCCGCGCGTCCGCCCCGTCGCGGACCGGTCCTGGCCAGCCTTCCATGTGACACCCGGAATACTGATCAGTAGGCGTCGCGGGTAACGTGCAGGTTTGGCGCAGTCCCACACCAGGGGTATCTGCCAGGCACGTAGACCAGTGAAAGGGACGATGTGACGGACTTCCCAACGGGAGATCTCGCACGAGTCGGAGTCGTGGGCTGCGGCCAGATGGGAGCGGGCATCGCCGAGGTGTGCGCCCGCGCCGGACTGGACGTGAAGGTCGCCGAGACCAGCGGCGAGGCTCTGGAGATCGGCCGTACCCGGCTGTTCAACTCCCTGTCCAAGGCAGCCGAGCGCGGCAAGATCACCGAGGCGGAGCGGGACGGGACGCAGGCGCGCCTCAGCTTCACCACCGACCTCGGCGAGTTCGCCGACCGTGACCTCGTCATCGAGGCGGTCGTGGAGAACGAGCAGGTGAAGACCCAGATCTTCCAGGTTCTCGACCAGGTGGTGACCCGCCCGGACGCGATCCTCGCCTCGAACACCTCCTCCATCCCGCTCGTGAAGCTCGCGGTCGCCACCTCGCGGCCCGACCACGTCATCGGCATCCATTTCTTCAACCCGGCCCCGGTGCAGAAGCTCGTCGAGCTGATCCCGGCGCTCACCACCTCCGAGGGCACCCTCAGCCGGGCGCAGCTGTTCGCCGAGAAGGTGCTCGGCAAGCACGCCGTGCGCGCCCAGGACCGCTCGGGCTTCGTGGTCAACGCGCTGCTCGTGCCGTATCTGCTCTCCGCGATCCGGATGTTCGAGTCGGGCATCGCCAGCCGTGAGGACATCGACAACGGCATGGAGATGGGCTGCGCCCACCCGATGGGCCCGCTGAGGCTCTCCGACCTGATCGGCCTGGACACCATCGTCTCCATCGCCAACTCGATGTACGAGGAGTACAAGGAGCCGCTGTACGCCGCTCCCCCGCTGCTCCAGCGCATGGTGGACGCAGGCAGGCTCGGCCGGAAGACGGGGTCGGGCTTCTACTCGTACGCCTGATTCCCTCCGGACCGCTACGGACGGTCAGTTGTCCTCCCGAACGGGCCCGGCACCGGGTGACGGTGCCGGGCCCGCCGCATTCACACACCGTGTGCGCGACGGACACGCATATGCCGTTCGCACACTCTCCCCATGCGCCCACCAGGCGAGTTGACTTCACGTGCGCACGCAAGGGACTGGACAACTACAGAAAGGAGCGGACTCGTGGCCATCGACCCCGAGCATCCGGTGCACCACGGCGAACTCGCAGAGTTACGACGCCGCCTGGATGTGGCGCACACACGCGTCGAAGGAGGGCTGACCCTGCTGAGCCACCGCGCCGAACAGAGCGCCAAGGAACTGGACGACCTGAGCACCCGGGTCGTCACCCTGGAGCACGCCCGCTGGCCCCTGCCCGCGGTGGCGGCCCTCACGGCCCTGGGCGCCCTGATGGTGTCCATCTGGCAGGCGATCGGCCGCTAGGCCCTCCGGGCGGGACGCGAGGGGGATTTCAGGGCTTGGCGTCCTGCCCGAGACGCAGGTGGTGCAGCAGGAGCAGGGCGGCCGCCATGTTGGCGGCCGGGACCTCGCCGCGGGCGACCATGTCGGGAACGAGCTTGAGGGGAACCCATTCCCTGCGGTCCGACTCGAAGTCGTCCACCGGGTGACCGACGTACGCGCCCTCGTCGGCCCAGTAGATGTGGTGCCGGGCGTCGGTGAGCCCGTTGGAGGGCTCGACGCTCATCAGGTGGTGCAGGGGTCCCGGCCGCCATCCGGTCTCCTCCTCCAGTTCGCGGGCGGCCGCCTCGGCGATGGCTTCGCCGTCCTCGACGACGCCCGCCGCGAGCTCCCACCCCCAGCTGTCGGTGATGAAGCGGTGCCGCCACAGCAACAGCACCTCGTTGGCCTCGTTGACCACGGTGGCCACGGCCACGGGCCGCAGCCGTATCAGGAAGT
The DNA here is from genome assembly GCF_036346855.1 of Streptomyces europaeiscabiei. Classification (NCBI taxonomy): domain Bacteria; kingdom Bacillati; phylum Actinomycetota; class Actinomycetes; order Kitasatosporales; family Streptomycetaceae; genus Streptomyces; species Streptomyces europaeiscabiei. The sequence continues at coordinate 2,040,769 of NZ_CP107841.1, forward strand.
GATCGAGGCGCCGCCCGTCCGGCAACGCCACATCTGCGAGATTGACGCTGAACCAGTGGTTCGAGTAAACAGTTTGTTCGCTCTGTTTCGTCCACTGCATGGTTCTGCCACCTTCCGCCGAGTAAGTGGCAATATCGCAGCAGGAGCTTGGTGACAGCAGGCGCACAGCCGGTGCACGGCCGCGCCCCGGGCACTGCGTCAGAGCGGTACGCGCAGTGCTCCGTCGATGAGCTCGGCGGCTTCCGAGGTCCCCGCGCAGCCGCTGCGCACGAGGTGTTCGCGTACCGCCCGCAGTCTGTCACGCAGGCGCATGGACTCCATTCCCCGCGCCCACTCGGCCATTTCCACGGCGGTGGCCACGGCCTTGTCCGCGTTGCCCTGCCGCAGCTCGATCTGGCTGAGCATCGCGAGCCGGTGCACACGCCCCCGGTCGTGCGCCGGGGTGTCGACCGCGGCCACGGCGTGCTCCGCCGCCGCCGTCAGGTCGCCGAGGCTGAGCAACGCCTCCGCCACCTGTACGTTCACCAGGCCCGGTTGGACATAGCCGGTCTCATCGGGTTCATGACCGCGCCGGATGTGCTCGGCGGCCTGCTCGGCCCGCCGGATGCAGGACAGGGCGCTCGTGCCGTCGCCCAGGTGCGCGTACGCCTTCGCCTGCATCGCGTAGAGGTCGGAGGCGAGCGCCGGGGTGATGTGCTTGCCCGCGGTGCGCAGCGCCGCCTCGGCGAAGGCGACGGCCTGCCGGTTCTCCCTCATGAACAGCGACTGGTTGACAAGGAGTGCGATGACATAGGCACCCAGCCCCCGGTCGCCGCTGGCCTTCGCCAGCCGCAGTGCCTGGTGGAAGTACCGCTGGGCCAGCCCATGGGCGTCGGAGTCGTACGCGCAGATCCCGGCGATCGCCACCAACCCCCCGGTGGCCCGGTGCAGTTGGCGCCCGGTGGCGTCGGTGTAGCTGCCCCGCAGCAGCGGCGCGGCCTCCGCGTTGAGGAATCCGACGATCCGGGTGCGCGTGGCGACGCCCCCGGCCTTCCGGTACATCTGCTCGTAGTGCGTACGGGCCGCGCGCAGCATCTCGATGTCGGCCAGGCTGACGCGATGCCGTCCGCCACGGGACACATCGACGTCCTCCGGCGGGTTCTCCCACTCCCAGACGGGCATCACGGCGGGCGTCCCGGTGACGGCGGGGGCACCGAGGACATGCGCGCGCTGCTGTTCGTCGGAGCGCCACAGGGCGGTGGCACGCTCCACGAAACCGGAGAGCCCGGCGCCGTGCTGCGAGATCGGCTCGCCGGGCACGCCGAGCCCGATGTCGTCGAGGGTGACCGTCCGGTGCAGCCGCCCGGCGAGCACCTCGCAGATCAGGTCGGGCACCTGGCCACGCGGGCGCTGCCCCTTCAACCACCGGGCCACCGCGGTGTGTTCGTACCTCAGCGCCAGCCCTCGGGACCGCCCCGCCTGGTTGACGTGCGCGGCCAGACCGGCGTGGGAGATACCGGCCTCGTCGAGGATCGCGTCGAGCAGGGTGTTGGGCTGCATGGAGGCCCTCCGGTGGCTCGGTGCCGGCGAGTGGCAGCGTAGCGCCTCCCCTTTCACACGGGGTGTGATGGGAATGCCCGAATTCGGGGCGTGCGCACGCTGTCACAGAGAGTTGCCGACAGGTTGACTGAAATGCCTCGCAAGAGGCCGGCCGGGCCGCCGGCTCCCCCTCGTACAGTGCGGTGGCCCTGCCGGGACGCTCCGCTGGAGACGCCGGGCGACTAGGCCGTTTCTGACGGCTCTTGAAGCCGTTCGTGAGCGGTCACGGACGAGTCCGGTGAGGCAGTCAGCGCCTCACGAGTCGCCTCGCGCGGCGCCGGTCGGCCGGATGATCTCCGGCCGAGAGCCATCAGAAGCGCACTAAGGGGTGGGGGCAAAAGGCGGGTTGTCGGCTGCGGGTTGTCCGTGGCTGGTCGCGCCGTTCCTCGCGCCCCTGAGGGTGAGTGGACGTTCGTTGCGGAGTACCAGTATCGCGATGTCGTCCTTGGGCCTTCCCCCCGCGTGGCGGAGGAGTTGGGTGAACACCGCGCGGAGCACGGACCGAGGGGAGATCGGGCGGCCCCTCACGGCTTCCTCCAGCGCGCCCGCCAAGGGAAAGAAGCGGCCCTGTCCGTCTCTCGCGTCCTCCACCCCGTCCGTGTGGAGGAACAGGGCCTCGCCCGGAAGGAGTTGACCGCAGGCGGTGACCGGGAGTTCGGCGGGCAGCGGGAAGAGCCCGAGCGGGGGCATGGGGTCGGCGCAGGTGACCGGCGCCGCTCGGCCGACGCCGAGCAGGTAGGGCCAGGGGTGGCCGCAGTTGAGGGCATGGAGTTCGCCGTCGGGGGCGATCTCCAGGAGGAGGACGGTCACGAAGTCCTCGGTGTCCTCGGCTCGGGCGCGGTCGCGGAGGTGCCGGGCGAGGGCGCGGTCGCGGAGGTGCCGGGCGAGGGCGCGGTCGAGGCGGGCGAGTACCCCGGAGAGTTCGGCCTCGTCGTGGACGGCCTCGCGGAAGCTGCCCAGCACGGCGGCGACGGTGCCGACGGCGGCGTGGCCGTGACCGCGTACGTCGCCCATCACCACGCGTACGCCGTGCTCGGTGGCGATCACCTCGTACAGGTCACCGCCGACGCTCGCGCCCCGTTCGGCGGAGAGCTGTGCGGCGGCGGTGGCCAGCCCGGCGATCCGGGTGGGCAGCGGCCGCAGCAGCACGCTCCGCGCGGCGCCCGCGGCCTCGCGCGCCTGGCGCACTTCGCGCAGTATCACCTGCCTGCCGTGCAGCAGCAGCCCGGCGCCGACCGTGAGGAACACGGCACTGCCGACGACCCGGGCACCGACCAGCGCCCGCCGCACGGACCGCCGACCGGAAAGACGACGCCCCCGGGACGAAGCCCGACGAGGAGCCCCAGCCCTGATTCGAATCATGCCGTTGGCCCCCCATCAGGCCCGGACAGCGCGAACGGCCCCGAGAGGCCGGTCCGATTCTGTCGACTCGGATGCCTCATTGGGGGAGATCACCTGAGATTGTCACTCAAATGGGTGAGGTGGCTGCGGGGGTGCATGGTGGGGTGTGTGGGGGCTTGCCCTCCACACAAGGGGCGCGGGGAACTGCGCGAGCAGCCGCGGACGAACCCGCAGCCGCCGAAGAATCGCAGCTCCCCGCCCTTGGGCGCCCTAGCTCCGCAGAACGGCCCCGGTGCGCTCGCCCGCGAGGGCGACCGCCGCGTCCCGAGCCGCCGAAGCCTCATCCACGGTCAGCGTCCGATCCCCGGCCCTGAAGCGAAGCGCGTACGCCAACGACTTCCGCCCGTCACCGAGCTGCTCCGCGTTCTCGTAGACGTCGAACAGCCGGATGCCCTCCAGCAGGTCACCCGCACCCTCACGCAGCGCGGCCTCCACGTCGGCGTGCGGCACGAACGCGTCGACGACGAGCGCGACGTCCTGCGTGGCCACCGGGAACGTGGAGATCTTCGGCCCCTTCGGCACACCGGCGCTCGTCTCCAGCGCGTCCAGGTCCACCTCCATCGCACAAGTGCGCGCAGGCAGTCCCATGGTCTTCAGAACACCGGGGTGCAGCTCACCGGCATACCCGATGACCCGCTCCTCGCCGTCCACGACGACCGCCAGCTCGGCGCAGCGGCCGGGATGCCACGGCCCGTACTGGCCCTTGCGGACGATCAGCTCGGTCCCGGCCTCACCGGCGAGCAGCCGCGCCGCCTCGATGGCGTCGGCCCAGTCGGCCGGACGACCCTTGCCCCACCAGCCGGCCTGCTCACGGGCGCCCGCGAGGACGACGGCGGCGTGCCGGGGTTGGACGGGGAGCGCGGCCGTGAGCGAGGCCAGCTCCTCGTCGGTGGGACGGCGGTCGACGGGCAGGCGGGCGGCGACGCCTCGCTCGTCCTGCGGGTGGAAGACCAGGCCGGTCTCGAAGAGGGCCAGGTCGTGGCTGCCCCGGCCGTCGTTCCGGCGCAGCGCGCCGAGGAGGCCCGGCAGCAGCGTCGTGCGGAGGGCGGGCTCCTCGTCGGAAAGCGGGTTGACCAGCTTGACGACCCGCCGCTTGGCGTCGTCGGCGGCCAGACCGAGCTGGTCGAAGAGGTGCTCGCCGATGAACGGGTAGTTCGGCGCCTCGACGTATCCGGCGCCGGCCAGCACCCGGCCGACCCGGCGGTGCAGTCGCTGCCGCTCGGTCAGACCGAGGCCCGCCGGGGGCTTCGGCAGCGTGGAGGGCAGGTTCTCGTAGCCCTCGAGCCGGATGACCTCTTCGGCCAGGTCGTTCGGGTCGGTGAGGTCGGGCCGCCAGGACGGGACGGTGACGATCAGCTCGTCCTGCCCGTAGACATCGCAGCCGACCTCCTGGAGGCGGCGGACGACGGTCTCTCGGCCGTACTCCATGCCCGCGACCTTGTCCGGGTGGTCGGCCGGGATGATGATGGTGTGCGGCGCGGAGGGCGCGATGACCTCGGTGACACCCGCGTCGGCGGTGCCGCCGGCGAGGAGGACCAGCAGGTCGACCGTGCGCTGGGCGGCCGCGGCACCGGCCAGTGGGTCGACGCCACGCTCGAAGCGCTTGGACGCCTCGGAGGCCAATTTGTGCCGACGGGCCGTACGCGCGATGGCGATCTCGTCGAAGTGCGCGGCCTCGATGACGACCGCGGTGGTTGTGCCGTCGGTCTCGTCGACCTCGGTGTTGGCGCCGCCCATGACACCGGCGAGGCCGATGGGCCCGCGGTCGTCGGTGATGACCAGGTCCTCGGCGTTCAGCGTGCGCACGGTGCCGTCGAGGGTGGTGAGCTTCTCGCCCGCCTCGGCGCGGCGTACGCCGATGGCGCCCTGGACACGGGCGCGGTCGTACGCGTGCAGGGGCTGGCCCAGCTCCAGCATCACGTAGTTGGTGATGTCGACGGCCAGCGAGATCGGGCGCATGCCGGCCTTCTGCAGGCGGCGTTTGAGCCAGATCGGGGACTTGGCGTCGGGGTCGAGCCCGGTGACCGTGCGGGCGGTGAAGCGGTCGCAGCCGAGCGGGTCGGACACCTGCACCGGGTGGCCGAAGGCGTTCGGGCCCGGCACGTCGAGGAGCGCCGGGTCGCGCAGCGGCAGCCCGTACGCGGTGGCCGTCTCGCGGGCGATGCCGCGCAGCGAGAGGCAGTAGCCGCGGTCGGGGGTGACGGCGATGTCGAGGACCTCGTCGACCAGTTCGAGCAGCTCGATCGCGTCGGTGCCGACCTCGTACTCGGGCGGGAGCACGATGATGCCCTTGGTGCCGTCGTCTCCCATGCCCAGCTCGTCGCTGGAGCAGATCATGCCGTGCGAGTTGCGGCCGTACGTCTTGCGCGCGCTGATCGCGAAGCCGCCGGGCAGTTCGGCGCCGGGGAGGACGACCACGACCTTGTCGCCGACCGCGAAGTTACGGGCGCCGCAGACGATCTCCTGGGGCTCACCGGTGCCGTTGGCGGTGGAGACGTCGACGGTGCAGAAGCGGATCGGCTTCTTGAACTCCGTCAGCTCCTCGATGGTCAGCACCCGGCCGACGACGAGGGGGCCCTTGAGGCCGTCGCCGAGCTGCTCGACGGTCTCGACCTCCAGACCGGCCGAAATGAGCTTGGCCTGGACGTCACGGCCTGTCTCGGTGGCCGGCAGGTCGACGTACTCCCGCAGCCAGGAAAGCGGGACGCGCATCAGATCTCCATCCCGAACGGCCGGGTGAACCGGACGTCACCCTCGACCATGTCTCGCATGTCTTCGACGTTGTGGCGGAACATCAGCATCCGCTCGATGCCGAACCCGAAGGCGAATCCGCTGTACTTCTCGGGGTCGACACCGCAGGCGGTGAGCACCCGCGGGTTGACCATGCCGCAGCCGCCCAGCTCGATCCAGCCCTCGGAGGAGCAGGTACGGCAGGGGCGGTCGGGGTTGCCGACGGAGGCGCCCTTGCAGACATAGCAGAGCATGTCCATCTCGGCGGACGGCTCGGTGAAGGGGAAGAAGTTCGGCCGCAGCCGGGTCTTCATGTCCTCACCGAACAGCGACTGGACCATGTGGTCCATGGTGCCCTTGAGGTCGGCCATGGTCAGGCCCTCGTCCACCGCGATCAGCTCGATCTGGTGGAAGACCGGGGTGTGGGTGGCGTCCAGCTCGTCGGTGCGGAAGACCCGGCCGGGGCAGACGACGTAGACGGGCAGCTCGCGGGAGAGCAGCGAGCGGGCCTGCACGGGCGAGGTGTGCGTACGTAGTACGACACCGGACCCGCCGTCGCCGTCCGAACCCTTGGGGCCCTCGACGAAGAAGGTGTCCTGCATCTGGCGGGCCGGGTGGTCCGGGCCGAAGTTCAGGGCGTCGAAGTTGAACCACTCGGCCTCGACCTCGGGGCCCTCGGCGATCTCGTAGCCCATGGAGACGAAGACGTCGGCGACGCGCTCCATCATCGTGGTGAGCGGGTGGCGGGCGCCGGCCGGTACGCGGTCGTAGGGCAGCGTGACGTCCACCGCCTCCTCGACCAGCACCCGCGCGTCGCGCTCGGCCTCCAGCTCGACCTGACGGCCGGCGAGCGCTTTGTTCACCGCGCCCCGTGCCTGGCCGACCAGCTTTCCGGCCGAGGCCTTGGCCTGCGGCGGCAGCGCGCCGATCTCGCGGTTGGCGAGGGCGAGCGGGGAGGTGCCGCCGGTGTGGGCGACCTTGGCCTCCTGGAGTGCGTCGAGGGAGTCCGCGGCGGCGAAGGCGGCGAGCGCCTCGTCCCGCATGCGCTCGATCTCTTCCGGTTTCAAGGCCTCGACCTCTACCGGGTCGTACGACTTATTCGGTGCCGACATCTCTTCCCGTGCTTCCGATTGGCTGGCTGAAGGTCCCCGTACCGACTCGTGGACAGATCGTCACGGTTTTTGGGACACAAAGGTGCCAAAGGCCGAGTCTAACGGGGTGGAGGTGAACGAACGCGCCCGTGGTGCTCAGGCCAGGTAGGCCGGGGCCGCCACGGGCAACGTAAATCGGAACTCGGCGCCGCCGACAGGGGCGCGTCCGACCGTGATGGTGCCGCCGTGGGCCTCGACGATGCCCTTGACGATGTACAGCCCGAGGCCGGTGCCACCGCGCTTGCTGCCCCGCCAGAAGCGGGTGAAGACGCGGTTCATGGACTCCTCCGGGATGCCGCTGCCCTCGTCGCTCACCGTGACCGACGTACCGGTGTCCTCCCCCTCCCGGGGGGACGCCGTGGGCGTGACGTCAATCGTGACGGTTCCCTCGCCGTGCCGCACCGCATTTTCCAGCAGGTTGCTCAGCACCTGGTCGATCTTGTCCGGGTCGGCCCACAGATCGGGCAGCGGCTGCTCGATCCGCAGCAGGAACCGGTCGGCGGGCTGCCCCGCGGCGACGTACGCCTGGATGTGCCGTCCGACGGCCGCGCCTATGTCGACGGGCTGCCTGCGCAGTTCGAGCCGCCCGGAGTCGATCCGCGAGATGTCCAACAGCTCGGCGATGAGCCGCGTGACCCGGTTGGCGTCGGCGTCCACGGTCTCCAGCATCAGCTTCTTCTGGTCGTCCGTGAACCGCTCCCACTTGGCGAGCAGCGTCGCGGTGAACCCCTTGACCGACGTCAGCGGCGACCGCAGCTCGTGGGCCACGGTGGCGATCAGCTCGGAGTGGCTGCGCTCGGTGCGGCGCCTGGCCTCGGTGTCGCGCAGGGAGACGACGACCCGGCGGACGGGACCCTTCGGCTCCGTCCGGATGTAGCGGGCCGACACGAGGATCTCGCGCGCCCCGGGCAGGAGCAGGTTCCGCTCGGGCTGTCCGACCCGGATGGCGAGCCCTCCGTACGGGTCGGTCAGCTGCCACCAGCGGCGGCCTTCGAGGTCTTCTAAGGGGAGGGCCCATTCGAGGGGGCGGCCGAGGGCGTCGGCGGCGGGGGTGGCGGTGATCCGGGCGGCGGCGGCGTTGAAGCAGATCACGCGGCCGTTCTCGTCGGCCACGACCAGTCCGTCGGGAAGGTCGTCGGGGGTGATGCCGAGCTCGGCGAGATCATCGTGCCGGGCCGCCGATGTGGCGAGCACGTCCAGTGCTCCCCGGGTGCTGCTCGTGCCGACCCTCATCCCCGTACCCCACCTCTCGCGTTGTGCAGTGGGCCCCCGAGCCCGTCACCCTACTAGCTGGGCGTGACGGTCCGGCACCCTCCGAAGGCGCGCTGTGCACGTGCGGACGCGTAGAGACATACGGCGGCGGCGGTCGCCAGGTTCAGGCTTTCCGCCTTTCCGTGGATCGGCACGCGTACGACGGCGTCGGCCAGCTCTCGGGTCTCCTCGGGCAGCCCCCACGCCTCGTTCCCGAACACCCATGCCGTGGGCCCGCCCATGGTCCCTTTGTCCAGCTCGTCGTCGAGGTCGTCCTGCCCCGCCCCGTCAGCGGCGAGAATCCGCACTCCGGCGTCCTTGAGCCCCGCCACGGCCTCCTCGACGGGCACGCCGACGGCGACGGGCAGGTGGAACAGCGACCCGACGGAGGCGCGCACGGCCTTGGGGTTGTAGAGGTCCACGGACGCGTCGGTGAGCACGACCGCCTCCGCCCCGGCGGCGTCGGCGCAGCGCAGTACGGTGCCGGCGTTGCCGGGGTCGCGGACGTGGGCGAGCACGGCGACGAGCTTGGGGCGGCTCCTGAGGATCTCCTCGAAGGGGGTGTCGAGGAACCGGCAGATCCCGACGAGGCCCTGCGGCGTGACGGTGGTGGAGATGTCGGCGATGACCGCCTCGTCGGCGAGGTGGACGCGGGCGCCGGCCGCGCGGGCCTCTCCGACGATGTCGGCGTACCGCTCCGCGGCCTCGACCGTGGCGAACAGCTCGACCAGGGTGTCCGCGTGCCCGGCGGCCTCCCGCACGGCCTGCGGCCCCTCCGCCAAGAAGAGGCGGTCCTTCCCCCGGAAGTTCCGCTTCGCGAGCCGCCGCGCGGCGGACACGCGGGCGGAGCGGGGGGAGATCAACTCGGGGGCGGGCATGGATCACCTTTGGATCGAAAGAGCTCGGGGGTTCGGTTCGTTGGCGGGTGCGGGTGCGGGTGCGGGTGCGTGGGACTTCTCGCGCAGTTCCCCGTGCCCCTGAGAAGCAGGGGCTGCACCCCGTGCTTTTCGGGGGCGCGGGGGCCTGGGTTTTCGGGGGCGCGGGGAACTGCGCGACCAGGCCCCACGCACCCGCAGCCGACAACGCACCCGAAACACCCGGACCCGCAGGCGGCAAGCACCTGCGGGTCCGGGTCACAACAACACGCGGCTCAGGCCAGCGCCAGCGTCACGCCGCCTTGGGCGCGTTCACGTCCGCCGGCAGCGCCTTCTGCGCGACCTCGACCAGCGCGGCGAAAGCCGTGGCGTCGTTGACGGCCAGCTCGGCGAGGATCTTGCGGTCCACCTCGATGTTGGCGGCCTTCAGACCCTGGATGAGGCGGTTGTACGTCATGCCGTTCTGGCGGGCCGCAGCGTTGATGCGCTGGATCCACAGCTGACGGAAGTCGCCCTTGCGCTTCTTGCGGTCGTTGTAGTTGTAGACCAGCGAGTGGGTGACCTGCTCCTTGGCCTTGCGGTACAGGCGCGAACGCTGACCGCGGTAGCCGGAGGCGGCTTCGAGGATCGCCCGGCGCTTCTTGTGGGCGTTTACTGCCCGCTTGACGCGTGCCACTTTTTGACTCCTTGTAGCGGGGCCGTGGTTGTCCTCACACGACCCGAAATCGATTGGGTCCCGGTCCTGACGTACGTACGGCGCGCTTCGATCGGTTGATCAGGCGCCGTCGCGTCACTTGCCGAGAAGCTTCTTGATCTTCGCGGCGTCGCCCGGGGCCATCTCGGCGTTGCCGGTGAGGCGACGCGTCACGCGGGACGACTTGTGCTCGAGCAGGTGGCGCTTGCCGGCGCGCTCACGGAGCACCTTGCCGGAGCCGGTGATCTTGAAGCGCTTGCTGGCACCGCTGTGCGACTTGTTCTTCGGCATAGCGCCGTTCTCTCCTCGTCAGTGGCGTTCCGGTGCCCGGTCGTGAAACCGGGCACAACGGAACGTCATTTCTATCGGTTGACACCCTGGACCGGTGTCCAGGGTTTCCCCCGGACTCGCGTCCCGGGGACTTACGCCTCGGCAGGCTCCTCGGCCGGCGCCTCGGCCTCGACGTGCTGCACGTCGGTGCCCTCGGCGTCGGCGTGCTCGGCCTCGGCGGCGTTCTGCGACTTGCCGGGGTTGGCCTTCGCTTCCGCCTTCCGGGCTTCCTGCGCCTGACGGGCCTCGGCCATCGCCTCGGTCTTCTTCTTGTGCGGACCGAGAACCATGATCATGTTTCGGCCGTCCTGCTTCGGGTTCGACTCGACGAACCCGAGGTCCTCGACGTCCGAGGCGAGACGCTGCAGCAGTCGGTAGCCCAGCTCGGGCCGGGACTGCTCGCGACCACGGAACATGATCGTGATCTTGACCTTGTCGCCCTGCTTGAGGAACCGGACGACGTGACCCTTTTTGGTGTCGTAGTCGTGCGGGTCGATCTTCGGCCGGAGCTTCATTTCCTTGATGACCGTGTGCGCCTGGTTCTTGCGCGCCTCACGGGCCTTCATGGCCGACTCGTACTTGAACTTCCCGTAGTCCATGAGCTTGCAGACCGGGGGACGCGCACTCGCCGCCACCTCGACCAGGTCGAGGTCGTACTCCTGCGCAAGCTCCAGGGCCTTGGCAAGCGGAACAATCCCGACCTGCTCGCCGCTGGGACCGACAAGCCGCACTTCGGGAACGCGAATCCGGTCGTTGATGCGGGGCTCGGTGCTGATGGATCCTCCTCGGTAGCACCACACGCCGGTCTGGCGGACCGCCGTGTTATGTCTGGTTGACATAGAGACCAACCATCAGGAGCCATGAAAAATGCCCCGGACGGGACACAGGCGGGGCTCCATGTACTGCCGGAGCACCGCCGCGGGTGTGCCGCGGGGCGCAAACTCGGACGACTCCACCGTCCGTACGGAACGGTGGGGGCCGTCTGACCGGGTGACCTGCCGTCCCGGAGGACAGTCAGGTGGGAGTTCGGAGCCTCCACTTGCGGGCCGGGCACACAGGTGTCCAGCCGGTCGTTGGGACCACCATACCGGGTTGAAACCTGGCGTGCCAATCGGGGGCGACGGGCTCCCGCAGGTCGGGGCGTACGTGCCGGGGCCTATCGTGTGGGGCATGAGTGAGACCCCTCCTGAGAACCCCGACTTCGACTCGATGACCCGCGACATCGCCGAGGTCCCCGCGGTCGAGGTGATCGTGACGGTCGCCGTCAACCTGATGAGCGCCGCCGCGGTGAAGCTCGGTCTGACGGAGGAGGGAGACAAGTACAAGGACCTGGACGAGGCCCGCAAGCTGGTCACCGCCCTCGCCGGTCTGCTGGACGCGTCCGCCACCGAGATCAGCTCCTTCCACGCGGCCCCGCTGCGCGACGGTCTGAAGTCGCTGCAGCTGGCGTTCCGCGAGGCGTCGGTCGTGCCGGACGAGCCGGGTCAGGGTCCGGGCGAGAAGTACACGGGCCCGGTCTACGGCTAGGACACCGGCCGGGCCGTGGGTCGCGCGTTCACCGATCCGCGCGCGCTCACCGGCGTACGTACAAGGGCTCGCCCGATGGCGTCGCCCCGGCCGGCAGCAGTGCCAGGTCGAGGCCACGCACCAGGCGGGCCCGCAGTGTCTCGTCGGCGGCGAGGCGGCCCGCCACGGACCGCGCGGCTTCGGCCGGGCCCGCGGACGGGTCGAGGACGAGGGCGAGGGTGCCGTCGGCCTGTCCGGGGCCGAGGTGGGCGCGGAGCACGGCCGGTTCGGCGGCGACGGCGGAGCGTACAGCGTCGAGGACGGCGGGGTCGGCGAGCGGGTCGGTGGTGGTGCGTCCCTCGGCGAGCGCGCGCAGGGCGGGGCCGGTCAGCTCGTAGGGGACGGGGCCCGCGAGGTCGAGGACGATCGTGTCGGCCTTCTCGTGCGCGGCGGCCTGCAGGGCCTGGTGCAGGGGTACGGCGACGGGGCGGGCGGCGGGGTCCCAGCGGGCGAGGGAGTCGGTGGAGGTGAAGGCGGGCAGGGCGGTGCGGCCGCCGGCCTTCAGGGTGGGGACGGCCATGTCGCTGGTCTTCTCGCGGCGCAGCCCGTTCTCGTCGACCTCGACCTCACCGAGCACGGCCACGACGGGCACGAGGAGCCGGGCCCCCTTGAGGGCTTCGAGGACAGGGCTCACAGCGGTCCGGTCCTCGGCCCAGGCGGCGAGCGCGGCGCTCAGCCGGGGGTCGGCGGAGCCGTCGTCGTCGGAGAAGCCGGGGTCGGGAATGTTCTTGTTCGCCACGGTCGTCGACCCTATCGGGGGAAGTCTCCCGGGCGTTCGGCAGGCCGGAAACGTGACGGTCACATCACTCACGGTTTTCTCAGCGATCCCTGACAAGGATCTAACAATCGCCTAACCAGGCGCACAGCGCGGCGCAGAACCATCACGGCATGCCCTCATCAAGAGCCCGCCGCAGCGCCCGTCCGTCCGGGCGCCGTCCGCTCGTCCGCATCGCGCTCGCCACCCTCGTCCTCGTGGGCGGCACGGCCGCCGGGTCGGTGTACATGAGGGCCCAGGCGCAGGACGGCGGAAGCTCCGCCGTATCGTCGTCGGCGTCATCGTCGGTATCGCCCTCGGCCTCCGCCTCCACGGCGCCGGGCGCGGACGTGGTCGCTGAGGAGGCTTCGGTGGAACCTGTGGCGGCGCCCGAGGTGGACCACGACGCGCTGCTCGCGGCGGCCCTGGCGGACGTGGCCGTCGAGGACGGGGCGGAGGTGTCCGTGGCCGTGCTCGACGTGGCGTCCGGTGACTCGGCCGGGTACGGGAGCGCGCGGTTCGACACGGCCAGCATCGTGAAGCTGGACATCCTGGCGGCGCTGCTGCTGCAGGCGCAGGACGCGGACCGGCAGCTCACCGTGCAGGAGAGGACGTACGCCTCCGCGATGATCCGTGACAGCGACAACGTCTCCGCGACGGCCCTGTGGAAGGCCATCGGGCAGGCCGACGGTCTGGACGCCGCGAACGCGCGGTTCGGGCTGACGGGCACCGAGGGCGGCGACGGCCTGTACTGGGGACTCACGCAGACCACGGCGGCCGATCAACTCGCCCTGCTCCAGCAGGTGTTCGGGGACGACGACACGTCCGAACTGAACGAGGCGTCGCGGGGGTACGTCCAGGAGCTGATGGGCCGGATCGCGCAGGGTCAGGACTGGGGCGTCTCGGCGGCGGCGTCGGGCGGGGCCTCGGGGTCCGGATTCGCGCTGAAGAACGGGTGGTTGCCGCGTACCGCCACCGGGCTGTGGGACATCAACAGCGTCGGCCGGGTCGCGGTGGACGGGCGGGAGTACCTGGTCGCGGTGGTGTCGAACGGCAACACGACGAAGGCGAAGGGGATCTCGCTGGTCGAGGCGGCGGCGCGGGCGGCCGTCTCGGTGTTCGGGGACACGGCGGAAACGGCCGGCGACGTGGCTCCGGCGGACGCGACGGTCACGGCGGGCGTGGCCACCGGCTCGTAGACGCCGGCTTCAGACGACGTACTCGTCGGGTCGGCCGCGACCGCGTCCGCGCCAGACCATCACCGCGGTGACCAGCAGGACCACGCCGAGTCCGCCCGCGGCGGGGGCGGCCCAGCCGGCGGTCGGGTCCTCCTCCTCGACCGGGTCCGGGCCGGAGCCGAAGTACTTGCCGCCGTACGACGCGGTCTTGAGGTCGTCGGACGTGAGCTTGCCGCCTTCCTCGATGGCGGCCGCCGGGTCGACGAAGCCGAAGCCCCGGGAGTCGTCGCGACCGCCGACGGGGGCTTCGCGGGCGGTGCCCTCCAGGAGGCGTTTGACCTGGGCGGGGGTCAGGCTCGGGTGGGCCGCCTTGATGAGGGCTGCGGCGCCGGAGACGAAGGCCGCCGCGGCGCTGGTGCCCCAGCCCTCGTAGTACTTACGGTCGGGGTCGGCGATGACGACGTCGACGCCGGGGGCGCTGACGGTGGCGTACCAGCGGCGGGTGGAGAACGGGGCGCGGTCGCCGTCCTCGTCGACGGCGGTCACCGCGATCACGCCCGGGTAGGCCGCCGGGTAGGAGATGTGGTCGCCCTTCGCGCCGCCGTTGCCGGCCGAGGCGACGACGATCGAGCCCTTCTGCAGGGCGTACTGGACCGCGGCGTCCTCGGAGGGGTCCGGGTGGGCGGACTCGGAGTCGTCGCCGAGGGAGAGGTTGATGACGTCGACGTCCTGGTCGGCGGCCCAGCGGATGCCCTCGGCGAGGGCGTTGCCGCGGGTGCTGCGGGCCTTGGAGCGGGCCGAGTCGCCGTCTTCGAGGATGACGCGGACAGGGAGGATCTTGGCCTCGGGGGCGACGCCGAGGACGCCGTCGGCGTCGTTCACGCCGTGTCCGTGTCCGGCGATGATCCCGGCCATCGCGGTGCCGTGCCGGGCCCAGGAGCGGTCGCCGCGCGAGGCCCCGAAGCCGACCATGTCCTTCGTCGGCAGGACGTTGCCGGCCAGGTCCGGGTGCTCGTCGTCGACGCCCGTGTCGAGCACCGCGACGGTGATACCGGCGCCCTTGGTCGTACGCCACGCCTCCTGCGCGTGCATCGCCCCCAGCGCCCACTGCTGGTCCCGGATGCCGTCGGCGTGCGCGGCGGTGGAGGGCAGCAGGGCCAGGGAGGCGGCGAGGGGTACGCCGAGCAGACCGAGGCGCGGGACGCGCCGGTGGCGTCGGTCGGCTTTCGCGACCCTTCCGGTGGTCCCGGGTTTGTCGGCTTTCATGAAGGCTGCTCCGTGGCGGACGCGGCGGTCCTGCGCAGGCCGCGTTCGATGCGGTCGGCGAGGCCCTGCGCCTCGTGGCCGAGGCCGGACTGGGCGGGGGCGGTCGTGGCACCGGACTTCATCGCGTCCGCGGCCGGCTGCGGTTGGGTGACGGTGCGGCCGTCGGCGAAGCCCGAGACGGCGTAGGCGACCACGGGGACGTCGGTGAGGACGGAGATCGTCCAGGAGGCCCGCTGACCGTCGCCGAAGCCGGCGGCGACGGTGTCCTCGGCGGCGTACGCCCGGGGCATCAGGTCGGTGCGGCGGTCGAGGCCGTCCTTCGTGAAGCGGTTCCCGAGCGCGGCCATGGCGGCGGCGTCGGCCCTGGTGAACATCAGGCCGACGGTGGTGACGCTGCTGTGGGTCGCGTCGGTGTAGGTGGCGCGCAGCAGTCGCAGGCAGCCGACGGGGGCGAGGGCCTTGCGCAGCAGCGGGTCGAAGGCGTCCGCGCAACCGCTGTCGCGCGCGACGGCGACCCGGGTCCAGGTGCGGTCGGTACCGCCGGGTCCGGCGCCCTCGCCCTGCACGGTGGGTGGGAACAGCTCGTCGACGGGTACCCCGTGCCACAGTTGCCCGGCCACCGCGAAGGTGTCGCGGGAGCCGTCCGCCCCGGGGTCCCCGGTGAGCCAACTCCCGGCCGCCGCGCCGCCGATGAGCCCGACGCCGAGCACCACGCACGCGGCCACGGCCGCCGCCCGCGCCTTGGTGGGCCGCGGCTTGCGCCGCCCGTCGTACGGCTCGGGCGGTGTCCACGGCGATGTGTCCGGCTGCGCGAACGTCACGAAGGGTCGCCCGGGAGGCGCCCCGAGGACTCCGTCGAGCGCCTCGGCGGACCGCCGGGACGAACCCGCCGGAGGCTGCCAGCCACCGGAGCGCTCGGGCGTGATGGGCCGCGGCCGAGGCGTCCCCTCGGGGCCCGTCTCCTCGGGCAGCGGGCGACGGAGGGGTGAGGCCGGGGGTGGAACGGAACCGCCGGAAGCCGGTACGCCGTCACGGGGCGCCGGTGTCGGGGGCTGTCCGGCCGGGCGGGGGGTCGTGCCGCCGGGGGTGGAGTCGGAGGGACGGGTGGAACGGCCGCCGTTGGAAGGGCCGGAGGTCCGAGGTGGCGTGCCGCCGACGGGCGAGCCGGCCGGACCGGAGTGCCGGGGCGGGCGGTCGCCGAGGGGCGGGGCCGAGCCGGCGGTCCGGGCGTCCGGGGACGGTGCGGCACCCGAAGGCCGGCCGGCACCCGTACGCCGTCCGGCGTCGCGCGCGGGGGGCGGGGTGTCGGGGAAACGAGCAGTCCCCGAGGCAGGCGCGCCGTCCGGGCGACGAGCCGCCGGCGGACCGTCCGGGAAACGGGCCGACACCGAGGGCGGGGCGTCCGGGAAACGGGTCGGAGCCGTCGGCGGAGCGTTCAGGAAACGGGTCCAGGACGCCGGTGGGGAGTCCGGGAAGCGAGCGGAGGCGGCCGGGGGCGGCGGGGTGGCCGGGGTGCCTGGGTTCTGGCCCGCCGTGCGCCGGAAGTCGGAGAAGCGCGGGTGTTCGCCTCGGCGCGGGGCGGCGCCACCGTCCACGACGGAGCCGCGCGGGGGAGTCTCGTCCGCCGCCGCACCCGAACCACGTGCGGGGCTCTGCCCGGCTGTCTGCCGGGATCCTTGCGAAGGGCCGCCCTGACCGGCCACCGGGCCGGGGTCGTGCGCACGGGAGGGTGTGTGCCCGCCCTGACCGGCGGAACTCCGGCTGTTCTCCGGGGTGTTCGGGGCGTCGGCCGCACCCGGGCGGCGTACGTCCCGGGTCGTGCCCGGAGTCGGGGACGGCGCCGAGGACGGGCGAGGCGGAGTGCTGGGTCGGGCGGGCGCACCCGCCACCGGTGGCCGCTGAGGGCGGCGTGGCATGGTCGGACCGTTCCCGGCCGAGGGCATGCGATCCGGGCGGGGCGGGGGAACCGAGGGGCCACCCACCGGGCTTGAGCCGACCGGAGGGGCCGAGCCGGGCGCACCCGAGGCGGACGGACACGTGTCCGGGGCGGTCGCGTACGCCCCTGGTGCCTCGCTGCCGGACCCGGGCCCCCGCGACGGCCGCCGCGGCGGGGTTCCCGGCGTCGCGGTGTTCGATGTCGTGGCGTCCGGTGTCATGGTCGACGCGTCGTGGTCCGGCGGTATGGACGGGCGGGGCGGACCCGGTGGTCGCGGGGGGATGGAGGCGCGGCGCGCTTCCGTGCTCATGCACCCCCCGTTTCCTCGTCCGGGCCGACCCGGAGGTCGTCCGGGCGTCCGACCGCCCGTGGGGAGCGGTCGTCACGCATACCTGGGACGGGCCCCGCCGACGGTCCAACACCACGGGCAAGCCATACCCGTGGCAGCGGATCCGCATCCCCGTCGAGGTCGTCCCTGCGTGCGCGTCACTCTACGGGTTGGCCCCGGTCGAACGGGAACCAGTCCGCCGACCCGCGGCTTCTGCCCGGAACGTCCCCCTACCCTGCGGTAATCATGTCTGGCAGGCTTCGTGCATGACTGCGCGCGCCGCCGACCGGGCCCGGTACGACCGGGCCACAGCTCATCTCGACGCACCTCTGGCGATCGTCGACCTCGACGCCTTCGACGCGAACGCCGACGACCTCCTCCGCAGGGCCGGCGGCAAGCCGATCCGCGTCGCGAGCAAGTCCGTTCGCTGTCGGGCGCTCCTGGAGAGGGTCCTGGCCCGGGAGGGCTTCCAGGGCATCATGTCGTTCACCCTCGCCGAGTCCCTGTGGCTGGCCCGCTCCGGGTTCGAGGACATCCTTCTCGCCTACCCGTCGGCCGACCACGAGGCCTTCGCCGAACTGGCGGGCGACCCCAAGCTCGCCGCCGCGGTGACCGTCATGGTCGACGACCCCGCCCAGCTCCAGCTGATCGACAACTCCCGGCGTGGCGGCACCGAAGTCGTGCGCGTCTGCCTGGAGTTGGACACCTCGCTGAAGCTGCTCGGCGGACGGGTGCGCGTCGGCGCCCTGCGCTCCCCGTTGCACTCCCCCGCGCAGGTCGGCGAGATGGCCCGCGCCGTGGCCGAGCGCCCGGGGTTCAAGCTGGTCGGGATCATGGCGTACGAGGGGCACATCGCCGGTGTCGGCGACTCGGTGGCCGGGCGGCCGTTCCGGTCGCGTGCCATCCGGCTGATGCAGGCCACCGCCAAGAAGGAGCTGGCCACGCGGCGGGCCGAAGTGGTGCGCGCCGTACGGCGGGTGGCGCCGGACCTGGAGTTCGTGAACGGCGGCGGCACGGGCAGTGTGCAGCACACGGCGGCGGAGGACGCGGTCACCGAGATCGGCGCCGGCTCCGGGCTCTACGTGCCCCGGCTCTTCGACAACTACACGTCGTTCAGCGGGCGTCCGGCCGCGCTCTTCGCCATGCCCGTCGTACGGCGCCCCGGTGTCGGGGTCGTCACCGTGCTGGGCGGCGGCTACCCGGCGTCCGGCGCACCCGGCCCCGACCGGCTGCCGGTGCCGTATCTGCCCGAGGGGCTGAAGTACGACCCGCAGGAGGGCCCCGGCGAGGTGCAGACCCCGCTGCTCGGCGCGCCCGCGGACGACCTGCTGCTCGGCGACAAGGTGTGGTTCCGGCACGCCAAGGCCGGCGAGCTGTGCGAGCGGTTCGACGTGCTGCACCTGGTGGAGGGCGACGAGGTGACGGCGGCCGTGCCCACGTACCGCGGCGAGGGGCACACGTTCCTGTAGGCCGGCGGCGGCCGGGAGCCCCGCTCGGCCTCCCGGCTCCGCGCGCCGCGAGCGCTCACGACGGGCCGAGGCTGCTGCCCACTCCCCCGCCCGTGTCCGCGTCCGCGTCGCCCACCGGTCGGATGCCCTCGACGATCTCGTCGATGTCGCCCACCGACGGGCCGTCGTCGCCCGCGTCGAGGGCGAACCGGACGAGCACCGGGGCCTCGGAGCCGCTGCTGGACGGGAAGACGAGGGACTGGACGTAGCCGCCGGGTCCGGCCCCCGTCGTGACGCGCCAGCGCACGTAGTAGCCGGCGCGGCCCGCGACGGCCACCGAGCCGGAGGAGACGACCTCGTGGCCGGTGATGCCGTTGTAGGGGCGCCGGTCCAGTTCGTCGCGGTCGTACGCGTCGTTCGCCGCGTCCTCGATGTCGCGCTGGGCGAGGACCTTCGGGGATGTCTCGCTGCTGCCGGTGACGGTCCGCGAGACGACCGTGCCCCTGCGGCACAGGCCGTTGTCGCCGGGGCAGTCGTAGATGCCGTCGTCCGTGACCAGGACCGCGTCGTCCTCGGCGGATCCGTCGCCGTCCTCCCAGCCGTCGGGGATCGGGAAGGCGATGCCGTTGAGGTCGTCCACGACGGTGGTCGGGTCGCCGGTGGGGGTCGCGGTGGCGGGCTTGGTGGGGGTCGGGCCGTCGCTCCCGTCGGCGTCGGAGGTCGGGGAGGTCGTCGCCGTCCTCGTCTCCCGGCCGCCGTCGCCGTCCCCGCCGAGCAGCAGGACGCCCCCCGTGACCGCTCCGGCGACCAGGACGGCCCCGACGGCGGCCAGCGCGACGACCTTGGTGCGTCCGGGGCCCTTGCCCGGGGGCGGCTGCGGCTGGAGCACCGGCGGGACGGGCTGCTCCGGCTGGCGCCGGTGATCGGTCCACGCGGTCCCGTCCCACCAGCGTTCGGTGAGCGGGTAGGACGGGTCGCGGTACCAGCCGGGCGGCGAACTGCTCATCCCGGCACTTTAATCACACCGGTGGTGGCGGTGCTCCGTCGCCCTGGAGCGGGGTCTAGAGCGGGGTGACGTACGCGCCCGAGATGCCGCCGTCGACCAGGAAGTCGGTGGCGTTGACGAAGGACGAGTCGTCGCTGGCGAGGAACGCGACGGCGGCCGCGATCTCGGTGGCCTCGGCGAACCGTCCGACCGGGATGTGCACGAGGCGGCGCGCGGCGCGCTCCGGGTCCTTCGCGAACAGCTCCTGGAGCAGCGGGGTGTTGACCGGCCCCGGGCAGAGCGCGTTGACGCGGATGCCCTCCCGCGCGAACTGCACGCCCAGCTCCCGCGACATGGCGAGCACACCGCCCTTGGAGGCCGTGTACGAGATCTGGGAGGTCGCCGCGCCCATGCGGGCCACGAAGGACGCGGTGTTGATGATCGAGCCCTTGCCCTGGCGCCGCATGTAGGGGATCGCCGCCTTGCAGCACAGGTACACGGAGGTGAGGTTGACCTCCTGGACCCGCTTCCAGGCCTCCAGGCCGGTCTCCAGGATGGAGTCGTCGTCGGGCGGCGAGATGCCCGCGTTGTTGAACGCGATGTCGACGCTGCCGTAGGTGTCGTACGCGGTCCTGAAGAGCGCCTCGACCTGCTCGGCGTCGGTGACGTCGACCTTCACGAAGAGCCCGCCCACCTCCTCGGCGGCCGCCTTGCCGCGCGCCTCGTCCAGGTCGCCGCAGACGACATGCGCGCCCTCGGCGGCGAGCCGGCGCGCGGTGGCGAGGCCGATGCCGCTGCCAGCACCGGTGATGACGGCGGTGCGGCCGACCAGGCGGCGGCAGATGTTTTCTGAGGTCACTGTGCGGGGCCCTCCGTGCTGATGAAGACGTTCTTGGTTTCGGTGAAGGCGGTCAGGGCGTCCGGGCCGAGTTCACGGCCGATGCCGGACTGCTTGAAGCCGCCGAAGGGGGTCCAGTAGCGGACGCTGGAGTGGGAGTTGACGGACAGGTTGCCCGCGCGGACGGCCTGGGAGACGCGCAGCGCGCGGCCGACGTCCCGGGTCCAGATGGAGCCGGAGAGGCCGTACGGGGTGTCGTTGGCGAGCCGGATCGCGTCGGCCTCGTCCTCGAAGGGGAGGACGACGGCGACGGGGCCGAAGACCTCCTCGGCGGCCACGCGGGCGCCGGGATCGACGCCGGTGAGGACGGTCGGCGGGAACCAGAAGCCGGGGCCCTCGGGGGCCTTGCCGCGGATGCCGGGCGCGTCCGGGTCGACGTACGAACGGACACGGTCCAGCTGGACCTTGGAGATGAGCGGGCCCATCTGGGTGGCCTCGTCGGCCGGGTCGCCGACGCGGACGGACTCGATTCCGGGGACCAGGAGGTCGAGGAAGCGGTCGTAGACGGAACGCTGGACGAGGATGCGGGTGCGGGCGCAGCAGTCCTGGCCGGAGTTGTCGAGGAACGACATGGGGGTGGCCGCGGCGGCGGCTTCGAGGTCGGAGTCGGCGAAGACGATGTTGGGGCTCTTGCCGCCGAGTTCAAGGGTGACGCGCTTGAGCAGCGCGGAGCCCTTGGCCAGCACCTGTTTGCCCACGGCCGTCGACCCGGTGAAGACGATCTTCGCGACGCCGGGGTGCTCGACGAGGGCGTTGCCGGTGACGCGGCCGTGGCCGGGCAGCACCTGGAACAGGCCCTCGGGAAGCCCCGCCTCGCGGGCCAGCTCGGCGAGGCGGAGCGCGGTGAGCGGCGTCGTCTCGGCGGGCTTGAGGATCACCGCGTTGCCGGCCGCGAGCGCGGGGGCGACGCCCCACGCCGCGATGGGCATCGGGAAGTTCCAGGGGGCGATGACCCCGACGACGCCGAGCGGTTCGAGGAGGGTGACGTTGAGACCGCCGGCCACCGGGATCTGACGGCCGGTGAGCCGCTCCACGCCGCCCGCCGCGTAGTCGAGCAGGTCCCGGACGTTGCCGGCCTCCCAGCGGGCGTTGCCGATGGTGTGCCCGGCCTCCCGGACCTCCAGCAGCGCCAGCTCCTCCAGGTGCTCGTCCACGGTCGCGGCGAAGCGGCGCAGCAGCCGGGCACGGTCGGCGGGGGCCGTGGCGGCCCACCGCCGCTGGACCCCGGTCGCCAGGGCCACGGCCGCGTCGACGTCCGCCGCGCCGGCGGCCGGAACCGAGGCGACGACCTCCTCGGTGGCGGGGTTCAGTACCTGGAGCTGCTGCTCGTACTGCTGGGACTGCTCGGACAAGACAGGACCTCTCACAGCGGGTGCGTCACGGACGTGCTCGGTGCATCACGGACCTCGGTGCACCGCGGACCTCGGTGCACCACGGACGTGCTCGGTGCATCACGGACCTCGGCGAGTCACCGACCTCGGCGAGTCACCGACCTCGATGAGTCACAGACCTCGATGAGTCACAGACGTTCGAAGGAACGGCGCAGCTCCCAGTCGGTCACGGCGGCGTCGAAGGCGGCCAGTTCGACGCGGGCCATGTTGCTGTAGTGCGCGACGACCTCGTCACCGAACGCGGCCTTGGCGATGGGGCTCTTCTCCCACAGCTCGGCGGCCTCGCGCAGGGTGGTCGGCACCTGGTCGTACCCGGCGGCGTACGCGTTGCCCGTGCACACCTCCGGCAGTTCGAGCTTCTGCTCGATGCCGTACAGCCCGGCCGCGATCAGCCCGGCGACGGCGAGGTGCGGGTTGACGTCACCGCCGGGGAGGCGGTTCTCGAAGCGCATGGAGCGGCCGTGGCCGACGACCCGCAGCGCGCAGGTCCGGTTGTCGTAGCCCCAGGCCACGGCGGTCGGCGCGAAGGAGCCCGGCTGGAACCGCTTGTACGAGTTGATGTTGGGCGCGTAGAGCAGCGAGAAGTCTCGGAGCGCGGCGAGCTGTCCGGCGAGGAAGTGGCGCATGACGGGCGACATGTCGTGGCCGTCGGCCATCACGTTGGCGCCGTCGGCGTCCGCCAGGGACAGGTGGATGTGGCAGGAGTTGCCCTCGCGCTCGTTGAACTTCGCCATGAAGGTGAGCGAGACGCCCTCCTGCGAGGCGATCTCCTTGGCGCCGGTCTTGTAGACCGCGTGCTGGTCGCAGGTGACCAGGGCCTCGTCGTACTTGAAGACGATCTCGTGCTGGCCGGGGTTGCACTCGCCCTTGGCGGACTCGACGGTCAGCCCGGCGGCCTCCATGTCGTTGCGGATCCGGCGCAGCAGGGGCTCGATGCGCCCGGTGCCGAGGACCGAGTAGTCGATGTTGTACTGGTTCGCCGGGGTCAGACCCTTGTAGCCGGCGTCCCACGCCTGCTCGTAGGTGTCCTTGAAGACGATGAACTCCAGCTCGGTGCCCACGTTGGCGGTGTAGCCCAGTTCGGCGAGGCGCTCCAGCTGGCGGCGCAGGATCTGGCGGGGCGCGGCGACGACCGGTGAGCCGTCGTTCCAGGCGAGGTCGGCGATCAGCATCGCCGTGCCTTCGTTCCAGGGCACCCGGCGCAGGGTGCTGAGGTCCGGGTGCATGGCGAAGTCGCCGTAGCCGCGGTCCCAGGAGGACATCGTGTAGCCGTCGACGGTGTTCATCTCGGTGTCGACGGCGAGCAGGTAGTTGCAGCCCTCGGTGCCGTGGGCGAGCACGTCGTCGAGGAAGAAGCGCGCGGCGAACCGCTTGCCCTGGAGGCGCCCTTGCATGTCGGGGAAGGCCAGGACGACAGTGTCGATCTCACCGCCCGCGACGAGGGCGTGGAGTTCCTCGACGGTGAGCGGGGGTGTGCGGTCTGCCACGGGAAAGCCTCCTAGAAGCTTCTTCGGCCACCCCGGAGGCATTCAGCCATCCGGGAGCCATAAGGTATTACCCGTAACCATTAGTTGGGAAGGGGCAACGGCCACATGTCGCAGACAGGGGCGGAACCGGGCACTCCCTGGGCCGACGACCGGCTGGCGTCCGTACTGCGGCCGGTGCGGGCGGGCAACGGCTTCGAGGAGGCGCTTGAGCAGATCATGCAGGTCGTCCGGCTCGGCCTGGTGCCGGGCGGCGAACGGCTGCCGGCGGAACGCGAGTTGGCCGAGCGGCTCGGGATCAGCCGGGTCACGCTGCGCGAGGTGCTGAAGGTGCTGCAGGACCAGGGGCTGATCGAGGCCCGGCGCGGGCGCTACGGAGGGACGTTCGTACTGCCGCGCGTCGACACCCCGGGCGAGGACGAGCTGCGCCGCCGCCTGAAGGGCATCGACGTCGAGGACACCCTGCGCTTCCGCGAGGTGCTGGAGGTGGGCGCGGCGGGACTGTGCGCGGCACACGGCCTGACCAGCGAAGAGGTCGAGAGGCTGCGTGCGGCCCTGGCCCGTACGCACAACGCGCCGCTCACGGAGTACCGCCGCCTGGACACCCTCCTGCACCTCACCATCTCCGAGCTGTCCGGCTCCCCGTCGCTCGCCGGCCAGTACGCGGCCGTCCGCGCCGGGGTCAACGACCTCCTCGACTGCATCCCGCTGCTGGTGCGGAACCTGGAGCACTCCCAGCAGCAGCACGCGGCGCTGGTGGAGGCCGTTCTCGACGAGGACGCCGAGGCCGCGCGGGAGATCATGCGGGAGCACTGCTCCGGTACGGCGGCCCTGCTGCGCGGCTTCCTCGGGTGAGCCCGCCCACCCGAACGAACATCCCGAATGAGTACGGATTTACGCTCGCTTAACGCAGGGGTATTGCTTTTCGGCCACCCACCCCACAAAGGTATGGATCCATTCCTTTGAGTGGGGAGAGTGCGCCATGTCCCTGAAAGACACGGACACCGCCGATGCGGCGGACGACTACCTGGAGCGCCGAACGCTCCGCCGGGGCAGCGCCGGCTGGGTACTGCTGACCGGCCTCGGCGTCGCCTATGTCGTCTCCGGCGACTTCTCCGGCTGGAACCTCGGCCTGGCGGAGGGCGGCTTCGGCGGCCTGGCGATCGCCACGGTGCTCATGGGCACCATGTACGCCTGTATGGTCTTCGCCCTCGCCGAACTGTCCGCGATCCTGCCCACGGCGGGCGGCGGCTACGGCTTCGCACGTCGGGCGCTCGGCCCGTGGGGCGGCTTCCTGACCGGCACGGCGATCCTGATCGAGTACGTGCTCGCCCCGGCCGCCATCGTGATCTTCATCGGCGACTACGTCGAGTCGCTGGGCCTCTTCGGCCTGACGTCGAGCTGGCCGGTCTATCTGGTCTGCTTCGCGCTGTTCATCGGCATACACCTGTGGGGCGTCGGCGAGGCCCTGATAGTCACCTTCGCCGTCACCGGTTTCGCGGTCTTCGCCCTGATCGTGTTCGCCCTGGGCGCGCTGCCCGACTTCAGTGTGTCCGCGCTGGACGACATCCCGGTCGACTCCGCCGCGCTCGGCGCCAGTTCGTGGCTGCCCATGGGTTTGCTGGGCATCTGGGCGGCGTTCCCCTTCGGCATGTGGTTCTTCCTGGGCGTCGAGGGTGTGCCGCTGGCCGCCGAGGAGACCAAGGACCCGGCTCGTGCCCTGCCGAAGGCGATCCGCTGGTCGATGGGCATCCTCGTGGTGCTGGCGGTGATCACCTTCTTCGCCGCGGCCGGGGCGCGCGGCTCGAACGCCATACAGGCGGCCGGCAACCCGCTGGTCGAGGCGCTCCAGCCGGACGGCAAGGTCACGGTGCTCAGCCGGTTCGTGAACTACGCCGGGCTGGCCGGGCTCGTCGCGTCGTTCTTCTCCCTGATCTACGCGGGCTCCCGGCAGCTGTTCGCCCTCTCCAGGGCCGGTTACCTCCCTCGGGTCCTGTCCCTCACCAGCAAGCGCAAGGCCCCGTACCTGGGCCTGCTGGTGCCGGGCACGATCGGCTTCGTGCTGGCCGCCGCCACCGGCGACGGCGGCCGGATGCTGAACATGGCCGTCTTCGGCGCCACGATCAGCTACGCGCTGATGTCCCTGTCGCACATCGTCCTGCGCCGCCGGGAGCCGGAGCTGGAGCGGCCGTACCGCACGCCGGGCGGGGTGGTGACCTCCTCGGTCGCCCTCGTCCTCGCGTGCTCGGCGCTGGTGGCGACCTTCCTGGTGGACGTGACGGCCGCGATCATCGCGCTCGTCGTGTACGCGGTCGCGGCGGCGTACTTCGGGCTCTACAGCCGTAAGCACCTGGTGGCGAAGGCACCGGAGGAGGAATTCGCCGCGCTCGCCGCCGCCGAGGCAGAGTTGGCCCGGGACTGATCGCGCCGCGCCACACGTGTGGAACCGGCACGGAACCGATCATTCCGTTCCATGGGTTCAACCAGCTCCATGGATTCCACCGGTTCCATGGGTTCCACCAGTTCCATGAGTTCCATGAGTAGGGAGCACGCGTGACCAGGCCGCTGATCGGTGTGAGTACGTATCTGGAGTCCGGCGCGCGCTGGGGCGTCTGGGAGCTGGAGGCGGCCCTGCTGCCGGTCGGCTACCCCCGGCTCGTGCAGGCGGCGGGCGGCGTCGCCGCGATGCTGCCGCCGGACGACCCGTCGTACGCCGCCGGGGCGGTCGCCCGCCTCGACGGCCTGGTCATCGCGGGCGGGCCCGACGTGGACCCCGCCCTCTACGGGGCCGAGCGCTCCCCGCGCTGCGGCCCGCCCGCGCCCGAGCGCGACGCGTGGGAGCTGGCCCTGATCCGGGCGGCGCTGGACATCGGCACGCCGCTGCTCGGCATCTGCCGCGGTATGCAGCTTCTGAACGTCGCCCTCGGCGGCACGCTGGTCCAGCACCTCGACGACCACGTCGTCGAGGTCGGCGTCTTCGGCCGCCATCCCGTGAAGCCCGTACCCGGCACCCGGTACGCGGACATCAACGCCGAGGAGACCGACGTACCGACCTACCACCACCAGGCGGTCGACCGGCTCGGCGCCGGCCTGCTGGCCTCGGCCCACGCCTCCGACGGCACGGTCGAGGCCATCGAACTACCCGACCCCGCCTGGGTCCTGGGCGTCCAGTGGCACCCCGAGATGGGCGAGGACGTACGGGTGATGCGGGCCCTCACGGAGGCGGCGTCCTGCCGGGTTCTTTGACTCACCGGGACGCCGTCGGGACGGGCGAGCCGGGGCGGCGCCAGGGTTGGGCCGTCCACGGCACGGGCCGAGGCCCCTCCCGGGCGGAGGACCCTGCCCAACCGGACCCCTACCGGACCGGCCGCGAAGCCAAGTCCTGAGCCGGCCCGTCCGGGGGCCGCGATGAGGGCTGAGCCGGCCCGTCCGGGGGCCGCGATGAGGGCTGAGCCGGCCCGTCCGGGGGCCGCGATGAGGGCTGAGCCTCCTGTCCGAGCCACGGAGCGGGCCGCGCCCCTTCCCCCGTGGGCCCCGCTCTGCGCTCCGGCCCTCCCCCGCGCCGGACCCCCTACCCGATCCGCGTCCTCAGCCATTCCGGTGCCGCGTCGCCCTGGACGCGCTGGAAAGGGCGGAGGCGCGGGATGCCTGGGACCGGTGGCCGACGGGAGTTCTCCGGTCAGGAAGCTGGTAGCCCGCGAAGGCCGCCAGGGTGGCGGTCACACCGTCCGGGTCGGCGTCCCTCCCCAGGGGGTGGGCCGTGGTCACCGTCTCGGGGTCGGGTCCGCCCGGGAATCGCCGTCTACGCGCGACTCCGGGGCCCTGACGCAGGGCAGCAGCAACAGGAGGTCGAACCAGGGTGCGGCCCCGCTGCGGGCCTGCGGCCGGTCGACGGGCAGGGCTTCCCAGGGCGTACGGACACCGGCGGCGGGCGGGGCGGTGGAGGTCGCGCCCGCCGCGGATCCGTAGTGGTTGCTCGCGCGGTTCCCCGCGCCGCTGGTGGGCCGCAGGCCCCTTCCAGGGGCGCGGGGAACCGCGCGACAAGCCCCCACCCGCCCGCAGCCGACCGAAGACGTGAACGGGGTCGAAGGGGCAAAGCCCCTGGAGGAGGGGACGGGTAGGGGCGGCGGGGGCGAAGACCGCCCTCATCCGCCGACCGCGGTCCCCCGGGTGAGCCCCAGCAGATCCCGCGCCGGGCCCGTGGGCCGGTGTCCCGTCGGCCACACCGCCCGCAGGGCCCGCCGCAGGCGTACGCCGTTCAAGGGGATGCGGACCAGGCGGCGGGCGGAGAGCTCCTCACCGAGGGCCAGTTCGCTCAGGACGGCCGGGCCGGCGCCGCTCAACGCGGAGGACTTGACCGCGGTGGTGGAGGAGAGCTCGATGAGGGGGCGGGCCAGGCTGCCGAGGGCGTCCTCCAGGACCTGCCGGGTGCCTGAGCCCTTCTCACGGAGGATCAGCGGCGTGGCGGCCAGTTCGGCCGCGTCCAGCGGCTTGCGGCGGCGGGCCCAGGGATGGCTGGGCGCGGTCACGACGATCAGGTGGTCGTGGGCTATCACGGCCGCGTCCAGCCCGGCCGGGACGGTCGGCCCCTCGACGAAACCCAGGTCGGCCTCGTCCGCGAGCAGCCGCTCCGCGACGACCGTCGAGTTGCCCGCGAGGAGCGACACCGCCGTGTCCGGACGCGCGGCGCGCAGCGCGATGAGCCAGCCGGGCAGCAGATACTCGGCGATGGTCATGCTCGCGGCGACCCGGAGCCGGGAGTCGCGCCGGTCCCGCAGCGCCTGTGCGCCCACGTCGAACGCCTCGGCCGCCTCGACGATCCGCCGGGCCCAGTCCGTGACGAGCGCCCCCGCGTCGGTGAGCCGGGACCCGCGCGGCGACCGGTCGACCAGGGCGACGCCGAGCTGGCGTTCCATCGAGCGGATCCGGCTGCTCGCGGCCGGCTGGGTGATCCCCAGCTCCCGCGCCGCCCGCCCGAGCGAGCCGAGGCGGGCCACGGCCAGCAGCAGTTCGAGCGCCCCGAGATCCGGCACCCGATGGGCCAGCCCGCCCCGCCCCTCGCTCTCACTCATAACCCCAGCTTATGTCCCCATACAACCGAACTCCCTGGTGGGCCTCGCGCGGCAGCGGGACGCTCGCATCATGGTCACCGCAGTACGCCCGGCCCGTACGGTTCGCCCCACCCGGCCGGCCCGTCCGTCCACGGCCCGGCCCCGCCGCCTCCCCGCCCTCCGCCACCTCGGCCCCCACTGGTACGCCCCGGTCATGGGCACCGCGATCGTGGCGTCCGCCGGTGCTGGGCTCCCCCTGGGCGTCCCGGGCCTGCGGACGGCCTGCGCGGCCTTCTGGGCGCTCGCGCTCGTCGCCCTGCTCGTCCTGCTCGGCGCACGCGCCCTGCACTGGACCCACCACCGCGACCAGGCCCGCGCCCACCTCCTCGACCCGGCCGTGGCCCCCTTCTACGGCTGTCTCTCCATGGCCCTGCTGGCCGTGGGCGCCGGTGCCCTCGTCGTCGGCCGGGACCGGATCGGGGTGCGGGCGGCCGTCGCACTGGACGTCGTGCTCTTCGGCGCCGGGACGGCCGTGGGCCTGGTCGCCGCCGTGGTGGTGCCGTACCTGATGGTCGTCCGCCACCGCATCGAGCCGGAC
Organism: Streptomyces europaeiscabiei; assembly: GCF_036346855.1. NCBI lineage: Bacteria > Bacillati > Actinomycetota > Actinomycetes > Kitasatosporales > Streptomycetaceae > Streptomyces > Streptomyces europaeiscabiei. Next base: position 2,069,662 of record NZ_CP107841.1, read on the forward strand.
CGCGTCACCCCCGTACTGCTCCTCCCCCTCGTCGCGCCCATGGTCTCCGCCGCACTCGGTCCGCTGCTCGTCCCGCACCTGCCTCCCGGGCAGGCACGGCAGACGCTGCTGTTCGGCTGTCTCGGGCTGTTCGGGCTGAGCCTGCTGGCCACGCTGCTCGTGCTGCCGCTGGTGTTCGGCCGACTGGTCACGGCGGGGCCGCTGCCGCTCGCCCTCACACCGAGCCTGTTCCTGGTCCTGGGGCCGCTGGGGCAGTCGACCACCGCCGTAGGCAACCTCGCCGACGCGGCCCCCGGCGCCGTACCGGCCCCGTACACGCACGGCTTCACCGCGTTCGCCGTCCTCTACGGCGTGCCCGTCATGGGCTTCGCACTGCTCTGGCTCGCCATCGCCGCGGCGATGGTCGTGCGGGCCCGGCGGCGGGGCATGGGGTTCTCGATGGCGTGGTGGGCGTTCACCTTCCCGGTCGGCACCTGTGCGACCGGCGCGGAGGGGCTGGCCCGGCACACGGGGCTCGTGGCCCTCGACGTCCTCGCCGTCGCGCTGTACGCGCTGCTGCTGGCGGCCTGGGCGACGGCCGCCGCGTCCACCCTGCGCGGGCTGGTCAGCGGCGAGCTGCTCGCAGCGCCGCGCCCAGCACCTGCGGAGCCTCGGCCAACGACGGCCCGTACCAGGTGAGATGACGGCCGCTCACCAACGCGCACGGCAGCCCGGGGAACGCCTCGGGGCCGTCGTCGGCGGTGAAGAGGTACGGCTCGTCGGGCAGGACCACGACATCGGGGGCGGCGGCCCGCAGCTCCTCCACGGGGATCCGCGGATAGCGCTCCGTGTGCCCGGCGTACAGGTGGTCCACGCCGAGCCGGGCGAGCACGTCACCGGCGAAGGTGTCCCGGCCGAGGACCATCCAGGGCCGGCGCCAGATGGGCACCACGGCGGTCGTACGACGGCCGGGACCGCCCACGGTGCCCGGCAGCCGGGACCACGCCGACTCGGCCTCGTCCAGCCAGCGCGGCCGGGACCGGGCCCCGCAGGCGCGCAGCACGCGGTCCAGTTCGGTGATGGCGCCCGGCACGTCCCGCACCTCGGTGACGAGGACCTCGACGCCCGCCTCCCGCAGCGCGGTCAGGTCGGGCTCGCGGTTCTCCTCCTCGTTGGCGATCACGAGGTCCGGAGCGAGCCTGGCGATGGCGTCGGTCCTGGGGTTCTTGGTCCCGCCGATCCGTACGACATCAAGATCACTCGGGTGGCCGCACCAGTCGGTGGCGCCCACCAGAACACCGGGCAGCGAGACGGCGACGGCCTCCGTCAGTGACGGGACGAGGGAGACGACGCGGGACACGGAGCGCACGGCGACGTCACGCTCCCCGGCGGTGACGGTCCTCCAGGGCCTCGATGTGGTCCGCGACGGCCACCACGATCACCCGGGTCTCCGGCTCGGTGGCCCGCCAGCGATGCCGTACGCCACCGGACATGTACAGCGTGTCGCCGCGGCCGAGGCGGTGGGCACGGCCCTCGGCCTCGACCTCGACGGCCCCGTCGACGACGTACATCAGCTCGTCGTTGCGGTGCTGGACCTCACGGCCCTCGTCGTGGTCGCCGGTGAACTCCATGGCGTGCAACTGGTGGTGCCCGCGCACCAGGGAGCGCGAGCAGGAGTCGGGGGGCGTGAACCCGTCCTCGTCGGCGGCGCGTACGACGTCGACGCTGCATGCCGGGTCGGCCGCGGCGAGCAGTTCGACGGCGGTGGTGCCGAGGGCGTCGGCGATGCGGTCCAGCGAGGGTCTGCTGGGGCGGGCCCGTTCGTTCTCCACCTGGCTGAGGAAGGGGACCGACAGGCCGCTGCGCTCGGCCACGGCGGCGAGGGTGAGCTGCTGCGCCCGGCGTCGCCGCCGGACGGCCGCGCCCACCCGAAGGGGCTGTTCTTTGTGGTCGCCCATCGCTCCGGCTCCCTCCTTCGCTCGTCGGTCGGCTGTCGCACACCCACCGGGTGGGCTCGCGAACACTCACTGGTCCGGTACGGATACCACCCGTCCGGCACTCATCGGGCGCGCTTCTCCCGAAGAGTTCTCTGCACCCTACGCATGTTCGGCAAACCGTTTCATGCGCCCGTCACATCCCTGTAAACCGGCAGGGGGTCCATGCTCACACTTCACGCCAGTGGAACCACTGTCCCACCTCCGCTCTCGGGGCCCCTCGCGCGGCACGGAAGGGGTGCCGGTCGCCACGGCGACCGCGCAGGGTGGCCCGTCCGGTACGCCCCGTCACCGGACGCCAGGTGTACGTCCGGCGCGTGCCGAAGTCGTCCCGCGCAGCCACGACACGGTCCGGCCGGTCACCGGACTCACCCTCCGGGGCGCGAAGTCGTGGGCCGTGGCGCGGAGTTGCTGATCCGCGTGCGGCCCGCCCCGCCTGCCGGGGGAGCTCCGCATCCGGGGGGCTCGGGTGGCCCCATCGTTGTCCGGATCCTTCTCGTACGCCAGTACGTGACCACTCTCGCCCGTTCGGGGCGGCTCCGCACGACGGAGCCACCGCGTGCGGCTGCTTCACGGGGACATCCCGTCGACGATGCCCGGATGCGCGTCGATCCAGTGCCGACGCCCTCGTCCTCCTGGGCCACCCCGGCTTCCGGATCGCCCGTTCCGGACTCGTCAGCTCGTCCGGGGGCATGTGCCAGGTCACCCGGCCAGACGTTCAGCTCGGAGTACTTCCCGGGGAAGCCCTTGGTGGCGAGCGTACGGATCCGGTTGTCGGCGCCCCGGGCCTTCTCGGGGTTCTTCCGGTATGCGCGGTCCAACTGGGCGAGCATCGCGGAGGTGTTGGACCTGACCAGCTCGTATTCGCCGTCGAGGCCGTATACGTTCCGAACCTTGCTCTCGCAGGGCTTGGTCTCGCCCGCGCCGGGCTCGATGCCGTAGATCCCGCCCTTTGAACTGATCGCCCCTGCCCGAGGTCGTCGAGCGACGTCACGCCCTTGACGTAGGAGGGGACGGCGATCTCCAGCGAGGTCTCGTCGTACCGGCTGCCGTGGTCCTTCAGCCAGTTCCGGTACATCGCCCAATACGAGGCGTGCGTGGCCGACAGCCGGGAGTTGGTCGTGCCGATCGGGCGGCCCCGGCCGACGGCCGCGGCGGCCTCGTCGCCGACGTCGGGCCTGCCGAAGGCGGTCAGGCCGCAGGCGACCGGCGCGATGACGAGCACACCGACGACGGCGACCGGGGTGGCCGGCTTCCAGCGAAAGACCCTGAAGCCGCCGACGGCCGTTCGGCCTCGGCGAGCGCGTGACGGGTCGGTGGTCTCGGAACCCGCCCGGCGCTGCTCCGGGGCCGCGCCCGCCCCCGGCCCCACCGTCCGAAACGCGTCAGTGGTCCGCTTCACAGGGCATTTCACCGCAGGCAAGGGGTACTCACGGGAAGCCGGAAAGGGGTACGCACGGGAAGCGGGCCAGGGGCGCTCACGGAACGCGTGCGCGGGTGTCACGGGCGGTTGCGTCGGGAGCCGTGTGTCGGTGGCGTACGGCATGATGCGGGGCGTGACCCGACGCCTGATGCTTCTCGACACCGCCTCGCTGTACTTCCGCGCGTACTTCGGAGTGCCGGAATCCGTGAAGGCCCCGGACGGCACACCGGTGAACGCCGTGCGCGGGCTGCTCGAATTCATCGACCGGCTGGTCAAGGACCACCGGCCGACGGACCTGGTGGCATGCATGGACGCGGACTGGCGGCCGCAGTGGCGGGTCGACCTGATCCCCTCCTACAAGGCTCACCGCGTGGCCGAGGAGCGCGCGGCCGGGCCGGACGAGGAGGAGGTGCCGGACACCCTGTCACCTCAGGTGCCGGTCATCGAGGCGGTGCTGGACGCCCTCGGCATCGCGCGCGTGGGCGTCGCCGGGTACGAGGCGGACGACGTGATCGGCACCTTCACCGCCCTGGCGAAGGACCCGGTCGACATCGTCACCGGCGACCGCGACCTGTACCAGTTGGTCGACGACGGGCGCGGGGTGCGGGTGCTGTATCCGCTGAAGGGCGTGGGCACGCTGCAGCTGACCGACGAGGCGTGGCTGCGCGAGAAGTACGGGGTGGTCGGGCGCGGGTACGCGGATCTGGCCCTGCTCCGCGGCGATCCGAGCGACGGGTTGCCGGGCGTGCCGGGCATCGGTGAGAAGACGGCGGCGAAGCTGCTCGACCAGTTCGGCGACCTGGCCGGGATCATGGCCGCGGTCGACGACCCGAAGGCGAAGCTCACGCCTTCGCAGCGCAAGAGGCTCGACGAGGCGCGCCCCTATGTGGCGGTGGCGCCGAAGGTCGTGCTGGTGGCGGCCGACGTACCCTTGCCGGACGTCGACACGGCTCTGCCGCGCGAACCGCGGGACCCGGCGGCGGTGGAGGCGCTCGCGGCGCGCTGGGGACTCGGCGGATCGCTGCAACGGCTGCTCACGACACTGCGGACGTGACGGAGACGCCCCCGCGGGTGGGGCGTACGCCGGAGGGTGGGGTGACACTTCGGTGGTGAGGACTCTGAGGCGCGATTCACATCGTGAAGTCCTCACAGACGCCTCAAGAGTGGGGCGCCGGCAAGGGGGAGATGATAACTTAGGTAAGCCTTACTAGGTTTTTTTGGGAGGCCGTCATGGCAGAGCGCCCGGTACGCAGGACCCCGAAGCCCCACTCCGCGCGAGTCGTCCGCACCGAGCGGCTCACTCCGCACATGCAGCGCGTCGTACTCGGTGGCGACGGCCTCGCCGAGTTCTCCCCGCGCGGCAGCACCGATCACTACGTGAAGCTCCTGTTCGGCCCGGAGGGTGTCACCTACCCGGAGCCCTTCGACATCGAGCGGATCCGCGCGGAGTTCCCCAGGGACCAGTGGCCCGTGACCCGGACGTACACCGTGCGCGCCTGGGATTCCGAACTGGCCGAGCTGACCCTCGACTTCGTGCTCCACGGCGACGAGGGCCTCGCCGGCCCCTGGGCCACGCGCGTCCAGCCGGGCGAGCTGATCCGTTTCCTCGGCCCCGGTGGCGCCTACGCGCCCAACCCTGAGGCCGACTGGCATCTCCTCGTCGGCGACGAGAGCGCCCTGCCGGCGATCGGGGCGTCCCTGGAGGCCCTCCCGGACGGCGCGCGCGTCCACTCCATCGTCGAGGTCGCCGGGCCCGAGGAGGAGCAGAAGATCAACTCCGATGCGGAGGTCGTCTGGCTGCACCGCGGTGACCGCCCGGTCGGCGCCGCTCTGGTCGAGGCCGTACGCGCGCTGAAGTTCCCCGAGGGCCGGATGCACGCCTTCGTCCACGGCGAGGCGGGCTTCGTGAAGGAGCTGCGCCGCCTGCTGCGCGTCGAACTCGCCGTCCCCCGCGAGGACTTGTCGATCTCCGGCTACTGGCGCCTGGGCCACGACGAGGACGGCTGGCAGGCGTCGAAGAAGGAGTGGAACGCCCGCGTCGAGGCGGAGCAGGAGGGCACACCGACGACGGCGTGAACGCGGGGCCTGGTGACCGGCCGACCGGCCGACATGACCTCGGGTGACCGGCCGACCGGCCGACACGACCTCGTACGAGGAAGGCTGCCTGCACGGCTTCGGGCGACCCCGGCCACCGCGCCCGCGCCCGCACAACAGCACGGGTCACCGGCGGCTCGGCCCCAGGCATCCCGCTCGGAACCCGGCGACCGGCCGACCCGACACCGTACGAGTCCGGCAACACGACCTCATACGGCCCGGCGACTGCACCGCATTTCACCCCACGGGACACCGACGGCCCGGCCCGCATCACCCCACGGGACACCGACGGCCCGGCCCGCGTGACCCGTGCGGTTCGGCAACCCGGCCCGCGTGACCTCGTACGGACCGGCCACCCCGCCCGCACGACCTCGTACGGACCCGCCACCCCGCCCGCACGACCTCGTACGGACCCGCCACCCCGCCCGCACGACCTCGTACGGACCCGCCACCCCGCCCGCACACCCCCGCGACCGCGCCCCGTCCTCCGCAGGACAAAGACCGGCTCACCCGTTTGAATGAACTCATGGCTGTTCGGCAGACGAGGGCACGCCGCAGAAGCAGGATCCGGGGCGCGACGGCCCTGGCCTCGCTCCTCGTCCTCGGCGTTGCCCCGTACGGCATCGGCACCGCCTCCGCCGCGCCCCCGCCGCAGCCGCCGCCCCAGCTCACGCAGGAGGACGTCGACCGGGCGGTCGATGCCGTCGACGGCATCGTCGAACGCGGCATGGACCGGACCGGGGTGCCCGGCGTCGCGGTGGCCGTCGTGTACAAGGACCGGGTCGTCCACCTGGACGGCTACGGCAAACGGCACGTCGGCCAGGACGGCCGGGTCGACCCGGACACCGTCTTCCAACTGGCGTCCCTCTCGAAGCCGCTGGCCTCGACCGTGGTCGCCGGGGCCGTCGGCGACAAGGCCGTCGACTGGGACGACCCGGTGGCCGAACACCTCCCCGGTTTCGTCCTCAAGGACCCCTGGGTGACCGGCCACGTCACCGTGGCCGACCTCTTCTCCCACCGCAGCGGCCTGCCCGACCACGCCGGGGACCTCCTGGAGGACCTCGGCTACGACCGCGAGTACATCCTCGAACACCTGCGCCTGGAGCCGTTGACGCCGTTCCGCGCGAGCTACGCGTACACCAACTTCGGGGTCACGGCAGCGAGCCAGGCCGTCGCCGACTCCGCCGGAACGACCTGGGAGAAACTCGCCGAGGACACCCTCTACAAGCCGGCCGGCATGGACGCCACCAGCTCCCGCTTCAGCGACTACGAGGGCGCGAACAACAAGGCCTTCGCCCACGTCCGCGAGGGCGGCACCGAGAGCGGGGACACCGGCGACTGGGAGGCACGGTTCGTACGGGACGCCGACGCCCAGTCCCCGGCGGGCGGCGCGAGCTCCACGGTCCGCGACCTCTCGCTCTGGCTGCGGCTCCAGCTCGCGAACGGCGAGCTGGACGGCGACCGGATCATTGCCGCCGACCCCCTCGAACGCACCCACCTCCCCGAGATCGTCTCCACCCCGCCCCCCGCACCGGCGGGCCGCGCCGGTTTCTACGGCCTCGGCTGGAACGTCTCCTACGACGACCTCGGCCGCCTCCGCCTCAGCCACTCGGGCGCCTTCGCCCTCGGCGCCAACACCAACGTCACGATGCTGCCCGGCGAACAGCTCGGCATCGCCGTCCTCACCAACGGAGCGCCCGTCGGCCTCGCGGACGCCGTCTCCCTCGACTTCCTCGACACGGCCCAGCACGGCAAGCCGACCGAGGACTGGCTGGACCTGGCGGGCCGGCTCTACGAGCAGGAGGCCCAGGAGGCCCGCTCCCCCACCGACTACTCCAAGCCCCCGGACGACGCCTCCGACGCCCGCGCCGACTCCACCTACACGGGCACCTACGCCAACCCGTACTTCGGCCCCCTCACGGTCACCGAGACCAACGGCGACCTGACCATGCGCCTCGGCCCGAAGCCCATGACCTTCCGCCTGACCCACTACGCGGGCGACACGTTCCACTTCGAGACGGTGGGCGAGAACGCGAGCGGCCCGTCGGGCGTGACGTTCAAGGGCGACGAGAACGGCAGGGCGACATCGGTGACGATCGAGGCGTTCGACGAGAGTGGGCTGGGAACGTTCAGACGGTCGTGAGTACGTCCACCAGCCGGGCCAGCGCGTCCGCGAGCACCCCGACCCCCGGCCCCGCCGCCCCGCCCGGCTCGGTCATGTAGACGTCCCGGCGGATCTCGATCATCAGGGCGGTCACCCGCGGGTCGTGCCCGTAGTACTTCAGCGGGACGTACGCGCCCCCGAAGGGACTGTCGACGCCGGTGCCACCGAACCCGGCGAACGCCTCCCCGGCGGCGGCCGTCAGGTAGGCCGGGGTGTGGAAGGGGTCGGTGCCCAGGCAGACGGGCGGCCGGGGACCGTCGCCGTGGAGTTCGTAGGGCAGGGGCTCGCTCGGATACGAGTGGACGTCGACGATCACGGCCCGGCCCACGGCCGCCAGCCGGTCGGTCACGGCATCGGTCATGGCTGCGGCGTAGGGATGGAAGTAGCGGTCGATGAGCGACTGCCCGCCACCCGGCGAGTGCCCACCACCCAGCGGCTTGCCGCCACCGAGCGACTGGCCACTACCCGGCGGCTGCCCGCCACCGAGCGACTGCCCGCCACCCGGCGGCTGCCCGCCACCGAGCGATTGCCCGCCACCCGGCGGTTGTCCGTCGCCGAACGACAGGCCGTCGCCGGGTGACAGGCCGTCGCCGAACGGCAGACCGTCCCGTCCCGCCGGGCGGAGCACCTCCCCGTGCGTGGTCCTCGTGTAGACCGCCCCCATCCCCACCGCCAGCATCTCCTCCCGCTCGTCCGGGAACCGCTCGGGGTCGACCACGAGCCGGGACAGCTGATTCACGAACCTCCAGGGGCGCACGGCCGACCGCTCGGCGGCCCGCTCCGCGACGCGGTCCGTGTACGCGTCGGTGATGTGGTCCAACTCCCGTTCCAGCGCGGCGTCGTCGAGCACGATCCCGTCCCGTACGTCCGCCGGGATCACCCGTGAACCATGCGGCACATGCAGCAGCACGGGCGACTCGGGCGCACCCGGGAGAAGCCGGTAGGAGGGCGGCACGTCATTCATCCGGGGATCGTCGCACAAGGCCCCCGACGCGCGCGGAGGCGAGGGGCACCGACGCACCCACCACCGCTCCGAACCCCTCACTCCCCTGTCATGACCCCAACTCCCCACCCCTGAATCGATCGTGAGGATTTGGGCTCGCCCCGGACACGGTCGCGTGACACGTGCGACACAGGCCTCCCCTAATTTCTGTCGCCCGACAGGAATTCGCGCCCGCCGGTGCGCGAATGCTCGCGCCGCTTGTGCGAAAGCAGGTTGCCGCCATGACGAGCACCGCCCCCCAAGTCCGTCCGGAGCCACCCCACTCCCCCGACGACCGTTCCCTGACCGAGTTCGGCTACCGCCAGGAACTGCACCGCAGCATGCGCGGGTACGCCTCGTTCGCCGCCGGTTTCTCCTTCATCTCGGTCCTCACGACCGTCTTCCAGTTCTTCGCCTTCGGGTACGCCTTCGGCGGCCCGGTCTTCTTCTGGACCTGGCCGGCTGTACTGATCGGCCAGCTGCTGGTGGCCGCGTGCTTCGCGGAGCTGGCGGCGCGTTACCCGATATCGGGCGCGATCTATCAGTGGTCGTCCCGCCTGTCCAACCCGACGTTCGGCTGGTTCGCCGGCTGGATCATGGTGATCGGGCAGATCGTGGTGGTCGCGGCGGCCGCGCTCGCGCTCCAGATGGTGATGCCCGCGATCTGGTCGGGCTTCCAGATCGTGGGCGGCGACCCGACGCCCACCACGCCGACGGGCGCGGCGAACGCGGCCGTCCTGGGCGTGATCCTGCTGGCCCTGACCACGTTCGTGAACATCCTCGACAACCGGGTGCTGTCCGTGGTCAACCGGGTCGGCGTGACCGCCGAGATCATCGGCGCGATCCTGATCGTCGTCCTCCTTCTCACCCACGCCGAGCGCTCCCCCGGCATCACCTTCCACACGGCCGAGGGCAGCACCGACCTCCTCGGCGCCCTGCTGGTGGGCTCGTTCATGGCGGCGTACGTGATGATCGGGTTCGACAGCGCGGGCGAGATGAGCGAGGAGACCCACCACCCCCGCCGCACCGCGCCCCGCACGATCCTCACGGCACTGGGCGCGGCCGGTCTGCTCGGCGGTCTCCTCGTCCTGGCCGGTCTGCTCGCCGCGCCCAGCCTCACCGACGGCAGGCTGGGCGTGGACGGCCTGAGCTACGTGCTGACCAGCAGTCTCGGCGACGGCGTGGGCCGCTTCCTGCTCGCCGACGTGGTGGTGGCGATCACCGTGGCCACGCTCGCGATCCAGACGTCGGCCTGCCGCATGCTCTTCTCGATGGCCCGCGACGGCCGGCTCCCCTTCGCCGGGCGACTCGCCAGGGTCAACCCGCGCACGGGCATGCCCACCGCCCCCGCCGTGGTCGTCGGCATCCTCGCCGCCGCCCTGCTGCTCCTCAACTTCGCCTCGCCGGAGGCGTTCCTGGCCATCGGCACCACCTGCATCGTGATGTTGTATCTGGCGTACGCGATGGTCACCGGCCCGCTCCTGGTACGGCGCCTGAAGGGCACCTTCCCCTCCGCCGGCACCGACGAGACCGGCAAGCCCCTCTTCTCCCTCGGCCGCTGGGGCATCCCCGTCAACGCCCTCGCCCTCCTCTACGGCCTCTTCATGACCGCCAACCTGGCCTGGCCCCGCGCCGAGGTCTACGACCCCGCAGGCGGCCACTGGTACTTCCAGTGGTTCACCCTCCTGTTCCTGCTCGCCACGGTGACCCTCGGCCTCCTCCACCACCTGACCCGGGCCCGCCGGGCGCGCGCTGCGGGGAAAGCCGCCCCGGCGCCACCGGAGCAACCTTGAAAATCGAACGGTCTGATCGAAGCAGGGGACATCTCCAGCCATCCTGCGTATCATTCATGACAAATTTTCAACCGAATGCGCCCCTTATGTGCCGCAGTACGCTCGCCGTACGCCCCTTCACGGCGAGCGGCCATCGCCCGCACGCTGGGATTGCAGCCAGAAGTGGGGACTTCTTGCGGAGGCTCGGGCTATGGCGACAAGTGGCGTTGCGGTCTCGACAGTTACCCCGGACATGCTCGCTTGGAAAGGCTCCGTACGACAGGCTCTGGAGCGGCTCTCAGGCGCGAGGGGGATTCAGGAACTGCTGCATCGGTCGCACGCACTCTGGTGCGGACCGGATTGTGATCGCGGTACGACTTGTTCGTTCCTGCACTACCCGCGGAGCCCGGCGAAGGCCGTCCGTCCCGCGACCACGAGGTCCCGTTACAACAAGCAGACCGCTCACCTGTACGCCGTCATGGGCGAGCACGGATACGCCGGCCCGGTCGCCCAGTGCCACGAGGTGAACGTGTGGCCGCTGCTGGAGAAGGTCACGGAACGGTGGGACGCGGCACGGGGACGAGGCGGCAGAATTCCCGAGCACTACGCCGACTGGACGAAGAAGCGTGACGCCAAGGCCGCCGACACGGTGTCACGCGCCTGCCGGGACACCCTCCAGTGGATGGCCTGCTGGTGCGGTGAGCGATTCGACGCGGACCCGCTGGGGCTCCACTACATAGCCTTCGCCACCATCATCGACGACATCTGCATACCCCCGCTCGACCTGGTCCAGGGCCGCTTTCGCATGTACGGCAGGTCCGTGCCCGACCTGGTGCGGGCGATGGACACGGCCGGCTGGGGGCGCGACGCGGTCCATGCGCTGCTGTCACTGGTCCGGCAGGCCATCTTCCAGTACGCGGAGAAGATGGACTACCTGCCGGGGGACGACCACGTCGGGCTCCAGGAGGCGCTGAACGACTCGCCGAACATGTGGGACGGGGTCATGTTCCGGGGCAACACCGGCAACGCGTACGGGACCGCCATCATGGTGGCCCGGAACAGCGCGACGGGACCCGTGTCCTTCCCCTGGCTCATGGACAGCGCGATCTGTGACTGCCTCTCCATGGATCTGTGCAAGTCGACGCTCGGCATCTACTCGGCGGACGACCACCAGCCGACGTCGAGCAAACACCGGGCGGAGGAGCGGAAGGCCAGCTACCGGTCGATCTACCTCGACCTCATAGACGACCTGGTCTTCACGGGCGCACCCGAGCCGCTGGTCCACTTCGGCCGCAGCGGTTTCCTCTTCGTGCAGATCCAGGACCGGTACCAGGAGCGCCGCCAGGGCAAGCGATTCCCGCTGGCTCCGCCGATGGTCCGCGAGCTCGAACGGCTCTTCGGCGAGGTACCGACGGACGACTGGCTCGACCAGGCGTTCACCGCGGCGAACCGCCTCCGCCTCGCCGGGGTGCACGGTCCCACCAGCACGCCGGACGTCGAGCAGCCGCACCGTCTCCACCCGAGCGGGCGGCAGGACCCGCAGGCCACACGACTCCTCGCCTGAACAAGCGTGCAGGGCCGGGCCACGCCCGCTCGTATGCTTGATCGTGATGAGACGCCGTACCCCGTCCCCGCCCCCTCCCCTGCCGCAGCGCGACGGGGTCGATCCGGTGCGGGTGCGGTTGCCGGCCGGGGACGCGTGGGCGACCGTACGGGATCACCTCGTGGCACGGCTGTCGGCCGGGGCCGGGGTGATCGACGCGATGCTCGACGCGGGGCTGATCGTGGACGTCACCGGGCGTCCGGTGCCGCGGGACATGGTGTACGTGCCGGGCATGTCCGTGTGGTTCCACCGGGAGCTGCCCGCCGAGGAGCGGGTGCCCTTCGCGATCGACGTGCTGTACCGGGACGAGCATGTGGTGGTCGCCGACAAGCCGCACTTCCTGGCCACCACCCCCCGCGGCAGCCATGTCACCGAAACGGCCCTGGCCCGGCTGCGCAGGGAGCTGGGCATCCCGACGCTCGGCGCCGCGCACCGGCTGGACCGGCTCACCGCCGGGGTGCTGCTGTTCACCGTGCGGCCCGGCGAACGCGGCGCGTACCAGTCGCTGTTCCGGGACCGGCGGGTGAGGAAGGAGTACGAGGCGGTCGCCCCGTACGACCCGGCGCTGGTCCTGCCCCACACCGTGCGCAGCCGGATCGTGAAGGAGCGCGGGGTCATGGCGGCGTACGAGGTCGAGGGAGAGCCGAACGCCGTCAGCCGGGTCGAGTTGCTGGACCACCGGGACGGGCGTGCCCGGTACCGGCTGGTGCCGAATACCGGGCAGACACATCAACTGCGGGTGCACATGAACGCGTTGGGGGTTCCGATCCTCGGCGATCCCCTCTATCCGGTTCTCACCCCGCCCGTGCCGGCCGGTGACTTCCGGCGTCCGCTCCAACTGCTGGCGCGGAGCCTGGAGTTCACCGACCCGGTCACGGGGTTCGAGCACCGGTTCGTCAGCCCGCGCGTGTTGCGGGCCTGGTCCTCGTACGAGGAGTGGGCGGCGTAGGCCGGGCACGGGGTGCGGGCGGCACGGGCCTGGCGCCCGGTCGGCTCAGTTGCCGCCGAACCAGCGCACGATGCGCCGGAACAGTCCTGGCCGGCGGGCCGGTTCGGGCTGCGGCGCGGGCTCGGCCGTCGTAGCGGGTTCCGGGGTGACGGCCTGCGGCAGTTGTGTGCCGCCCCGCCGCTGGTGCGGGGGCTTCGGCGGCACCGGGTTGACGGCGGGCCGCTGCATGACGTCCTGCTGGGGCCTCGGCGCGAACGTCACCGGCAGCTCCACCAGGTGCCGGTTGGAGATGGACTCCCGCCACCGCAGTTCGTCCTCCGGGCAGGCGAGCTGGATGTCGGGAACACGGGTCAGCAGCGCGTCGACGCCCACGTCGGCGATGGCGCGGCCGATGTCCTGGCCCGGGCACTCGTGGGGGCCGCCGCTGAAGGCGAGGTGCGAGCGGTTGCCCTGCATGTTGGCCTTGAGGTCGGGACGGACGCGGGGGTCGACGTTGCCCGGCGCCATGCCGAGGAGGAGCCCGTCGCCCTTGCGGATGCGCTGGCCGCCCAGCTCGGTCTCCTGCTTGGCGAAGTAGGCGAAGACGGTGCTGAACGGAGGTTCGTCCCACAGGGACTGCTCGACCGCCTCGGGCACGGTCATCTGACCGCCCTTCAGCTGGGCGCGGAAACCGGGATCGGTGAGCACCACGCGCAGCACATTGGCGAGGAGGTTGGCGGTGGCCTCGTAGGCGGCGAGGAGCACCACGCGGAGGTGTTCCCTGACCTCGTCGTCGGTGAGCCCGGCCGGGTGCGTGATGAGGTGGCTGGCGAAGTCCTCCTGGGGCTGGGCGCGGCGGCGCGCGGTGAGCCGGTCGAGAACCTCCATCACGTAGGCGTGGCTGACGAGCGCGGTCTCGCTGCCCTTCAGGCAGTCGCGGGCGGCGTGCACCAGCCGTTCGTCGTACGAGTCGGGCATGCCGAGGATCTCGCACATCACCGCCATCGGCAGGTGTTCGGCGAACTGGCCGACCAGGTCGGCGCTGCCGTCCTCGCAGAACTTGTTGACGAGGTGCTGGGTCGCGCGGTTGATGTAGCGGCGGATGCCCCGGTGGTCGATGGTCGACATGGCGCCGGTGACCGCTCCGCGCAGCCGCAGGTGCTCGTCGCCCTCGGCATGGGCGCAGATGGGCTGCCAGGCGAAGTGCGGCATGAGGGGGTGGTCGGGCTTCACGGTGCCCTCCCGCATGGGGGACCACAGCCGGGTGTCCTTGCAGAACTGCGACGGCGTACTCACCATGTGCAGGTTCTCGCCGTGTCCGAGCACCACCCAGATCGGCACGTCGTCGTGGAGCAGCGCGGGGGCCACCGACCCGTGCTCCGCGCGCAGTTTCTCGTACACGGCGCCCAGGTCCTCCGCCTCGGGGCCGTAGAGCCGGCGCAGTCCGCCGGGGCCCATACCGTGGGCGGGGCAACCGGGGGGAGGCGCGAGCGTGGGGTCGTCCGTGCCGGTGAGGGAGTTTGATTCAGGCGTCACGGTGATCGCTTTCGAACTGAGGTGGATCCGGTGTCCGGATGTCGTTGGGGTCCTAGGGGACGTGCGGGCCGTACGGGGCTCAGGCGCGGGTCATGACGACGCGGCCCCCGATGCCGCCGCTCCCGACGTGGCCAGGGAGTGCAGGAAGGTCATGAGGGTCATCAGGACGTCGCGGCTGGACGCCCGGCGGCGCGCGTCGCAGCGGAGGATCGGGATCTCCCGGGCGAGGTCGAGGGCCTGACGCATTTCCTCGATGTCGTAGCGGGGCGCGTCCGGGAAGTCGTTGACCGCCACGACGAAGGGCACACCGCGCTCCTCCAGGCGGCCCATGACGTCGAAGCTGACCTCCAGCCGACGGGTGTCGACCAGGACGACCGCACCGAGGGCGCCCTCGAACAGGCCGTTCCACAGGAACCAGAAGCGCTCCTGGCCGGGGGTGCCGAACAGATAGAGCACCAGCTCGTCCGTGACGCTGATACGGCCGAAGTCCATGGCCACGGTGGTGGCCGTCTTGGACTTGGAGCCGAAGTTGTCGTCGACACCGATGCCGGCCTGCGTCATGGTCTCCTCGGTCGTCAGCGGCCTGATCTCGCTGACGGACCCCACCATGGTCGTCTTGCCGACGCCGAAACCGCCCACGATCACGATCTTCGCCGCGGCCTGCGCGGTGTGCGGCAGGTGGTCCTCGGTCCGTGGACCCGTGATGGTGTCAGAGCTTTTGAAGTCCATGCATCACCGCTTCGAGGAGGGAACGGTCTGCCCGCGCCTGCCGGACGACCGGTGCGCGTGCCTGTACCAGTTCGGCCGTCAGCAGCTCGGTGAGCAGGACGGTCACCACGCTGATCGGCAGGTTGAGGTAGGCCGAGATCTCGGCCACGGACAGGGGTGCCTGGCAGATCCGGAGCAGTGCCGACTGCTCCGGAGCGGCGGACGGCGGTGGATCGGCGCGCGCCACGATTAACGTGACGAGGTCGATCGGAGCTCGCTCGCCGTCCTCGCCGGTGAGGATGTAGAGCCGCTCGGGCGGGCGCCCCCCCGTCTCGCTCGTTTCGCCCGTGGGATCGTCCTGGGGCGGCGGTGGGGGAGGCGGCTCGTGCTTGGGCTGGCGCCGCTGGCGACGGGGAGGCGTCATACGGTCTGCCCGTTCCGCCGCGGCGGACTGGTGAGGTGGGAGCCGATCCGGTCGACGAGGTCGCGCATGCGGTTGCTCATCAGTCCGGGTTCCGCGATCTCGTTGGCGAGCACCGCGAGATAGGCGTTGGAGCCGGCGGCCATCAGATAGAAGTAGCCGCCGTTGATCTCGATGATGACCATGCGCATGTGGCCGTCGCTCTGCGGGATCTCGTCGGCCACGGCGCCGGCCAGGCTCTGCAGTCCGGCGCAGGCCGCGGCGACCCGGTCGGCGGCGTCCGGGTCGCCGCCGTGGCGGGCGATCCGCAGGCCGTCGGCGGAGAGCACGACGATCTGCTGGATGCCGGGTACGCCGTCGGCCAGATCCTTCAGCAGCCAGTCGAAATTGGCCCGTCGCTGGATCACTTGAGGTCCCCCTCGTCGTCGGCCTCGGTGCGGGCCGGCTCGGTGTTCGCGGTACGTGCGGTGGACGCCGTCGGGTCGTCCGGATGGTTCCTGAAGGCGTTCGGGTCGGGGTCGCCCTTGAGTCCGGCCATGAACGCCTCGACCCACATGCCGGGCGGGGGCTGCTTCTTCTCCGGATCGGGCTCCGGCTGCCACACCGGGGCGGCGGCCATGGCGGCCTCGGCCGCGGCCTCCGCGGCGGCGGCCTCGGCGTAGCGCTGGCTGAGCGGAATCTTGTTCCGGCTGCGGCGCTGCGGCAGGCCGTTGGCCGTCCACTCGGTGACGACGGGGACGTCGTCGTCCATGTCGTGGCCCCTGCCCTGGCCGCCCGTGTCCTCCGCGGAACTCGGGATCCGCGGTCCGGTGGTCGGGCGACGGCGCTTGGCCTTGCGGTTGGGGCCTTCGACACCACCGTTGTCCATGATCGTCACGGCGCCGGCGCCGATGCCGTGGGCCAGGCCGGGGGCGGGTTCCTCGGTGAGCATGTCGCGCGGTACGACGACGACGGCGCGGACACCGCCGTAGGCGGACGGCCGCAGCGAGATCTGCATGTTGTACATCGTCGACAGCCGGCCCACGACGGCGAGGCCGAGGCGCGGGGTGTCGCCCATGTCCTGCACGTCGATGCCCTGCTGGGCCTTGGCGAGCATGTCCTCGACCTTGGCCCGGGTCTCCTCGCTGAGGCTGATGCCACCGTCCTCGATCTCGATGGCGATGCCGGTCTGCACCTCCACGGCGGTGACGTGCACCTTGGTGTGGGGCGGCGAGTAGCGGGTGGCGTTGTCCAGAAGTTCGGCGCAGGCGTGGATGACCGGTTCGACGGCCACACCGTCGACATTGACCTTGGCGATCGAGTCGAGCTCGATGCGGCGGTATTCCAGGATGCGGGACATGGCGCCGCGCAGGACGCTGTACAGCGGGACGGGCCGGGACCAGACACGGCCGGGGCGGCCGCCGCCGAGCACGGCGATGGAGTCGGCGAGGCGGCCGATCAGGGCGGTGCCGTGGTCGATGCGCAGCAGGTCGTCGAAGACCTCGGGGTTGCGCCCGTGGTCCTCCTCCATCTCGCGGAGTTCGTTGTTCTGCTGGTGGACGATCGCCTGGACGCGGCGGGCGATGTTGACGAACGACCGCTGCGAGGAGTCGCGGAGCGCGTCCTCGCGGTCGACGATGGTGAGCAGGGTGCGCAGCAAGTCTCGCTGGGACTCGGGCAGTTCGCGCCACTCGGCGTCACCGTCGACGACGTGACGAATCACCTCTGCGGGGGATTCTCCGCCGCGCAGCCGGTACAGCGCGGCGGGCAGGATCTCCTTGCCCAGCCGGGTGAATTCCTGGTCGTGGGCGGTGATCCGCTGCTCGAGGAGAACGGTCCGGCGCTGCTGTTCGGCGCGCAGTTCGCGGACCGTGCGACGGCCGCCGCGCACCGCGACGACGGCGACCACGATCAGCAGGAACGTCGCGACGGCTCCGCACAAGCCGACGGCGAGCCGGGCCGACCCCGTCACCAGGGAGACGGTGGTCCCGGTCGCCGCGGCCATCAGTATCGCCGGTAGCGGCAGCACGCGCGCGTAGGGAAGTTCACGGCCACCGGGAGGCGATTGAACACTCACCATGTATGCCCTCTAAAGACAGATCGGCTGAAGGTCGGGGTACTTGCGGGGAGTTGCTGGAGCTTGCTCGGGTTCATCGGGGAATCAAACTGGATCTTCGGTATTTTTTGGAACAAGCGCCCGAATACATCTCAACTCGGTGCGCTGCGGGCGAGCTTAGTCCGACCGGATCATCGCTGTGTCATATTCAGCAACCGACTGAAATCGCCCTCGGGACAGGAGTACGCTCTGGTCATTTACACGCAGGGGCGCCATTCGCACACAGTGCGTGACGACGAACAGGCGTACGAAAAGTGCCCCTTGACAAGGTGAACCGGTGCCGGAGGCGGCCTGTCGGGGACGCCCTTCCTCAGACGCCGACGATGCGCAGCGCGGCGTCCGCCGTCGCCTCGGCGAAGGCGGAGACCGGGCGGTCGGGGTCCGAGCGGTGGACGAGGATGACGCCCTCGATCAGCCCGAAGACGAGATCCGTCCGCAGATCCAGCTCAGTCTTGGCGAGCGCCCCGCCCGCGGCCGTGGCCGCGATCAACTGCCGGTACGCGTCCTTGAGTTCGGCCCGTACCGCATGGAAGCCGGCGAAGCGTTCGGTGCGGACCTCCGGGAGGAGGTAGAGCCCGCCGAGGTTGTGCGGGCCGCCGCACAGCAGGGCGACATCCGCGCGGCACAGCTCCCGGAGCCGCTCCTCGGCGCGGGCGCCGTCCCGGGCGAGGAGTTCACGGGCGTACGCGAGCGACGGGGTGACCGTGGACTCCAGCAGCTCGGCGAGCAGCTCCTCCTTGCCGGAGACGTAGTGGTACATGGACGCCTGCCGCATTCCGGCGCGCTCGGCGAGGGCCCGGGTGGTGGTGGCCGCGTAGCCCTGCGTCGTGAACAACTCGGCGGCGGACGCGCGCAGTTCGTCGCGGGGCGACAGTCCGCTCTCGGGCCGCCCTCCGGCCCGGGGCCTGCCGACCCGCCGCCCACCGGTGCCGCCCGCGCTTCCCATGTGTTCGATCCTCGCACACGGCACCCGCGCGTCCGCTGCGACCGGTCGCACGGTTCCCCGGCCCCCTGACGAGGCACGACCATCGTGAGGGGTCGGTAACTGCCCCGCAACGCCAGGGACATGGCGACGACCCGCCCCGCCCCTAATTTCTGTCGCACGACAGAAATACAGCCGCACCCGGAGGTCCCACGATGGCGACATCGACGACGTACGGAGCACGCGACCACGCCCGCGCACAGGAGGGCGCCCGGGCCGAGGCGATGCCCGTGGTGCCCGCGAGCCGCTGGCCGGCCCCGCCCTGCGAGGCGGAGCACCTGGTGTGGGCGGAGACGGTGGCGGGCGGCAACTACACCCACAGGGTGCTCGCCCGGGGCACCGAGTTCCGCCTCACCGACCTGCGCGGCGACGCGTGCGCACATCTCCTCCTGCACCACGCCGACCGCCCCTGGGAACGGCTGAACGTCGCCGACACCGTCAAGGTCCAGTGGAACGCCTACCTGGGCGAGGGCGTCCTGCTCCTGTCCGACCAGGGCCGCGTCCTCGCCTCGGTCGTCGCGGACACCTCCGGCCGCCACGACGCGCTGTGCGGCACCTCCACCCTCGTACGCAACACCGAGCGGTACGGGGACGGCACCCCGCAGTCCCCCTCGCCCGCCGGGCGCGAGCTGTTCAAGCTGGCCGCCGCCAAGAACGGCCTCGAACCCCGGGACCTCCCGCCCTCGCTCTCGTTCTTCCAGGGCGTGGAGGTACGCGAGGACGGCACCCTCGACTTCACCGGCTCCGCCGGCCCCGGCGCCGCCGTGACCCTGCGCGCCGAGCAGGACGTGACCGTACTGATCGCCAACGTGCCGCACCCTGCCGACCCGCGCCCCGACTACGTCAGCACCCCACTGGAGGTGCTCGCCTGGCGCGCCGGGCCGACCCGGCCCGGCGACCCCCTGTGGGACGCCACCCCCGAGGGCCACCGCGCCTTCCTCAACACCGCCGAGTTCATCGCCGCGAGGGAGACCGCATGAAGACCGCCACTTCGGTGAAGACCGCCACCTCGGTGAAGACCGTCGTTCCGGCCAGGGCCGCCTGGTCGTCCGTGATACGCGCCGGTGAGACCCTCACCCTCACCGATCTGCACGGCAACCAGGCCGTCGACTTTCTCGTGTACGACGCCCACGACACCTCCGTGCGCTACAGCGCACCCGACACCATCCACGCGCAGGGCGGCATCTTCCTCACCACCGGCAGCGTGCTGATGTCCAACGAGCACACCCCGCTGATGACCGTGGTCGCCGACGACGTGGGCCGCCACGACACGGTCGGCGGCGCCTGCTCCAAGGAGTCGAACACCCTGCGGTACGGGCACCACACCTGGTCGCAGCACGCCTGCGTGGACAACTTCCTCGCGGAGGGCGCCCGGCACGGCCTCGGCAAGCGCGACCTCGTGTCGAACATCAACTGGTACATGAACGTGCCGGTCGAGAAGGACGGCACTCTCGGCATCGTCGACGGCATCTCCGCCCCGGGTCTCGCACTGACCCTGCGCGCCGAGTGCGACGTGCTCGTCCTGGTCTCCAACTGCCCCCAGATCAACAACCCCTGCAACGGCTTCGACCCGACGGCGGTGGAGATGACGATCACCGGAGCCGGCGCATGACCTTCGACACCCTGCTGGTCGCCAACCGCGGCGAGATCGCCGTCCGCATCATCCGCACCGCCCGCGAACTGGGCCTGCGGACGGTCGCCGTGTACTCCGACGCCGACCGCGCCGCCGCCCACGTCCGGCTCGCCGACGAGGCGGTACGGCTCGGCCCGGCACCCGCGAAGGAGTCGTACCTCGACGCGGACCTCATCCTGAAGGCAGCCAAGGACACGGGCGCGGGCGCCGTCCACCCCGGCTACGGCTTCCTCTCCGAGGACGCGGCCTTCGCCCGCCGCTGCGAGGACGCGGACATCGTGTTCGTCGGCCCCACCCCCGACCAGCTGGAACTGTTCGGCGCGAAGCACACGGCACGGGAGGCCGCCGAGGCCGCGGGCGTCCCGCTCCTGCCCGGCACCGACCTGCTGCCCTCGCTCACCGAAGCCCTCCACCAGGCCTCGGCCCTCGGCTACCCGGTGATGCTCAAGGCCACCGGCGGAGGCGGCGGTATCGGCATGTCTGCCTGTCGCTCCGCCGCCGAACTGACCGAGGCCTGGGAGCGGGTGCAGCGCGTCGCCGCCGCCTCCTTCTCCTCCGCCGGCGTCTACCTCGAACGCCTCGTCGAGCGGGCCCGCCATGTCGAGGTGCAGGTCTTCGGCGACGGCGACGGCCTCGTCGTCACCTTCGGCGACCGCGACTGCTCCCTCCAGCGCCGCAACCAGAAGGTCGTCGAGGAGGCCCCGGCGCCCGGCCTCCCCGACCATGTGCGCGAGCGGCTGACCGCCTCCGCCCGCGACCTGTGCGCGAGCGTGGAGTACCGCTCCGCCGGAACCGTCGAGTTCGTCTACGACGCCGCCCGCGAGGAGGCGTACTTCCTGGAGGTCAACGCCCGCCTCCAGGTGGAACATCCGGTCACCGAGGAGATCTACGGCGTCGACCTCGTCGCCTGGATGCTGCGCCTGGCCCGCGGCGACTCCGCCGTCGTCCAGGCCCCGGCGCAACCCCGCGGCCACGCCGTCGAGGCCCGGATCTACGCCGAGGACCCCTCCCGTGCGCACCGGCCGAGCGCGGGCCTGCTGACCCGGGTCGAGTTCCCGCCGGACGTCCGCGTGGACGGCTGGGTCGAGACGGGCACCGAGGTCACGACCTCGTACGACCCGCTGCTCGCCAAGGTCGTCGCGCACGGCTCCGACCGCGCCCACGCCCTGCGCCGGCTGGACGAGGCGTTGGCCGGGACCCGGGTCGACGGCATCGAGACGAACCTGGGCCTGGTCCGGGCGGCCCTCGCCGACCGGGACTTTTGCCGGGCCGCCCACTCCACGGCCACGCTCGCGACCGTGACCGACCCGACCCCCCGCGTCGAGGTCGTCGCCGGCGGCACCCTCACCACCGTCCAGGACTGGCCCGGCCGCAGGGGCTACTGGCAGGTCGGCGTCCCGCCCTGCGGCCCCATGGACGACCTCTCCTTCCGCCTCGGCAACCGGGCCCTCGGCAACCCCGAGGGCGCCCCCGGTCTCGAATGCACTCTCCAGGGGCCGTCGCTCCGCTTCACCCACGCCACCACGGTCTGTGTGTCGGGCGCCCCCGCCCAGGTGACCGTGGACGGCTCACCGGTCGCGCAGTGGGAGCCGGTGACGGTACCCGCAGGAGCCGTCCTGGCCGTCGGCGCCCCCACGGAACAAGGACTGCGCACCTACGTCCTCTTCGCGGGCGGCGGCCTGGACGTCCCGTCGTTCCTCGGCAGCGCGGCCACCTTCACCCTGGGCCGCTTCGGCGGCCACGGCGGCCGGGCACTGCGGACCGGCGACGTGCTGCACGGCGGAGCGGTCACAGCCGGAGGTCACCCGGTCCCGCCGGGGGCCCGCCCGCCGTTCACCTCCTCCTGGCAGGTGGCCGCCCTCGAAGGCCCGCACGCGGCACCGGAGTTCTTCACCGAGGAGGACATCCACGAGTTCTACGCGGCCGACTGGAAGGTCCACTTCAACTCGGCCCGCACCGGCGTACGGCTGGTCGGCCCCAAGCCCCGCTGGGCCCGCACCGACGGCGGCGAGGCCGGCCTGCACCCCTCCAACATCCACGACACCCCGTACTCGGTCGGCGCCGTCGACTACACCGGCGACATGCCGGTTCTCCTGGGCCCCGACGGCCCCTCCCTCGGCGGCTTCGTCTGCCCGGCCACCGTCGCCTCCACCGAGCGCTGGAAGCTCGGCCAGCTGCGCCCGGGGGACACGGTCCGCTTCCTACCGGTGGCGGACGACGCCTCGCCCCGCCCCGCGATCGTCGACGGCGGCGTCCTGGCCCGCGACGGCGACGTGACCTACCGCCGCAGCGGCGACGACAACCTCCTCGTCGAGTTCGGCCCCATGCAACTCGACCTGGCGCTGCGCATGCGGGTGCACGCCCTGATGGAGGCGATCTCCGAAGCGTGCCTCGACGGCGTCACCGACCTCACCCCCGGCATCCGCTCCCTCCAGATCCAGACGGCCCCGGCGGTCCTCCCACAGCCCGAACTCCTCACCCGGGTACGGCAGATCGTGACGTCCCTCCCCCCGGCGGACGAACTGGTCGTCCCCTCCCGCACGATCCACCTCCCCCTCTCCTGGGACGACCCCGCGACCCGTGAGGCCATCGCCCGCTACATGGCGGGCGTCCGCGACGACGCGCCCTGGTGCCCCTGGAACATCGAGTTCATCCGGCGCGTCAACGGCCTGGACTCGGTGACCGACGTCTACGACACGGTCTTCGACGCGGAGTACCTGGTCCTGGGCCTGGGCGACGTCTACCTGGGCGCCCCGGTCGCGACCCCGCTGGACCCCCGCCACCGCCTGGTGACGACGAAGTACAACCCGGCCCGCACCTGGACCGCCGAGAACTCGGTCGGCATCGGCGGGGCGTACCTGTGCGTCTACGGCATGGAGGGCCCCGGCGGCTACCAGTTCGTCGGCCGCACCACGCAGGTCTGGTCGCCGTGGCAGCAACGCGGCGCGTTCGAGCCCGGCTCCCCCTGGCTGCTCCGCTTCTTCGACCGCATCAAGTGGTACCCGGTGGACGCCGACGAACTACTGGCCCTCCGCGCGGACATCGTGTCGGGCCGCTTCGTGCCGCGCGTGGAGCACGGCACCTTCTCCCTGGCCGCCCACCAGACCTTCCTCACGGAACACGCCGACTCCATCGCCGAGTTCGGAACGAGGCAGCGGACCGCCTTCGCGGCGGAGCGGGCGGCCTGGGAAGCGGCCGGCGAGTTCACGAGGGCGGAGGTGGTGTCCACGCCTCCGGCCACCCCGGCGGAGGTGCACGTCCCCGAGGGCAGCCATCTGATCGAGGCCGAGTTCACCGCGTCGGTCTGGCAGGTGAACGTGCGCCCGGGCGACCTGGTGACCACCGGCCAGCCCCTGCTGACCCTGGAGGCAATGAAGATGGAGTCCCGCGTCCGCTCCCCCGTGGACGGCACAGTCGACCAGATCCTGACCAGCCCGGGCACCCAGGTGGACGCGGGCACCCCCCTACTCATCCTGGCTCCGGCCGACACCTAGCCCCGCCAGGGGCGCGGGGGAACTGCGCGACGAGCCCCACCGAACCCCGCACCCGCCCACGACTCCGAACCCCCCGCCCCCCAAGGCGCCCAAGGCGCCCGAGGTGGTCGAGGTGGTCGAGGTGGTCGAAGGGGCACAGCCCCTGGATGGGGGCACCTCCCGCTCGAGCGAAGCCGAGAGTGAGGGAGGGACGGGTAGGGGCGGCGGGGCGAACAACCCACACGCACCCCCTCCGCCCCGCAGCCGACCACAGCACCCACCCAGGAGCACAGATGCCACAGTCCCCCACCCCCGTCCTCACCAGAGTCCGCATGGCCTACGCCCGCATCGACGCCGTGAACCGCCCCGAGATCTGGATCGACCTACGCCCCCAGCCCGAGGTGGAGGCCGAGGCCCGCGCCATCGACGCCCGCCTGGCCGCAGGCACCCACCTCCCCCTCGCCGGCCGCCTCTTCGCCGCGAAGGGCAACATCGACGTCCACGGCCTCCCCACGACCGCCGGCTGCCCGGCCTACGCGTACATCCCCGACGCCGACGCGCCCGTGGTCGCCCGCCTCCGCGAGGCCGGCGCCCTCGTCCTCGGCACCACCAACCTGGACCAGTTCGCCACGGGCCTCGTCGGCACCCGCTCCCCGCACGGCGCCGTCCGAGGCGCCCACGACCCGTCCCGCATCAGCGGCGGCTCCAGCTCCGGCTCGGCCGTGGCGGTGGCGCTCGGTATCGTCGACTTCGCGCTCGGCACCGACACGGCCGGCTCCGGCAGGGTCCCCGCCGCCTTCAACGGCATCGTCGGCCTGAAGCCCACCCGAGGCCTGGTCCCCACGACCGGCGTGGTCCCGGCCTGCGCCTCGATCGACTGCGTCACGGTGTTCGCCCGCACCCTCCCGGAGGCCGAACAGGCCCTCGCCCACATGTCCTCCCCGCCCGACCGCACCCTCCCGCCCCTCCCCCAGCGCGTCCCGGGCCCGTGGCGCGTCGCCGTCCCGCCACGCGAACAGCTGGGCGAACTGGACGAGGGCTGGGCGCAGGCGTACGAGGCGGTGGTGACCCGCCTCACGGCCGCGGGCGCGGACGTACGTCCCCTCGACCTCACCCCCTTCACCGAGGCCGCGGCCATGCTCTACCAGGGCGCGTTCGTGGCCGAGCGCTACACGGCGGTCGGGAGCTTCGTCGACAAGGCGATCGCGGACGGCGTCGACTCCCTCGACCCCACGGTCGCCGGCATCATCACCCGGGCCCGCGACATCCCGGCCCACCTGCTCTTCGCCGACCAGGACCGGCTGGCAGCCCTGCGCACCCGTGCCCTCGCCGAACTGGCCGACGCGGACGCCCTGTTGCTGCCGACGGCACCGGGCCACCCGACGCTCGCCGAGGTCGCCGCCGACCCGCTGGGCGCGAACGCCCGCCTGGGCCGTTTCACCAACTCCACGAACCTCTTCGACCTGGCGGCCGTCGCCGTCCCCGCGGGCGAGGTGAACGGCCTCCCCTTCGGCGTCATGCTGATCGGCCCGGCCTTCACGGACGACCGCCTGGCCCGCGTCGCCGCCCTCCTCCAGCCGGGGACCCGCCTGGCGGTCGTGGGCGCCCACCTCTCGGGCCAACCCCTGAACCCTCAGCTCCTGTCCCTGGGCGCCCACCTGGAGCAGACGACCACCACGGCCCCCGTCTACCGCCTCCACGCGCTCCGCACGACCCCGCCGAAGCCGGGCCTGGTCCACGTGGGCGAAGGCGGCGCCCCCGTCGAAGCCGAGATCTGGCGCCTCCCGCCCGAGGGCCTGGGCCGCCTCCTGACCACCCTCCCCCGCCCCATGACCCTGGGCTCCATCGAACTGTCCGACGGCACCCGGGCCCCGGGTTTCCTCTGCGAGCCCGGCGCCTTGCAGGACGCCCCGGACATCACGGAGTACGGCGGCTGGCGGAGATACCTGACCCACTGAGCAACGCCCCACGCCTCTCACCCAAGGCGAGCGCAGACAGCCTCACGCCCTCGCGGGAGCGTCGGCCGACTCTCCCCATCCTCCCCGGAGACGCCCACCCACTCTTGCCCTTCTCACGGGCACCGGCCGACGCTCGCCTTCCGGGGGACGCCGTCCGGCTCGTGTCTCCCCGGGGACACCCGCCGACTCTTGCCCTTCCCAGGGGCACCGGCCAGCTCTTGTCCTTCTCGGAGACACCCGTCGGGCTCTTGCCCTTCCCACGGGCGCCAGCCTGCACTTGCCTTCCCGGGGGACGCCGGCCCGCTCACGTCTCCCCGGCGACACCCGTCGGCTCTAGCCCTTCCCGGGGACGCGGGCACACCCTTGCCATCAGGGGGCGCGGGCAAGCTGTTGTCTTTCAGGGGCGCGGGGAACTGCGCGACCAGCCACACCCCACCCGCACCCGCCGAAACCACCCGCCCCACCCTCGCCGGGCGAACCCTCACCCCACCGACGAGTAGGCCACAACCCCCCTCAACAGCCCCTCCACAGCCTTACGCGCACTCTTTCCGACGCTCGACCCGGTCGGCGCCGCCGCCGAGACCTGCCCCAGCACATCGATCACCTGCTTGCACCAGCGCACGAAATCCCCCGCCGGCATGTCCGCCTCCCGCAGGACCTCGTCGAGCCCCGACCCCGAGGCCCACATGTACGCGGCCCAGGCGAAGCCGAGGTCGGGCTCACGCTGCCCCACCCCTTCACTCTGCGTGATCCGGAACTCGTCCTCCAGCGCGTCCAGCCGTCCCCAGATCCGCACCATCTCCCCCAGCGCGGCCTTGGCGTTCCCGGACGGCAGCTTCGGTGCCATCGCATCGTCCGCGGCCCGAGCCTCGTACACCAGAGCAGATGCGCACGCGGCAAGCTCGGCAGGCCCCAACCCCTCCCAGACACCCGCCCGCAGACACTCGCTCGCCAGTAGATCCAGCTCGCCGTAGAGCCGCGCGAGCCGCTTCCCGTGCTCGGTGACCTCGTCGGCCCGCAGGTAGTCCAGCTCGGTCAGCAGGGCGACGATGCGATCGAAGGTCCGCGCGATCGTGTTGGTACGGCCCTCGATGCGCCGCTCCAGTTGCGCGGTGTCCCGCTTGAGCCGGTAGTAGCGCTCGGCCCAACGCGCGTGGTCCTCACGGTCGTTGCACCCGTGGCACGGATGCGCCCGCAGCTCGGCACGCAGCCGGGCGATCTCACGGTCGTCCGCGGCGGCGGCCCTCCGCCTGCGGTTGCGGTCGGGCACGAGATGCCCGGCCTTGGTGCGCAGCGCCGACGCCAGATCCCGCCGCGACTGGGGCGAACGCGGGTTGAAGGACTTCGGGATCCGCATCCGCTCCAGAGCCTCCACCGGCACCGGGAAGTCCATGGACGCCAACCGCTTGACCTGCCGCTCGGCGGTCAGCACCAGCGGGCGCGGCCCGTCGTGCTGCTCGAACCCACGGTGGCCGTTGGACCGCCCCGCGGGCAGCCCGGGGTCCAGCACCAGCGCCAGACCCGCGTACTTGCCGGTCGGGACATGGATGACATCGCCCGGCTTCAGCTTCTCCAGCGCGACGGCCGCCTCGGCCCGCCGCTGGGCCGCGCCCTGCTTCGCCAGGTCGGTCTCGCGGTCCTTCAGTTCCCGCCGCAGACGCGCGTACTCCTCGAAGTCCCCGAGGTGGCAGGTCATGGACTCCTCGTAGCCCTCCAGCCCCTCCTCGTTGCGCTGCACCTGACGGGAGATCCCGACGACCGACTTGTCGGCCTGGAACTGCGCGAAGGACGTCTCCAGCAGTTCCCGCGAGCGGTGCCGGCCGAACTGTTCGACGAGGTTGACCGCCATGTTGTACGACGGCTTGAAGCTGGAGCGCAGCGGATACGTACGGGTGCCCGCGAGCCCGGCCAGATGGTCGGGGTTCATGCCGCGCTGCCACAGCACCACCGCATGGCCCTCGACGTCGATGCCGCGCCGACCGGCGCGCCCCGTCAACTGCGTGTACTCACCCGGTGTGATGTCGGCGTGCTGCTCGCCGTTCCACTTGACCAGCTTCTCCAACACCACCGAGCGGGCGGGCATGTTGATGCCGAGCGCGAGGGTCTCCGTGGCGAACACGGCCTTGACCAGGCCGCGTACGAAGAGTTCCTCGACGACCTCCTTGAACGTCGGCAGCATGCCCGCGTGGTGGGCCGCGATGCCGCGCTCCAGGCCCTCCAACCACTCGTAGTAGCCGAGGACATGGAGGTCCTCGTTCGGGATGGACGCCGTGCGCTCCTCGACCAGGGCGCGGACCCGGAGCCGGGCGTCGTCGTCGTTCAGCCGGAGGCCCGCGTACAGGCACTGCTGGACCGCGGCCTCGCAGGCGGCGCGGCTGAAGATGAAGGTGATGGCGGGCAACAGGCCTTCGGAGTCGAGCCGTTCGATGACCTCGGGGCGGCTCGGGATCCAGATCCGGGAGCGCTGTCTGCGCTCGCGCTCACGGTCGGCCTCGCGCATGGCGCGGCCGCGTCGGCGGTCCTGGTAGGAGGGGCGGCTGGCCTCCATGCGCGCCATGCGCGTGAGGTCGGGGTTGACTGCCTTCTTGTTGCCCTCGCCCTCCTCGAAGAGGTCGTACATCCGCCGTCCGGCGAGCACGTGCTGGAACAGCGGCACGGGCCGGTGTTCGGAGACGATCACATCGGTGTCGCCTCGTACGGTGTCCAGCCAGTCGCCGAACTCCTCCGCGTTCGACACGGTGGCCGAGAGGGAGACGAGGGTGACCGACTCGGGCAGGTGGATGATCACCTCTTCCCAGACGGCGCCCCGGAAGCGGTCGGAGAGGTAGTGCACCTCGTCCATGACCACGTACCCGAGGCCGAGAAGCGTCTGGGAACCCGCGTACAGCATGTTCCGCAGCACCTCGGTGGTCATCACGACCACGGGGGCGTCGGAGTTGACGCTGTTGTCGCCGGTGAGCAGGCCGACCTTGTCGGCCCCGTAGCGGCGGCACAGGTCTGCGTACTTCTGGTTCGACAGCGCCTTGATGGGTGTCGTGTAGAAGCACTTCTTGCCCTGCGCGAGGGCGAGGTGGACGGCGAACTCGCCGACGATCGTCTTGCCCGAGCCGGTCGGGGCGGCCACCAGGACGCCCTTGCCCGTCTCCAGCGCCTGGCAGGCCTCGATCTGGAAGGGGTCGAGACCGAAGTCGTACATCGCGCGGAAGTCGGCGAGAGCGGTGGCCTGCTCGGCAGCGCGCTTGCGGGCTGCCGCGTATCGCTCGGCCGGTGAGAGGTCCTCTGTCATCGTGCTTTCGAGACTACCGGCCCCCACTGACAACAGGACGATCATTATCCGGATCGTGCCACCGTCGAGATCCGGACCGCCTTCCGTCCGAAAAGGAGTCCGAGAACGGCAGGGGCCCCACCGAGAACCTTCGGTGGGGCCTGCTGTCGTCGTCGCATCCGGCGCGGTGGCCGGTGCTCAGGTGACGTCGTCGTAACCGTTGATCCGTTCCCGCTCGGACTCCGCCTGCGCGGGGAGCGCCCGGCTCGCCGACACGCTCTCGATCTCGCCGACGTCCTCGGGGGTGAGGTCCAGCTCGGAGGCCTCGTCGTCGGCGGGGCCTAGCGCCTCGCGCTGTCGCCTGCGCTTGTCGTTCAGCAGGGAGAACCCGGTGGCCACGAAGTAGAGCGCGATGATCGGCGCGGCGAGCGAGAGCATCGAGACCGGGTCGACGGTCGGCGTGGCGAACGCGGCGAAGACGGTGACACCCATGATCATGGCGCGCCACCAGCTCAGCATTCGTTTTCCCGTGACCATGCCGGTCATGTTCAACATGACCAGCACGAGCGGAAGCTCGAAGGAGAGCCCGAAGACGATCACCATGCGGGTCACGAGGTCCAGCAGCTCGTCCAGGGGCAGCAGGTTCACTGCGTTGTCAGGAGTGAAGTCGAGCAGGACCTCGGCAGCCGCGGGCAGCACGTGGTACGAGAAGTAGGCGCCCACCATGAAGAGGGGGAAGCCCGCGGCCACGAACGCCATCGAGTAGCGCTTCTCGTGCCGGTGCAGACCGGGCGCGATGAAGGCCCAGAGCTGATAGAGCCAGACCGGGCTGGCGATGACCACACCGGCCGTCAGGGACACCTTGATCATCAGCGTGAACGGGCCCATCAGACCCGACATCGTGATGTTGCCGCAGGCTCCCTTGCTCTCCTTGGCGAGCTCCGTGAAGTCCCGCGTGCAGCCGACGGCCTCCTGGACGGGCCGGGTGAGGAAGTTGATGATCTCCTGGTAGAAGACCAGACCCACCACCGAGGCCACCACGATGGCCAGCATCGCCTTGCCGAGCCGGTTGCGGAGCTCGCGAAGGTGTTCCACGAGGGGCATCCGCCCCTCGGGATCCTTGTCCTTCTCCGTTTTGCGGGCAGACTTGAGCAACCCACGTCCTCATCTCGTGCGGCAGGCCGGAAGTCTCGTCCGGCCTTGCGTCAGCGCTTGGTGGTGTCCGTCGGCTCGGTGACCGGGCGGGAGCTGGTCACGTCGCCGGGGGCGGCCTGGATGGTGCGCTGCGCCGGGGCTTCGCCGCCGGGGTGCGGAGGCGCGGCCGCCGCG